>DAOLIZ010000077.1:0-11052 GCA_035328285.1 Gemmatimonadales bacterium
ACCCTGATGGACCGCAAGATCGTTGGACTGGGCTACCTGGTGGCGTTCGGGCTGGGGACGATCGTGGCCATGACCGCGTATGCGGTGGTGGCGGCGGCCGCGCTCCGCCGAGCGTCGGAAGGCTCGGTCACGTGGGGCCGGATGCTCGGACGCTTCGTGGGGATGGGGAGCATCGGGGTCGGGCTCTGGTGGATCTGGCGGGCAGTAGGGTAGCGGTCAGGCGAGCGTGGTCACGTCCCGTCGCGTGACCAGCGCCGGTTCAGGAGATCCCCCCGAATCGGTGAGCCACGGCAGCACGGTAGGTGCGTGACAGGAGCAGCTGCCTCCCCGATTCCAGCCGGACTTCGTAGTCCCCATCACCCAGCGGCTGCAACTCACGCACCGCGGCGATGCGCACGATGCTGGAGCGGTGAATCCGCGCAAACTTCGCCGGATCAAGCAACTGCTCGAGGTCCTTCATGGTCCGCCTCGAGAGATGACGGCCATCGGCGGTATGAAGCCGGACGTAATTGTCCGCTGCCTCGATCCATTCAATCGCATCCGCGGGCACGATGGAAATGTGTTTCGGCCCCCGGGCGGCGATCTGCTCCAGATAGTGCCCCGGCCCGCGCCGGGCCTGGAGCGCCTCCGTGACGCGCTGGTGCTCGAGCGCGCGGTTGGCCGCATGGCGCTGGTGGACGCGTTCCATCGTCTGCACCAGCCGAGCGCGGTCGAACGGCTTCAGGAGATAATCCGCCGCCTGCACATCGAACGCGGTGATGGCGTAACGGTCGTAGGCGGTCACAAACACGATGAGGGGAGCGGTGCCTGGATCGAGCGCAGCCACGACGCCGAGGCCGTCCAGCTCGGGCATCTGCACGTCGAGGAACACGACGTCGGGTGAGTGCTCCTCGATGCGCTCCAGCGCGTCGAGGCCGTGCCCGGCCTCCGCCACGACGCGGACACCTGGAATACCTCCCAGCATTCGGATGAGGTCGCGGCGGATGATCGGTTCGTCGTCGACCACCACCGCGGTCAGGTCCATCATTACCCGGCCCTCGGCAGCGGGAGTGTGACCACCGCCTCGACCCCCGACGGGGTCGCCGGGCGCAGGGTCACCGTGGCGTCCGGGTGCGTGGTGCTGAGGCGCTCCCGCGTGGTCCCAAGCCCGAGGCCGTCCCGCAGGTGCACTGGCAGCGGGACCCCATCGTTCCACACCACGATGCGAAGTCGGCCCTCCGCCACGTCGGCGGTGACACGGAGCATCCCGCCGGCGGCCCGGGGTGCCAGTCCGTGGCGAAGGGCATTCTCGGCCAGCGGTTGCAGGAGCAGTCGGGGGACCATCGCCGTCCGTGCCTCGGGCGAGGCGTCGATGTCCACTCGCAGTCGATCGCCAAACCGGATCAGCTCAATATCCAGATAGCGCTGGAGCAGCTCGAGTTCCTCGGCCAGCGGCACCTGGGTCCGGTCCGGCTCCGCGATGACGTCACGGAGCAGGTCACCCAGCTGCGCGAGCATGGCGCGGGCCCGTGCGGGGTCCTCATCGACCAGCGCCCCGATGGCGTGCAGGGTGTTGAAGAGAAAGTGCGGTTGCAGGCGGGTGGCCAGCGTCTCGAGCCGCGCCCTGGCCGCCAGCCCTTCGAGGCGCGCGCTCTGGATTTCCCGTTCGCGCAGGGAACGCAACAGCCGCTCGGCGGCCCCGGTGCCGAGAATGCCCGCATACACAAGCGCCCCGATCTGCATGCGGGTGCCGCTCAAGGCCTGGCCCAGCATCGCGAGATGGGACGGTGGCGTCTCCGTGGCCGGCGCAAACATGCGGAAACCAACCCAGACCAGCAACCAGGTGAGCGGGACATACATCGCCAGCCCCGCGAGGAGATGCACGCCGGTGGCCCGGAGGCGCTGCCCCGGGGTGAACCGGACGACGCGACCGAGCCACAGAATCACCGGAGCCACGGCCGCCCAGGGGAACCATGCGGCGGCTCCATAGGTGAATGCCCGCGCCACCGTCGTCGGCTCGCTCGCGGCGGCGCGGGCCAGGTAGAGCTGGAGTCCTGTCAGCAGCCCGAGCGCGGTGCATCCCACGACCGTCACGGCGGTCGCGGGACGCATCTGCACCGCCCTCCACCGGGCGATCACGGCATCGCGTTCGTCTCGAGAATCGTCGACCATGCGGTCAACTTAAGGTGCTGCGCCGCGGCCTGCACGGGCGTGAACCCCTCGCGCTGGGTGGCGCTGATCACCTCGCGCGCATAGACGGTCGGGGAGGTTGCCGACTGGATGTAGTCGCCCGCCCAGAGGAACTTCGCCGACGGGAGCCAGGCCATCAGGGCCCCCTCGCTGGCCACGCCATCGATCGGCGCCAGGTGCACGGCCCCGCCGCCAAACGACTGGCGGCTGCCGATCGGGAGCATCGATGGGGTCTGCGGGAGCGTCGTGTTACGGATGTCCGGGGTGAGCTCCCAGCGCCGGTCGATCACCCGTGTCAGGAATGGAATGGACAGAGGATGCGTGGCGATCGCCGCGCCGCGCGCCGCCCAGAAGCGCACCCCTGCGATGTGCGGCCATGCCAGGTCCGTCACCACCAGCACCATCGCATGCCGTCCCGGAAAGAGTTTCGCGATCCATGCGGAGTCGGCCTGGCTGCGCCATTCCGCCGTCGTGGCATCAAACAGGAACACGGTGTCCTTCGCCATGGTCACCGCATGGGTATAGGTCGGCGTCGTGAGCAGGTAGGTGTTGTCCCCAACCCTGACCGTATCAACCGGCTGGGGAGTGGAGAGCCAGCCGGTGCTGGCGCGCTGGTCCACGGCGGGCACGGGAAGGGCAGGCCAGGCGGAGGCGAGCGGCACCGTTTCTCCCAGGCTTTGGGAGGAGAAGTCCAGGTCGCGGTGGAGTTCTTCGACCCCGTCGATGTAGCGCGCGGTCGTCACGGGGAGCATGACCGGTCCGGCCTGCCACCAGGTTGTGTAGACATATTCGGCAAGCACCTGGCCCCACAGGTAGTGCGGTTCGATCCGCTCGTACTTGACCGGGACGGCGCTGCCGGTCTGAAGGTAGAGCCGTTCACCCGTCCGACCTCGCGACAACACGACGCGCGGATAGCCCCGGAAGTCGCAGGTCGCCACCACGGTCACGTCCTCCGAGCGCCAGTCTGCGAGCACCGCCAGCGGGTTCAGGAAGCGGCTCGGCTCGTAGAATTCGTAGAATCGCGGGATCGGGATCAGGGTGGTATCGCCACGGATGCCGAATGCGGCGGTCGGCGTCATCAGGACGCTGCGCCCTGGCGCTCCGCCCGGTGGCATCGTCAGCCGGCGCTCGGTTCCGCTCGCAGGGTCAAACGTGAACCGGATGCTCGATGTCGCCCCGATGTAAGGAGGGTAGGGGCGGTCGGACTGGTAGAACTGGATGCTGGATTCCGATCCTTCAAACACCACGGCACCCTCGATCCGGGACATGCCTGTGGCCGCGATGGCCCGCTGGATCCACGCCTCCCCATTGCCCGTCGCGGCGACGCACTGCTCCGGTTGCAGGCGCGCCCTCCCGGCCCAGCTGGTCTGGGCCCGCAGGCCACTGGCAGGCAGGAGGCTCGTCACGAGTGCGATGGCGACGGTGACCGCGCGTGGAGGGTGGGGGACAGTGAGGCAACGGTACATGGGGACTCTCCGGATCAGGGTATTGCCCAGAATTGCGGCGTGATCCGAGAGTAGGGTCGTGACGCTTCGGACAGGCGGAGGGTGGGGCAGACCGTGTGATGATGGGGTGAATAGCGGCTGGGGCTAGTTCGCTCCCGTGCTGTGCAGCAGTGCCTGCAATCCGATCAACGCCCGCTCCTCCTGCGCCGTCGCCCCGAACGCACCGTCCTTCCGCTGCATGGCGATCAGCGCCGGCACGGCGCGCGCGATCGCCTTCTTCGCCGGCGGCGTGCCGGCCGCCATCAATGAATGCAGCGCATGGAAGAGGTCCGCGTTGGGCCAGGTGCCGTCGTCCTGCTGGTTTTCCGCAATGAAGCGGGCGGTCTTGAGCGTGGCGCCCCGGTAGACTGGCGGGGAGAGGGCCAGTGGATGCAGGGCCGCGATCACGAGGTCCGGCGCATAGTAGCCGCTCCAGTCGTCCCAGACGTCGGCCAGCACGGCGAGGCTCATCAAGTGCTTCTTGACGCTCGCCTTCCCGGCCAGGCCTGCCATCACCACGGCGCGCAGCGCCAGGCAACTCACCGCAAAGCGCGCCTGCGCCTCGGCGCGAAAGGTCTTGCCGCAGGGCAGGGTGATTGGCGCCAGCCGCTCGGTCTCGGGTGCCGGAGCAAAGAAGCCCGCCAGGTAGTGGTCGCACGCCTTCTGCTCGTGACGCGCTGGATGGCACCCTTCGCCGAACGCGCCGGGTTGGCCCGCCAGGCCGAGCGTCCAGGTGATGAACCGCGCGGTGCCGGGTTCCTGTCCGGAATGCCCCAGCTCCATCAACTCGATGGCGCGCCAGATGGTGGGGAGCGCGGCGCCGCCCACGCTGCCGTCGGTCCGGAGCCCTCTCTGCAGGCTGGCAATGATCGCCGCGCGTGCGGCCTCGTCCCCAGGGGCGGGACGACCGAGCGCCTCGCGTGCCAGGATCGCCGCGCGCGAGCGGCGCGGTGCGAAGAATGCTTCCAGCCGCGCGATGGCGGCGTCGGTGTTGGGGTGCCTCACGCCAGGATCAGGGAGAGGACGCCGCCCGCGGCCGCGCCGCGGATTCCGCCGAGGAGCACGTGCACCAGCGGGGGAAAGGGGGCGTCGTCCATGTCGGCCACCCGCATCCACCCCGCCCATTCGACCAGCAGCCCGAGCAGTCCGAACAGGAGCCACCATCCGCCATGTCCGAGGCTCGCGAACCAGAGCCCGGCAACGAGTGTGAAGAGGAGCGCCTCGATGAAGTATGCGCCCGGCGCCCGGCGCAACAGGCCGCGCCCCGGCTCACGGGCGCCGCCGGCGACTTTCCCTTCCACCCCCTCCCAAACCAGGAAGAGCATCCAGGTGGCCATCCATCCGAGCAGTAGGCGGACGAGGGGCATCGGCGCTACCAGCGATTCCGGATCGAATCCGCCAGGATGAGCTGTCCGCGCACCATCACGCGGGTCACGGCGCGGCTGTTCCGGATGTCGGCCAGCGGATCCTTGCTCAGGATCACGAGGTCAGCGGCCTTCCCTGGAACCAGGGTCCCCAGCGAATCGGCTCCGAGCAGCGCCGCCGCGTCGCGCGTGGCGGCCCGCAGCGCCTCGGCCGGGGTCAAGCCGGCGCCGACCAGCAGTTCGAGCTCGAGGTGCTCGCTCGCGCCCGGCACCAGCATCTGGTTCGAGGCGTCGGTGCCGGTCACAACTCGGCCTCCCGCCTGCTTGAACGCCCTCACGAACAAGTCCTGCATCGGTCGGCCCCGGCGGAACGCCGCGAAATCGGCTTCCGTCCAGCCGGCCCGGGTCACCATCTCGGGCACGTTCCACGCCTCGCGCTCTGCGGCGGGCACCGAGAGCAGGTCAGGATTCGTCGCGGAGGCGGTGTCGTCCAACCGGCTGAACACCTCATGGAGCGCCAGGGTCGGGACCATCGTCACCTTGGTCTCCGCGAGTTGCCCTGCCAGGCGGGTCAGGGTGACGGAGTCGAGCGTCG
The DNA here is from genome assembly GCA_035328285.1 of Gemmatimonadales bacterium. Taxonomy (GTDB): domain Bacteria; phylum Gemmatimonadota; class Gemmatimonadetes; order Gemmatimonadales; family GWC2-71-9; genus SPDF01. The sequence goes on from DAOLIZ010000077.1 coordinate 5,613, forward strand.
CCCAGCTCCGTTCAAATGCTGTCCAGCCGGCCCAGAACCCGTTCCGGTGCGCGGCAAAGAGGGGATCCGCCCGTCCCGCCGCCTCGGGCACGCCGCTCAGGTGTTCGATCGATGTCACCCCGATCTTGCCGGCGGTAAGCGCATCCGTCAGCCCGAGGTGCGCGGCGACGGGCATCCGGAAAGTGTGGGCCTCGTCGACGATGGCGGTCATCAGCTCCGGGGTGATGCGGGTGTAGACCTTGATGAGATGGGCGCCCGCCACCGAGAGACGGTCGACCGCCTGCCGCGCGCCGCGGGTGTCGGTGACCTCCGTGGCATTGGGATAGGTGGCAGGCGCGCCGTCGATCATTGCGCCCGCCACGTAGATCCGCGGGCTCAGGCCACCGCCGAGGTCGGCGGCCTCCGACATCGCGAAGATGGTGTCCTGGTCGTTGTGGACGTCACGCACGGTGGTGACGCCATAGGCGATGTAGCGGGGCAGCGCCCAGCGGGCCACATGGGCGTGTGCGTCGATGAGGCCCGGGATGATCCAGCTGCCCGAGACGTCGATCTGCTTGGTGCCGCGGGGGAGGAGGACATTCTCCCGGGGGCCCACCGCCTCGATGGTCCCGCCGCGCACGAGGATGACGCCGTCGCGGAGCGGCGTGCCCCCGCGGCCGTCGAGGATGGTGGCGCCCATCAGTGCTGTGCGCGGTGGGCCCTGCTCGGCGCAGGCGCCCAGCAGCGTCAGACTGAGGAAGATGCTCGCGACGGTCGCGGTCGCTCTGGTCATGAAGGCGTTTCCCGGCATCGCTCTGCCGTTGCAGCTGTGAGGCCAGCGGGGTTGGTGGAAAAGCGCCCCGGGGTGGCCGGGGCGCTGGGGGAATCTACTTCCCTCTCTTCTTGACCGGCGTCCGCTTCCTGGCCGGCGCCTTCTTCCTGGCGGCCTTCTTCGCCGGTTTCTTCTTCGCGGGCGTCTTCTTCTTCGCTGCCTTCTTCACGGCCTTCTTCTTGGCCGGTGCCTTCTTCTTTGCGGGCGCCTTCTTCTTCGCTGCCTTCTTCACGGCCTTCTTCTTGGCCGGTGCCTTCTTCTTGGCCGGCTTCTTTGCTGCCGCCTTCTTCGGCTTCACCTGCTTGGGTGAGGCCGCCTGCGGAGCAGGTGGCGGCGGAGGCGGGGGCGGTGGAGTCGGCACCTTCTGGGGCGACATCGGCATGGGGTCCATCCATCCCGCTCCGGACCAGCCCATCTCCAGATTACTCATCGGCTATTCCTCCACCTGCTGGTGCGACGCCCCCCGTCGCCGGACCGCGCAACCCGCGCGGGCGTAGTTTCATCCCTAATTACTCGCACTTCGGGGGAGGTTCTGCAAGCACCGGGCGAAAAACTGGACGTCTCGGGTGGGTCCTGGCGGAAGTGACCGGCTGTCCCGGGACCGCATCCGCCGCCGTAAACCTTTCTACCGCAACAGCTTAAACAGGTTTGCAGCGGGAAAGACCCTGCCTCGGTCCCAAGGGCGATCCGACCCGCCTTTCTCCGGCCCCGCCCATCCTTTACTTTCCCCCCGTGATCTGCCCCCGAGTCCTCCCCCTGATCCTCCTCGCCCTCCCCTCCCTCCTCTGGGGGCAGACCGCCGTCGAGGTTCAGGTCACTCCCGCCCAGCTCCGGCTCCAGGTGGCCCAGAAGGAACGGCTCTTTCTCAGCGCCTACGACGCCGATGGCAACCTGCTCACCGCCCCCACGTTCAGCTTCGCGGTGTCCAAGGCCGGGGTCGTGAGCGTGGACAAGGAGGGCACCGTCGTCGGGGTGGCTCCCGGCAAGGCGAGCATTGAAGTGCGCTCCGGAACTGGAACGGCCACCGTCGCCGTGACGGTGACCGGTCCGCCACCGCCACCGCCCCAACCGGAGCCGACCCCCGTGCTCCCTGCGGGGGCACGACTGGTGCCGACTCCCGACTCGCTCTGGCTGCTCCGGCTCGAATCGGCTCGGGTGTCGATGGCGCTCGTGGTGCCTGGGGGCTCGGGGCTCGGCCAGGTGCAGGTGAACTGGCGTTCGAGTGCCCCTGAGATCGTCACGGTGAGTGAAACCGGCGAAGTCACGGCGCTCCAACTGGGGCAGGCCCAGATCATCGGCACCGGACTCGGCGGACTGACCGGCACCGTGCAGGTCGTTGTCCGCGACGATTCACTTGCCGTCACCCCCGATCATCTCGTCCTCCCGGTTTCCGACGTCGATTCCGTGCGGGTCTCCGTGCCGGGGCAGGGCGGTCGGACGCTGACCTACGGACTGGCCTGGCGAAGCAGCGATTCCACCATCGTGGCCGTCGGTCGCGAGGGTCTGGCGCGCGGAGTGGCGCCGGGTGAGGCCTACATGCTCCTGGTCGGCTACGGACAGCAGCGTGCGGTGCGAGTGACCGTTCACCCGCCGATCGACCGGCTCCTGCTGGCGCCAGCGCCCAGCACGCCGATCCAACTCACCCCCGGCGCCACCACCGCCTTCGTGCTTCAGGCACTGGCGGCCGATTCCACACCGGTGGCCGCCGGGTATGAGTGGGTAGTGGGCGACACGACCGTGGCCACCTTCGATCCCGCCACCCGCCAATTGACCGCGCGTGGGCTCGGCCGCACCACGCTGGGCATGTCGACGTTCGGGTTCGAGCCTACGGTCTGGGACATCGAGGTCGTCGCCGGCGGACTCGCCTTCGAGCGGCCCCGGGTTCGGCTGCTCCCGGGGGCGACGGATTCTCTCGTCGTGTCGCTGCTCGACCCAGACGGTCGCACGATCGGCCCGGCGAGCGCGGTGGACTTCACCATCGACCGTCCGGAGGTGGCCACCATCGATCGAGACGGCGTGGTGTCGGCCGCCAGCGTCGGCGGGGCGACCATCACCGCCCGCACCCCGTGGGGCACGGCCGCCACCGCGCGGCTCTTCGTGACCGACGACCTCCTCCTCAGCGTGCGCCGCGGTGCGGGCGCCGACATCGTCCAGGTCGACCCGGCGGACGCCGGATCCCTCGTGCCGCTGCGTGCCGACGGCAACCTGAACGAGGAGGCGGCTTGGTCGCCGGACGGGACCCGGATCGCCTTCAGTGGTACCGTGGACGGCAACGCCGACATCTATGTCATGGATGCCGACGGGAAGAACCTCACCCGCCTGACGACGGCGCCGGAGGAGGACACCGAGCCGGCCTGGTCACCCGACGGCGGCACCATCGCGTTCACGTCGCGGCGCGACGGCACGCCGCAGGTCTGGGCGATGAACATCGACGGAAGCGGAGTGCGCCAGCTTACCATCGGCGGCGGCGCCAACAGCTCGCCTGTCTTCCGCCGCGACGGGAGGATGATCGCCTTCATCTCCACGCGCGATGGCAACCCCGACCTCTTCGAAATGGGCAACGAGGGCGCCGATCCGCGGGCCATCACGCGCACCCCCGAGGCGGAGTCGCATCCGGCGTACTTCCCCAACGGCGACCTGGCCGTGGTGGTGACGCGTCCCGGGCGCGGCGATATCCTGCGCATCCGCGCCGGCGACGGCCAGCGGATCATGCTCCAGTCGATGGCCGGCACCATCACCTCACTCGCGCTCGCTCCCGGTGGTGGTACGCTCGCCTTCACGCTCGCGCAGCCGGCCGCCGCTCCGAATGCGACGCCGGTCACCTCCTTCCAGGTCAAGGGTCTCGCGCCGGACCTGGCGCCGCTTCCCTTCCCGGTGTCCGGTGACGTCATCTCCGCCTCCTTCCAGAGGAGCCGGTGAAGGCACTCGTCCTGCCCAAACTGGGTGGGTGGGAAGACCTGACGGTGACCGACGTGCCGGCGCCGGAGGTGATCCGCGCCGGTGACGTGCGGGTGCGCGTCCATACCGCGGGCATCAATCACCTCGACCTCTTCATCCTGGGCGGGCTCCCCGGCATCAGTTACACCTTCCCGCATATCGTGGGCAGCGACGCCGCCGGGGTCATCGAGTCGGTGGGCTCGGCGGTGACCGGGTGGAAGCCCGGCGACCGGGTGATGATGAACCCCGGGATCGGGTGCAACGCATGCGCCCTCTGTGCGGCCGACCAGCAGCCGCTGTGCCGGAACTATCGCCTGCTCGGCGAGCACGTCCCCGGCACCGTCGGCGAGTTCGTGGTGGTGCCCGCCACCAACCTCGCGCCGGTGCCCGAATCGATGCCCTGGGCGCAGGCCGCCGGATTTTCCCTGGCGGCGCTCACCTCCTGGCGCATGCTCACCGGCCGGGCGCGCCTCCGCGCCGGGGAGACCGTGCTCATCTGGGGCATCGGCGGTGGCGTGGCGCAGTCCTGCCTCCAGATCGCCAAGATGATCGGCGCCACGGCCATCGTCACCAGTTCGTCCGACGAAAAACTCGAACGTGCCCGCGCGCTCGGGGCCGACCACCTGCTCAATCACGCCCGCGACGACGTGCCCAGGGCGGTCCGCGCCCTCACCGACGGCCGCAACGCCGACGTCGTGGTGGACAACGTCGGGGAAGCCACGTGGCAGCAGTCGCTGCGCGCGCTCGCTCGGGGCGGCCGGCTGGTGACCTGCGGCGGCACCACCGGCCCGATGGTGACGACCGATGTGCGGAAGCTCTTCTGGTACCAGTGGGATATCCTGGGCAGCACGATGGGCGGCGACCGTGAGTACCAGGAGGTCGCGCGTCACGCCGCCGAAGGGCGGCTCTGGCCGGTGGTGGATTCGGTGGTCCCGCTGTCGGAGGGGGCGGAGGCGTTCCGCCGCATGGCCGACGGCGCACAATTCGGCAAACTCGTGATCGAGGTGGCACCGTGAGTGAACTCTGGGAACGGCTGTCCTACGGGATGGAACAGCTCAGCTTCTTCCTGCCGGCCATCATCGGTGCCGGTGTGCTCCTGCTGGCCGGGTACTTCGTGGCGCGACAGGTGGAGAAGTGGGTGGATCGCACGCTCATGAAGCTCAATTTCAACCGCGTGGCCAAGGAGGGTGGGCTTGCCGAGGTCATGGAGCGGGCGGAACCGTCGCTCGACCCGGTGCACGCGGTCGGCAAGCTGGCCTTCTGGCTCGTGATGCTGGTGGTCATCCTGCTCGCGAGCACCGCGCTTGGCCTCGAGAGCATCAACGAGATGTTCGGCCTGATGCTCGGCTTCCTGCCGACGCTCATCAGCGCGATCGTCATCGTCATCCTCGGCATCGTGGTCGGTGAATTCCTGCGCGGCCTGATCGTGGCGTCGGCCGGGAAGGTGGAGGGGGTGCCCACCCTGGCCCGGGTGTCGAAGGGCGTCGTCGTGATGATCGCGGTGTTCATGGCGGTGCAGCAGGTGGGCGTCGCCGAGGACATCGTGACCACGGCGTTTTCGCTGATTCTTGGCGCCGTGGCGCTCGCCACGGGGCTGGCGTTCGGCATCGGAAACACGAAGCTGGCGGGCGAGGTCACCCGCCGCTGGTATGAAGAGGGACGGCGGAAGCGGACCGAGCGCACCCGGTCGAC
>DAOLIZ010000077.1:11152-12208 GCA_035328285.1 Gemmatimonadales bacterium
GCCTACCTGACGTCGAACATGTAGCTGTTGAGGTACTGGATGGTGGCGGTCTTCTCCGCCACCTGGAAGGCCAGCAGGTCGCCGCTGGTCACGAGGCCGATCAGTCCCCGCGCGTCGGTCACCGGCAGATGCCGGATCCGCTTCCCGCTCATGATGGCGCCGCACTCCTCGATGCTCGTCTCCGGCAGGCAGCTGATGACGGGTGACGTCATCACCTCGCGTACCTTCGTCTCCGCCGGACTCCGTCCCGCCGCCACCACTCGCCTGAGGATGTCCCGTTCCGTGAAGACGCCGAGCAGGGCGCCGGCTTCCAGTACGATCAGCCCGCCGATGGTGTGCTGGTTCATCACCTGGGCGGCGGCGAGGACGGTGTCGGAGGGGGCGATGGAGATGACGTCGCCGCTCTTGCGAGCGAGCAGGTCGCGGACGGTGGGCATCGGCGCGCTCCTGAGGGGGTTGCACCGATAGTACGTCATGGAACGGGGAGACGCCAGCAGGGAAGGGGTGTCCGGGCTACCGCCGCTTCAGCCACCTGATTGCCAGGACAACCACAATGCCAACCGCGAGCCCGATCGGCCACTCTGGCCACCCCGCCGAATCTCCGCCGCCCGTTCCACGACCTACGAATAGGGCCGCCAGAACGCCTAAGACCGCGACCCCGGCGCCGGTCATCGCGGCAATTCGTCGCCTGGTCGGCTCCGCAACTGGGGCTTTGCCGATGGCAATGAGGATTGCATCGCGGAGGTCCGCCTGGCTGGTGCCGGGATACTGGGCCTCGAACTTCTCGACCTCCGCCTTCAGGCGGCGGCCGAGGTCCTGGGCGCGCGCCGAGGTCTCACGCCGGGGCGGGACCGTGGGGACGAATACCACCTAGAACTCCCGCTTCTTCATTTCCTTGAAGAGCCGTCGCGTCTCGGAGTCCATCTCCTCCGGCTTCTGGCGGAGGGTGGAGTCGTACTGGGCGGCGCGTTCCGCCACCGGTGGCTTGATCTTCGCCGCGTTCTTCTGGGCCAGCCGGGCTATCCGCTGGTCGTCTTTCTTGGACATCGGGCCTCC
>DAOLIZ010000078.1:0-3243 GCA_035328285.1 Gemmatimonadales bacterium
GTGAGGCGAAGCGGCAACCGCCGCAGCCGCTGCCCCGTGAGCGCGAACACCGCGTTTGCTACCGCTGGCGCGATCGGCGGCACGCCCGGTTCCCCCACCCCGCCCGGCGGCTCCGCACTCGGCACGATGTGGACATCCACCACCGGCGCCGCCGGCATCCGCACCATCTCGTAATCGTAGAAGTTGTTCTGCTGCACCCGCCCCTTGGCGATGGTAATCTCGCCGTACAGCGCCGCAGTCAGTCCGAACACGACGCCGCCCTGCATCTGCGCCTCGATCAGGCCGGGATTGACCGCCGTGCCGCAATCGACGGCGCAGGTCACCCGGTGCACCTGGATGATCCCGGCCGGCGTGATCGACACTTCCGCCACCTGCGCCACGATGCTCCCGAACGACCGGACGATGGCCACGCCGCGCGCCCGTCCGTCGGGGAGGGGGGTTCCCCACCCCGCCTCCGTCGCCGCGAGGTCGAGCACCGCGCGCATCCGCGGCTCGTCCGTCAGCAGCGCCCGCCGATAGGCCACCGGGTCCTGTCCAGCCACGGCGGCCAGTTCGTCGACGAAGCTCTCGGTGACGAAGGAGTTCTGGGAGTGCCCCACCGAGCGCCAGAAGCCGACCGGCACCGGAACGGTCAGTTCCCGCCAGTCGACCAGCAGGTTCGGCACCGCATAGGGCAGGTCGGCCGATCCCTCGACCGCCGACGGATCGACGCCGTGCTCCAGGGCCCCCGCCAGGCTCATGGCGAAGTCGGGCATCCACCCCGGGATCCAGTTCCGGATGATGGACTGGCAGGCGATCCGCTGCCGCCAGGCCACCGGCATCCCGTCGCCCCCGAGCACCGCCGAGAGCGCGTGGGCGGTCGTCGGGCGGTAGAAGTCGTGCTGGGTGTCGTCCTCCCGGCTCCAGATGACCTGGACGGGTCGGTCCAGCTCCTTCGCGACCTGCACCGCCTCGGTCACGTAGTCCACTTCGAGGCGGCGCCCGAAGCCGCCGCCGAGAAAGGTCGTGTGGATGGTCACGTCGCCGGTCGACACCCCGGCGGCATCCGCCGCGACACCGCGCGCGCCGCCGTGGTTGAGGAACCCGGGGCCCATCTGGAACTGGGTCGGCGCCCACACCTCCACCGCACCGTCGTGCACCCACGCCGTGCAGTTCTGCGGCTCCATCGTCGCGTGCGCCAGGTACGGCGCGTCGTAGGCGGCCTCGATGATCGACGTGCTCCCCGCGAGGATGCCGGCGGCGTCACCCGCCTTCCGCGCCACGCGCGCCTTGTCGCTGACGAGCAGCGCCTGCAGCTGCTCCGCGATGCCATCCGACGAGAGCGCCGCGCCCTCCCCTTCAGCCCAGGTGATGTTGAGTGCCCGCCGGCCCTTGACCGCCTGCCAGTAGTGCTCGGCCACCACGGCCACCCGGTCCTTCAGCCGCACCACCTTGATGACCCCCGGCATCCCCGCCACCTCTGCCTCCCCTGCCACCCTGCCTACCTGCCCCCCCATCACCGGGCACCGCTCGACGCTGGCGTACGCCATGCCCGGAAGCCGCACATCGATCCCGAAGGTGGCCACGCCGCGCACCTTGTCAGCGTTGTCAAGCCGGTCCCGCGAGGTGCCGATGATCCGAAAGTCCTTCGGGTCCTTGAGCGGCACATCCTTTGGCACCGGCAGCGCGCTCGCGTCCGCCACCAGTGCGCCGTACTCGAGTTCCTCGCCGGTGGTGTCATTGCGGACCCGCCCCTCGGCGGTGCTGCAGGACGCCGCCGGGACACCCCACCGCCCCGCCGCGGCCGCCACCAGCATCGCGCGCGCCGTGGCGCCCGCTTCCCGCATCGGGAGCCATCCCGTCCGGATGCTGGTGCTGCCGCCGGTCACCTGCGCCTGCAGCGCCGGGTTGTAATACGCCTTGGCCGCGGGACCCTGCACGAACCCGACGCGATTCCAGTCGCAGTCGAGCTCGTCGGCGAGGATCATCGCCAGCCCGGTGGTGGGGCCCTGGCCCATTTCGGAGCGGCCAATCACCACGGTCACCGTACCGTCGGGGGAGAGCCGGAGGAAGGCATCGGGCGCAAACACCCCATCGGGCGCCGGCGGCGCCCCGTTGCCGCAGCCCTGGAAATACACGGCGAGGGTCAGCCCGGTCCCGACCGCTGCGGCCGCCTTCACGAAGTCGCGCCGGGACACGCGGCCTGGGGCGCTCACGCGGCGTCTCCCGCGGCCCGGTGGATGGCCCGCCGGATCCGTTCGTAGGTGCCGCAGCGGCAGATGTTGCCGGCCATGGCGGTGTCGATGTCGGTGTCGGTCGGGTGCGGCGTCGCCGCCAGCAGGGCCGCGGCCGACATGATCTGCCCCACCTGGCAGTAGCCGCACTGGGGAACCTGCTCGTGCAGCCAGGCCTCCTGCACCGGGTGCGTCCCGTCGTCGGAGAGTCCCTCGATGGTGGTGACGGCCCTGGACCCGACGTCACGGACGATCCACTGGCAGGAGCGGGTGGCCTCGCCGTCGAGATGCACGGTACAGGCGCCGCACTGCCCGACGCCGCACCCGAACTTGGTACCGGTCAGGTTCAGGTGGTCCCGCAGCACCCAGAGGAGGGGGGTGTCTGGATCGACGTCGACGTCGAAGGGTGTGCCGTTGATGCGGAGGGTGTATTGCACAGTGCCAACCGGGAAAGGAGTGCCTGAACTAACGGCACTCCCCCCGGCGGCGTCAAGCGCGGGGAACTACTTCGTGAGCTGGATGCTGTAGCCCCCGACGGCACGCTGGGCGTACGTGCCGCGTGCGGCCACCTGTATCACCTGCGTGGCGATCGACGATGCCTTGCCGAGGTCCGGCACATACAGCGTGAGGAGGTTGCTGCCTGAAGCGATGTTGCCGGTGACGATGGCGCGGATCACGTTCGGGCCCGGGACCGACTGGTACAGGGTGAGCCCCGCCGGGGCCACCACGGAATCCACCACGCCGATCACCTGGAACATGACGGCGCCGTCGTCGGCGTTGGGACTGGTGAGGACCGTCCGCAGCGGACCCGCCACCGGACCGGTGGGGCCACTGTCACTGCTGCCGCAGCCGGCGGCCACGACGAGGGCGGAGAGGAGGGCAGCGCCCCGGATCAGGTTCGAGTTCATGGGGTCACTCCCTTCGGCGTCTCCGCCGTGGTCGGGCCTGCCGCGGCAAGCAACTTGGCCAGGAGGGCGGGCGAGACGCCCTGGCCGGAGATGGTGACCCAGTGGAGGAAGTCGCCGAGGTC
>DAOLIZ010000078.1:3343-9361 GCA_035328285.1 Gemmatimonadales bacterium
GGCGTGACGCTCACGCCGGCGGCGAGATCGCCGGGGACGGTCGACTGAATGGTGCCAGTGCCGGTGCCGAACTTCGTCACCTGGAGGAGCTTCTCGTAGCGGAACCGGAAGAGTACGGCCTGACCGCCTCCGATGCGGATCGAGTCGATCCGGCCAGCCACCACCTTGCCGGCGTTGGTCCGGAGGCCCGGGACGGTCGAGCCGTCGATGGCGGTGTTGTTGGTGGACCCCGGGAAGGCGTCGCCGAGGTCGCCACGGTTCACCCCGTTCAGGAGGTCGTTCAGCCCGTCGGCCTGCAGGAGTGCCACCCCCTGGATTGCACCGGTGTTGATGGTGTTCGTGAACGCACCCTGGTTGATCCGGCTCTGGTCGATGTGCCAGACGTAGAGGCCCGGCGACTTGGCCTTGGAGTACGCCGGATTCATCTGGGCGGTGTCGCTCTCCACCGCCGCCCGATTCTCCAGGATGAAGTACTCGCCCACGGTCTGGGTCGGCAGGATCCGGACGGTGTCGGAGGTGGCGACCGGGTCCAGGGTGATGGTGCCGGAGGCCGACAGGGTGTCCGCCTTGACCCAGCCGAGCTCGAGCAGCGACCACCCTTCCATGCGCGACGGGCTGTAGGCCCGGGCATAGTTGCCGGAGCCCATCAGGCCGAACTCGCCGATGCCCTGGCTGCCGCCCTGCGTGTCATAGAGGTCGGGCAGGCCGAAGGCATGGCCGGTTTCATGGGCCACCGTGCCGATCGGCATGATCTGTCCGGGCGTGCAGGCGCCGTTGCCCCCCTGGCCGCTCTGGATGGTGTAGTCGGAAATCTTGATGAAACCGCCGCTGGCGCTGGGCGTCCTGGTCACATAGGGCGACCCGCCATTCCACGCCTCGATCACGTAGCGGTGCGCCCAGATATGCACCGTCCCGCAGGCGCCGTCGACTTCCGGCTGGATGAAGGTGACGAAGTCCACGTACCCGTCGTCGTCACCCGAGTTGGGGACGCCGTCGGGGCCGTCGTTGTCGTAGTCGCTCCAGACGGTGAGCGAATCCGCGCCGGTGGACACCTTGGCGAGCGCGCCGACAAGCAGGGTACCGAACCGGGCGCCGCCGTCAGGGCAGGGGTTGCTCACCCCGATGCCGTTGCAGTTGTTCTCGTAGTAGGCCGCGGTCGAGTCGGCGCGGGTCCAGGGAAAGACCCGTCCCGACATCGTGATGTTGCCGTTGGAGAGCTGCTCGTAATAGGTCTTCACGCTGTAGGGCCGGCCGGCCGGCGCCGGCGAGAAGAAGAGGTCCTGGTACTCCGGCGTTGTGAAGAGCGTGGTGGTATCGGTATTGGAGAACCGGATCGGAACGACCGGGACCTTGAAGCTGCCGGTGACGACCGTGCCCGCCCGCCCAAGCGGCGAGGCGTTCAGGAGCGCGAGGTTTCCGGAGGCGATCAGCTGCTGGCGCGCCGCCCGGATGCGCGCGGTCTGCTTGCGCCAGGCGCCGCCGGCCCGGAAGTCGAGCCCGCGGACCTCGAACTGCCCCGGGCGCGCCCGGGGGTACTGGGCCTGTGCCGGCGAAACGGCGACCAGCAACAGACCAAGGGCTCCGAGCAGCGTCGGGGCCGGAGAGAGAAACCGCAAGGACAGACTCCAGAGTGTTAGGGCGGGTTGGGGGTAGCCGAACAATCTAACCGCGCACTTGCCGGCATTCAATCGGGCCGGAGGGACGTTTGCGCTGACGGGGGAGGAGACGAACGAGGGGGGACCTGGGAGCACAGGCGCAGTGGGGACAACGGGTTGGCCCCCCGCGCTTGTGCCCTGCCCCCCAATTTTGTAGTTTAAACCGTTCTGTTACATAGCGATGGGGGGCGACCCTCCGGACCATTCAGCCCGCCCGAGGTTTCGTGGCCACTCAGACCCTTCCGCACGTCGCGCTGTTCGACAAGTGCCGTGATTTCACCAAGGTCGACGAGATCAAGGCGGCCGGGCTCTATCCGTACTTCAAGCCCATCTCGGAGTCGGAAGACACCGTCGTGGTCATCGAAGGCGAGAAGCGGATCATGCTCGGGTCGAACAACTACCTCGGGTTGACCCACCACCCGAAGGTGCTCGAAGCCGCCTCCCGCGCCCTGCACCGCTACGGGTCGGGCTGCACCGGCAGCCGCTTCCTGAACGGCACGCTCGACCTCCATCAGCAGCTCGAGGCCGCCCTCGCCGAGTTCGTCGGCAAGGAGGACTGCCTCGTCTTCTCGACCGGCTACAACGCGAATCTCGGACTGATCTCGGCCCTCGTCGGCAAGGACGACGTCGTCTACCTCGACAAGCTCGACCACGCCTCGATCGTCGACGGCGCCAAGATGTCCTACGGGACCACCAGCCGCTTCAACCACGGCAACCTGGCCCAGCTCGACCGCAAGATGGCCCCGGACGCCGCCGCCGGCCGCGGCATGATGATCATCGTGGACGGCGTCTACTCCATGGAAGGCGACATCGCCGACGTCGGTGGGCTCTCCGCGCTGGCCCGGAAGCACGGCGCCGCCCTTGCCATCGACGACGCCCACTCCCTCGGCGTCCTCGGCCCCAAGGGCGACGGCACCGCCGCCCACTTCGGGATGACCGAGGAGGTCGACATCATCGCCGGCACCTTCTCCAAGTCGCTCGCCTCCATCGGCGGGTTCGTGGCTGCCCGGCACAACGTCATCGACTACCTGCGCCACCACTGCCGGCCGCTCATCTTCACCGCCTCGCTCCCCCCGGCCAACACCGCCGGCGTGCTCGCGGCGCTCGAGGTGATGCAGCAGGAGCCGGAGCGGCGCGAGGCGCTCTGGGCCAACACCCGGCGCCTGCAGGACGGCTTCCGCCACCTCGGCTTCGACATCGGACCGACCGAAACCCCGATCGTGCCGGTGCTGATCGGCCCGCTCGACACGACGTTCCTCTTCTGGCGGAAGCTCTTCGACGCCGGCGTCTTCACCAACCCGGTGGCCCCGCCGGCCGTGCCGCCGGCCCAGTGCCGGCTCCGGACCAGCCTCATGGCCACCCACACCTTTGATCAGATCGACTTCGCCCTCGAGGCCTTCGCGAAGATCGGTCGCGAGCTCGGCGTCATCTGAACGGAGCCCTCCAGGTCACGCCCGTCCGCACCGGCGACGACCTCAACGCCTTCATCGCCCTTCCCTACCGGCTGCACGCGGCGGACCCGAACTGGGTTCCGCCGCTCCGCATGGATGTCCGGACGCTCCTCGACCGGCAGAAGAACCCCTATTTCGAGCACGGCGAGGCGGAGTACTTCCTCGCCAGGCGGGCCGGCGCGGTCGTGGGCCGGATCACGGCCCAGAGCAATACGCTCCACAACGAGATCCACCACGACAAGGTCGGGTTCTTCGGCTTCTTCGAGTGCGAGAATGACCAGGCCATCGCCGACGCCCTGTTCGACGCCGCGGCCGCGTGGCTCCGAGCCCGCGGATTCGACACCATGCGGGGACCCGCCTCCTTCTCGGTCAACGAAGAGTGCGGCCTCAAGGTGGACGGCTTCGACACCCCGCCGACCATCATGATGCCGCACAATCCCCCCTACTACATGCAGCTGGTCGAGCACGCCGGGTTCGTCAAGGCGAAGGACCTGCTGATCTACCAGGGGGGGGACCTCACCTTCCGGGCGTACAAGCCGGTGCACGAGCGGCTGACCCGGGCGGTGAACATCATGCAGAGCCGGATGGGCGTCACCCTCCGGCCGATCAACATGAAGCGCTTCCACGAAGAGATCGAGCTGATCAAGTCGCTGTACAACCGGTCCTGGGAAAAGAACTGGGGCTTCGTCCCCATGACCGACCACGAGATCGACCACCTGGCCAAGCAGTTCAAGCCGGTCATCGTCCCCGACCTCATCACCTTCGCGGAAAAGGACGGGGTGCCGGTCGGGTTTTCGCTCGCCATCCCCGACTTCAACGTCATCTTCCGCACCAACCGGCAGGGCCGCCTCACCCCGATGGTCATCATTCGGCTGCTCTGGGCGCTCAAGCGGGAAAAATTGCGGCGCTGCCGGATCCCCCTGCTGGGCGTGGTGCCGGAGTTCCGCGGGCGTGGGCTCGACTCGGTACTCTATCACGCCGTCTGGACCAAGGCGGCTGAGCACGGGATCTACTGGGGCGAAGGGGGCTGGATCCTCGAGGACAATCCCGCCATGAACCTGGGGCTCTCCAAGATGGGCTTCACCGTGTACCAGACGCTCCGGATGTACGACCGACCGCTGTGAAGGCGCTCGTCACCGGCGGCACCGGCTTCGTCGGCAGTCACCTCATCGACTCACTCCTGAAACGCGGCGACGAGGTCACCGCGCTGGTCCGCACGCCGGCCAAGGCCGCCGGGCTGGCCGACCGTGGCGTCCGGCTTGTCCGTGGCGACCTCAACGCCCTCGACGCCCTGCGCGAGGCCGCGGCGGGGACGGACGTCATCTACCACGTGGCGGGGGTCGTGGCGGCCCGGAACGACACCGAATTCCTGCAGGCCAACCGCGACGGCACCGCCAACCTCCTCGCCGCCGCCCGGGAATCGGGCTCCCCCCGCTTCGTCCTCGTCTCGAGCATGGCCGCCGCCGGTCCCGCCACCCGCGGCGTCCCGCTGGTCGGCGGGGAACCACCCCGGCCGGTTACGGCCTACGGCCGCAGCAAGCTGGCCGGTGAGGAGGTCGTGCGGTCCGGTCCCCTGCCCTGGGTCATCCTCCGCCCCCCGATGGTGTACGGGCCACGCGACGCCGAGGTGCTCAAACTGTTCAAGATGGCCAAGTGGGGGATCGCGCCGGTGTTCGGCAAGGGCGACCAGGAACTCTCGGCCATCTTCGGGCCCGACCTCGCCGAGGCGCTGATCGCGGCGGGCACCAGCGCCAACACGCTCGGCAAGACGTATCTTCCCTGCCATCCCGAGGTGTTCACCTCGGGCGCCTTCGCCCGGCAGATCGGCCGGGCCGTGGGGCGGGACGTCCTGGTGGTCTCGGTGCCCGAGATGCTCGGCCGCGGGCTGCTGGCCGCCATCGGCGGCGCCGCCAAGCTGACCGGCACGGCCAGCGTCCTTTCGTCTGAAAAGGCGGATGAGTTCTTCGAGGCGGCGTGGACCGGGAGTCCTGCCGAGCTGATCGCCGACACCGGATGGCGACCCAACACCGACATCGCCCAGGGTCTCACCGAAACCATGGCGTGGTATCGCGCGGAGAAATGGATCTGATGCGCACACTGGACAAGGTGATTCTCGGGTACGTTGCGATCGTCTCCGCGCTGGCCCTGGCCCGGGCACCGCAGAACCCCGGCTGCTGGTGGCTGCTGGGAGCCCACGTCCTGGTGGTGGTCCTGATCGTCCTGGTGACCCGCCCCGGCCTGGGCCCGGTGGGCCGGGTGGTCCGGGAAGTCTATCCCGTCATCCTCCTGATCCTCTTCTACAGTGAAATCGACATCCTGAACGCTGGCGGCATCACGATCCACGACGCCACGGTGCAAGGGTGGGAGCTGGCCATCTTCGGCGAGCAGGTCAGCCAGACCCTCTGGCGGGACCGCTTTCCGAGCACCATCGCCTCCACCATCCTGCACGCCTCCTACTGGAGCTATTACTCCCTCCTCCTGCTGCCCGTCGCCTACTTCGCGGTGCGGCGGGACTGGCTCTCGCTCCGCCGCACGATGTATGTGGTCATCCTGACGCTGCTCGCCTGCTACCTCGTGTTCCTGACCTGGCCGGTCGTGGGTCCGTACTACGAGTTCGCGCGGCCTGACGCCTGGTTCCTGGACAACGGGCCGGCCCGGCTGGTGTATGCGATGCTCGCCTCGGGAAGCTCCTACGGCGCGGCCTTCCCGTCGTCGCACGTGGCCGCCACCATCGCGGCGACCTCCGGGGCGTGGCGGGGCGACCGACGGCTCGGTCTTGTGATGCTCGTCCCGGCGCTCCTGCTCATCGTCTCGGTGGTGTACTGCCAGATGCACTACGGCGTCGACGCCCTGACGGGCATCGGCGTGGGCATGGTGGCGTGGTGGGCCGGAGGGAAGTACAAGGAGTAGGC
>DAOLIZ010000078.1:9461-12153 GCA_035328285.1 Gemmatimonadales bacterium
AAGGGGCAACCAATCACTGGTTGCCCCTCGTTGTGTCCGCCATGAAGGCCCGGCGAAGACTCAGTCGTCGACGGTGATCATCCCCTTCATCCCCATCGCGAGGTGCGGCAGGCAGTAGAACTTGTACTCGCCCTCCGGCGCGCCGGCGAACGAGATCGTGTAGACGGCGTCCTGCACGACGAGCATGGTGCCCGAGAGGGGCTGCATCTGGTCGGGCATGTTGGCGCCGAGGACGGCCGCCGCGCCGGCCGGAATGCTGTCAGCCCAGAACGCGACGTTGTGCGGGCCGCCGCTGACGTTGTGGAAGTTCACCACGTCGCCGGGCTTGATGGTCAGGGTACTCGGCACGAAGTGATAGGTCTTGCCATCGAATTCCATGTTGACGTCATGCGTGGTGCCCGTCGTGGCCGGAGCCGCCGCAGGGGCCATCTCGGCCGCCGGGGTGGCCGCCGGTGCCTGCTCCGGGGCCTTGTTCTCGCCACCACACGCGGCCACCAAAACGGCCAAGCCTGCAATAAGGCTGATCTTCTGCATCGCTGCCGAACCTCCAAAGAGCTGATGAGTTGTCCCGCCCGCCCATCTTGACCCAGCCCGCGCACACAAGTGCGGACCGCTTGTGAACGAAGGCGCAAAGATAACCGACGCCCCTCCACCACGCGAGTCTCCTCCGGTGCGGCTATCATTCCTCGCTGAAGCCCGGCGATCACTCAATCCGGATCCCCATGCCCACACCGCCGCCCTGCAAGTCTCTCGGCCGTCAGTGCCGGTACCTCGACGTCACCCTCCGGATCGGCAAGCTGGAGGATGGGCCCGAGTCGCTCGACCACGAGGCCACCTGGCTCCTGGGCCATACCGACCGGATCGACTTTGGCCGCCTGCATGTCCGGAAGGGAGAGTTGCTGGTCGACGCCCGGCTGCACGTCCCCTGCAAGCACTTCAGGGAGGGGGACGGTCGGGCACGCTGCCTGGCCCATGGGTTCGCCGATCGGGCCCCTGCCCGCCCCAGGCGGCCGGACCAGCCGCGACAGCTGGGCGGCAATCGGTTCCGCCTGGTGGACCAGCGCCGCCTCGTGGCCCGGGCAGCGGTGGACGTCAAGGCGGGACTTCCCGTTCTGGGCACGAACCCCTGCCTGGGTGCCCCCTGCAGGACCGCCGACCACACCCGCGCTGCCGCCTGCTGCAGGGATCTCCAGGTCGAGATCATGTGCACCCCGAAGGAGACCCGCCTCGAGGCGCTGGTCCGGGCGAGGCAGTCGCCATACCTGTGCAAGACCGACCGCGATGAAGAGGATTCGATCGAGTCAGAGATGATCTCGGCCTGCGGCTACCTGGGCGAGGACGGCGTGGCCTGCACTCTTCATGGACGGCGCCGTGAGGATGGCCGCCCAGCCAAGCCCGACCTCTGCAGCACCTGGCCGGAGGGGGGGGACCTGTTCCATCCGGGCTGCGTGTTCAAGAAATAGGTGGAGCCGGTGGGCGGCGGGGCAGCGGGGCGGTAGCGCTGCCTCCCGGCCCCGCGGCCCAACTGCCCCGCCCCGGTGTGCGTCAGCACGCCGGCCAGACGTCTCCTACCCTGATGGCATTTCAGGCCATGAATACCATATTTTACATGGACTTGCAGTCGGACTTCCCCGTCCCAAAGGCCCTGCGTGCGCGACGAGCTCGAGACCCTCTACCTGACGACCTACGCCGCCGTGGTGCGGTTCCTGTATCGCAAGGTATGGGACGCCGACCGGGCCGAGGACCTCGCTCAGGAAGTGTTCGTCCGGGCCATGCGGCATCGGCCGGAGAAGCCACGGGCGTGGGTGTTTGCCGTCGCGGCCAACCTGGCGCGTGACGAGGCCCGCTCGGCCATCCGGCGCAGGAAGCACCTGACGCTGCTGACCAACGAGCCGACCCAGCGGCATCAGGCGGAGCCGGAGGGGGAGGACAACGTCGAGCACGACGAGAAGATGGAAAAGGTCCGCGAGGCCCTGGCGGAACTCTCCCAGCGCGACCGGGATGTCCTCCTCCTCTGGGACGCGGGCCTCAGCTATCCGGAAATTGCCGAGCAGTCAGGACTCGCCGTCGGCGCCGTCGGGACTACGCTGGCCCGCGCCCGCAAGCGCCTCATCGAAGCCCATGATCGTATGGAAGTCGAACGGAAACGGAACCATGCCGCGCACTCCTGAACCCGTGCACCATATCCCTGAAGCCGAGCTGCACGCCTACCTTGACCAGGCGTTGAGCCGGTCGCAGTGCATGGAAATCGAGCTCCACCTGGCCGGATGTCCCGGCTGCCGGACCGAACGCGACACGATCGCTGCCCTCCGCGACCGCACCACGGCGCTCCTGGTCACCGCAGCTCCCCGCCGGATCCGGCCGCGGCCGTACGCCGAGCTCTCCGCCGCGTTCCACCAGGTGCCACCGCAGCGCAGCCGTCGACTCCACAACGCCGCCTGGGCGGCCAGTGTGGTGGCGGCGCTCGGCCTCGGCTGGGGAATGAGCCACTGGCTTGAGGCCGGCGCCCCGGCCGGCCAGCTCGCGTCGAACATCGCCACCCCGACCGACGCCGAGCCCGTCAACACCCTCGCGTCGGCCGGAAACCCCTCGGAAGTGGACTCGCCAGCGCCCGCGGTGGCCCAGACCAGCACCGTTGCCCCCCGTCGCCGCCGCCCCACCCCCCCCTCCCCCGCCCGCACGGCACCGGTCC
>DAOLIZ010000079.1:0-11789 GCA_035328285.1 Gemmatimonadales bacterium
TCTTCCCGACCGCCCGGCTGTTGGCTGGGCCGAGGAGAAGCGCCTCGGGCAGGTCTGGGTAGATGACTCTCAGAGTGTAGGGGAAGTCCCCCGGTTCACCAACGAAGGTCAACGTATCGAGCACCGACTGCCCCGCCGGCAAGGGCTCAAGGAACATCTTCCCCTCCTGAACGGGGATCAGCGCCGCGCCGCTTCTTCCGATCAATCGGAACTGGAGGTACCGCGGATATTCCGCCTCTCCCCTGGCGTCGCTTCGCGCCCGTACCTCCAAACCGATTCGGTCTTCCTCCATGTTGGTCTGGGTGATCGAGATGTGGAGATGGCAATCAAAGCCGCAGAATGAGAGTTCCTCGCCAATGGGCAGGACGCGCGTCGGCGCCAGCGCGTCCGAGAGCCCAACGCCGAGAAGGTAGAGGATCACCAAGCCACCACTACCGATCGCGGCACGGCGCGCGAGTCGGCGATCGCCCCGGGCCAGCCCGAAGACGGCGACCCCGAGGCCGAAGACGAGCAGGAGCGCCGAGCCGATCAGGGCCAGGACTCCGAGAAAATGGGCGAGCATCGGTGCAACCTCCGGGGGAATGGTCAGATGGCGGCGCTGAGCGGCAGGCCGCCAAAGCGTCGATGGCGTGCACGGAATTCAATCAGGGCCAGGTGCAGGTCGTGTTCACCGAAGTCGGGCCACATGGTATCGCTGAAGTACAGCTCGGCATACGCCGATTCCCAGAGGAGAAAGTCGCTCAGCCGCTGTTCGCCGCCGGTCCGAATGAGGAGATCGACTGGCGGTACCTCCGGACCTCCCCGGCCCGCGTCCGTGACCGCGCGATCGAACGCGTCGCGGCTCGGTGTCGCGTGATCCGCCAGCGCGACGGCGGCCGCCACGATGGCATCTCGCCCCGAGTAGTCCACGGCAACGCGCAGGTGGAGGCGCCGGCCGCGACGCGTGGCCGCTTCTGCCTCGTCGATGGCGGTGAGGAGCGGCAGCGGCAGCCGGTCGCGCCGGCCGATGACCGACAGCCGAATGCCTTCCGCAACGCACCGCGCGGTTTCCCGGCGGAGGTGTTCCCGGAAGAGCCGAAGCAGCCAGCGCACCTCGCGCTCGGGCCGGCTCCAGTTGTCGGACGAGAAGGCATAGAGCGTCAGGGTCCCGATGCCCGCCGCGGGGGTCGCCTCCACGAGGCGACGGACGGCCGCCGCACCGGCCTGGTGGCCCGCCGCCCGGGGGAGCCCCCGCTGCGTGGCCCAGCGGCCGTTCCCGTCGAGAATCACGGCGAGATGGAGCCCCGGTGGGGCAGCAGGAATCGAATCAGGCATCGCGCGTCCGCTGAATGAGAGCTTCCATGTGATCGAGATACGTGGTCAGTGCCCGGCGGCCGCGTGGGGTCAGCCGATAGTCCGTGCGGGGCACCCGTCCGGCGAAGCCCTTCCGGCATTCGAGATAGCCCGCATCCTCGAGTTTCCGCGCATGGACGCTGAGGTTGCCGTCGGAGGTATCGATGAGCGTCTTGAGTTCGGTGAACGAAAGCCACTCGTGCCCGGCCAGCGCGCTGACAATGGCCAGCCGCTTCCGCTCGTGAATCAGGTGATCAAGGTCGGTGGCGGGATTCCCGCCACCGTCGAGCGCGTTCAGGCGGCTGGCGGCGTCGGTCGCGGATGCGGCCTTTCGCGCGGAGGAGGACTTAGCCACCATGCCTCCGGGCGATGTACCAGCCGAATCCGATCTGGACGAGACCGAACCCGGCGGCCATGGCGAGGTTGCCCCATGCCGGCCAGAAGAGTGCCACCGCACCGATGCCCATGAGCAGCAGACCCATCATGGGGACGACACGCACCGAGAAGGCGCCGCCCGTCACGACCCCGGCTCCATAGAGCAGGAGCCAGACGCCCGGGAGGAGTTCGGCACGGCCCGCGCCGAAGAGCGCGACGGTGAGGAGGGCACCCACCAGGACTGGTGGCGCGAAACTGAGGAGGAACTGGCGAGCGGGTCGGGCCAGGACAGATCCCT
Source organism: Gemmatimonadales bacterium (assembly GCA_035328285.1). Lineage (GTDB taxonomy): Bacteria > Gemmatimonadota > Gemmatimonadetes > Gemmatimonadales > GWC2-71-9 > SPDF01. The sequence continues at coordinate 2,006 of DAOLIZ010000079.1, forward strand.
GCAGGCGACGCGACTTCCGGCCGAGGGACCAGGCGCCGATGAGAAAGGCGAGCACCCCTTCCGCCAGCCAGACGCCGAGCCAGGCTCGAGCGGACGACGCCTCCCCGGCCAGCCCGGCCGCGACGAGGGCGGTGGCCCCCATCCAGACCCCGCCCCACCCCGGGACCCCCGTGAACGCGGTGGCACGTTCCATCGTGTTTCGGATGAACGAGAGGTTTTCCCTGGCTCGGGCACCGAGGTCCGCGGCGGCGCGTGGCGCATGAGGTGGCTCAGACATGGTAGGGCAGTCTAGCACGCGGGCGTATTTTCGTCAAGTACTTTGCTTGGCAAAGTTAAGCGGCCTCCCGGTCTCCCCGCTCCCATGGCGTCCCTGGCCGGTATCCGGACGGGGGCCGGCGGGACTGGCGGCCCCGAGACCCGCGCGACAGATTGGCGGCTCCCGACCTGACCCAGCCACCCCAGGTAGTCGATGCGACTCCGGCGCCTTCTGTCATGCGTGGCACTGGCCACGGCGGCGTGCCGCCATGAGCAGCCGTTTGCGCCCGGGAGACCGACGCGCCTGACCTACAACCCCGGCGGCGACTACCGCGCCGCCTGGACCGCCGACAGAAGCTCCCTCCTCTACTCCTGGCAGTACCTCTTCGGGGCCGAGGCGACCTCCTAGCATGCCGGGCCGCGACGCAGCCGAGCGGGCCCAGCTGCTGAAAATCGTGTTCTGGCTCGGTGGGCCGATGCTGGTCATCGGCATCATGACCATCTGGTTCGCCGCACAGCGGTTTGACCTCCCCGGCCCGGTGGTCCTGCTGCTCGTCGTCGGGCTGCTCCCTGCGACATGGGGCGCGATCCTGCTGGTGGAGCACGGCACTGCCCGCGCCTCGCATGGGCTGGTGATCGCCCTCCACGCCGGTCATGTGGCCTCACCCGAGACGGGGTTCTCCCGGCAGGAGGCGCTCGTGGCCCAGGGGCGCCTGGAGGACGCGGCCGTCGCCTACCGACTGCACCTTGCCGACCATCCGCACGACATCGCTGCCCTCGTGGCGCTCGGTCGCCTGCTGGCGGGCCCCCTCGGCGACCCCGACGGCGCGGCGGCGGCGTACCGCGCCGCGAGGCAGTCCTCCCCGGGTGGCGACTGGGACCGCATCATCTCCAATGACCTGATTGATTGGTACCGGCGGAGCAAGCAGGAGGGGAAACTGCAGGTGGAACTGGCCCGGTTCGGGGAGATGCATCGTGGCACGACCGCGGGCGAGGCCGCGCTCGCCGAGCTGCGGGCGTTGAAGCGACGACGGGAATGACCGGGAGGCGGGGCCCCGGGCGCACGACGTCGAGGGGCGCCTACCTGCCGCCCGCGCCTCCCTGCCCTGCGACCCCACCGAGCGCCCTTCGCGCTTCCCGCTCCGCACGATCCGACGCCTCCTCGACCCGCTGCCACCGGAAGAACACGATCGCCATCGCCAGCCAGATGATCGGGTCGGCCACGGCCTTCATGATCAGCCCGGCGGCCTGCTGGTCGGCAATCGCGGAAATGTCGTTGACGCGCGGGGCCAGTTCGTACAGCGCATACAGCGGATAGTCGGCGTAGGTCAGGAATGCCGCGGGAGCGATCGGAACCAGGGTGCAGAGGAAGAGATACCCCATCTTCCATGGGTACGACACCCGGCTGATCGTGGGGTTCGGCGCCAGGACGGGCCACCACATGACCAGGCCACCGATGAACCAGGCCAGGTCGACCGTGAAGGAACCCCACTGTGTGCGCCGGAACCCGTCCACCACCGGCGGCAGGTGCGATCCGAGGAGGATGGCGTCCGTGACGAGCAGCGCCACGACCGGACGGGCCAGGAGTCGCAGCGTCCGGCCAGTGCGTGACGCCGCAGTCGCCGCGAGGGGAAGCCATTCCGGCACCCCGAGCAGCAGGAACGGCGGCACGACGAGGGTGTAGAGAATCCACTGCGCGGTGTGGACGGTGAGGAGATACCCCGCCCCGAGCGCACCAATGGGCCAGTCGGTCGCCGCCCAGAGGAGGAGCAGCCCCGTCACGACCGACGCGACCTGCGCCCGCGACATCGGCCGCTGCCCGTCGGGCGCATGCCGCGGCGCCAGCCGGCGGATCAACAGCACAAACCCGATCCCGAGCCCCATCACAAAGAGCCAGACCCCTGGGTATGCCTGCCAGGTCCAGCTCCAGGCCACGTCACGGGCGGAACACCACCACGTCATGCGCGGCGCCTCACGGCTCGGCCCCGTAGGGGAGCACCGGAGCCCGCACCACGACTTCCTGCCCGCCGGCGAACCGGGCGGTGACCGTCAGCGTGTCCCCAGCCACCGGGGCCCGCTCGAGGCCCTCCATCATGACGTGGAGGCCCCCCGGCTTGAGGACCACGGTGCCGTGCGGCGGTATCGGCAGCGGACCGACGTGCCGCATTTCCACCATCTCGCCCTGGGTCACCTGTTCGTGCACCATCGCCACCAGCGCCCCCGACACCTCCACATCCACGAGCGTATCGGGCCGAGCGCCCCGGTTCGTGATGGTGAGGTACACTACGCCGACGTTTCCCAGCACCGACTCGTAGCTGTAGGCGTCCCGCACCTCGATGGGGGGTCTTCTCTCCGCGGCGCAGGCGGCCAGCGCGAGGAGCAGCAGGATCCGGGCGGTCACGGCGCGTCCGGCCAGGCCACGAGCCGGGGAATCTCCTGGGCCCACTCCGACTGCCTGGTGCCGTACGGAAAGGCAAAGCGCGCCATCCCATCCCGGGTAAACGCAATCACCTGCGCGGCGTGCCCGACCGTGTAGGGCCGGCCCTCCACCGGCTCTTCCTTGTAGGCCGGCGGAATGCGCATGGCGATCTGGGCCGAATCCACCTGCGCCTGCGTGCCGGTCAAACCGATGAACCGCCTGTCGAAGTGATCGAGCCAGGCCCGGATCACCGCCGGCGTGTCGCGGTCCGGGTCGGTCGTGACGAACACCACCGTAACCTGTCGGGCCACCGCGTCGGGAAGCTTGTTCAGCGCGGCGGCGATGTTGGCCATGTGCAGGGGGCAGACGTCGGGGCAGCTCGTGTAGCCGAAGAAGAGCAGCGTCATCTGCCCCTCCGTCGCCTCGCGGAATGCGAAGGGCCGGCCTTCGGTGTCGGTCAGCGTGAAGTCGGGCTTGGGGCGTGGGTTGGGGTACTCGCGCGCGGCCGACTCTCCTCCCGCCTCCGGCGTGCCGACCGACGGGGCGCGTCGCCCCTCGCAGGCGGCGGAGAACAGCGCGCAGGAGGTGACGATGGCGAGCGAGAGGCGTCGGAGTGACATGGTGGGAAATCTATCACGACCCGGCGAAGAACGAAGTCACACCCGCGCGTGGGATCGGAAGAACTCCCAGAGTGCGGTGGCGCCGTCGACCCTGGTGCTCGCCGGGCCGGCCACCCATGGTGGGAGCAGGCGCGGGCCGCCCGGCCAGTGGTGGCCAAGGTCGTCCACGATCAGGCAGCGTACCTCGGTGGACATCGGGCACCCGGTGGCGTGGAATGCCCGGATCCCGTCATCCGGCGCGAGGGACACGGGCGCACCACCACATCCGTTGAACGCGCGCCAACGATTGAATGATTCCAGTACGGGCGGATGGTATTCCACCGTTCCCCAGGGCGTCTTCACCTCGCCACCGTCCACTGGATTCAGCGGATCCACGCCTCCGTAGATCATCAGGGCAGGCACCGGCGTGTCGATGACTGGCGGTGATACCCAGCAGTGCCCCGCCACCGGGCCGATCGCGGCGAGCCGTCCGGCGAGTTCCACCCCCGCCCGAAAGGTCATCGACGCGCCGTTCGAGAATCCCGCCAGGAAGAGCCGGGCAGGGTCGACTCGATGGGCGGCGAGCAATTCATCGATCAGCGCGCCAAGGAACCCCACGTCATCCACGCCGCTCTTCGCGGTGTGTCCCCGCCCCGAGCCGTCGTTCCAGGCCTGCGGGTTCTGGAGAAACGCGGGAGGTGCCTCCGGATCGCGGCGAGTCCCCTCGGGATACACCAGCAGCAGCCCCTCTCGGTCTGCGATGCCGCTCCATCCGGTGTTGCCCATGGCGAGCCTGGCGGTGCCGCCGGCACCGTGGAGCAGGAGCACCGCGGGCCGCCGCCCGTCCGCGTCGAGGCCGGGCGGCTCGCGGAGCAGTGCCCGCCGCGTCCCCTCGGGTCGCGCCACGAGGACTTCCCGGATGCCACTCATCGGCACCCCGGTGGCGCCGGCCTCCCGGCCACGTCATACTTGTGGGCATTCCTCCCACTGGAGCCCCACGTCATGTCGCTCATGCTGCTCCTTGCCCTCGGCCTCTCGGCCGGCATCCTCTCGGGTCTCTTTGGCATCGGCGGCGGGGTGGTGATCGTCGCCGCGCTCGTGCTGATCGGCCGAATGCCGATCATGATGGCCACCGGCACCTCCCTGGGGGCGTTGCTCCTGCCGGTCGGGCTCCTCGGCGCGATGGAGTACCACCGGCGCGGACTCCTCGACGTCAAGGCGTCCGCCCTCATTGCCCTCGGTCTCTTCCTCGGTGCCTGGTTCGGCGCCAAGATTGCGCTCGGCACGCCCCCCGCCACGCTGCAGCGGCTCTTTGCCGTCTTCCTGATCATCCTCGCCGTCCGGATGTGGATCGGCGCGGGACGCTGAGCGCCCCGCGCCGATCGCGGTGAGTCACGACCCGCCCGGATTCAGTCGGCGCGGGCCATCATCCGCTTGATCGGCAGCACCAGCGCGAACATCACCAGGCCGGAGACGATCGCGAACCCGGCCACCGCGCCGAACACCTGCGGCAGGGTGAACCTGGCGTAGAAGCCGAGCACACCACCCGCGATCAGGTTGCCGATCGAGGCGGCCAGGAACCAGACCCCCATCATCATCCCCTTGACCCGGTCCGGCGCCAGCCTGGTCATGGAGCTCAGGCCGACCGGACTCAGGCTCAGTTCGCCAATGGTGTGCAGCAGGTAGGTGGCCACCAGCCACCAGGGGCTCACGAGGACGCCGTTCGCCGACGCCTTGGCGGCGGCCACCATCACCACGAACCCGAGGCCGACCGACACAAGGCCGAAGGCGAACTTGGCCGGGCTCGAGGGATCGTGCTTGCCCAGCGCCAGCCAGATCCAGGCGAAGATGGGCGCGAAGATGATGATGAGGAGGGCGTTGACCGACTGGAACCAGCTCGAGGGGAACGTGAGGCCGAAGACGCTGTTGCGCGTGTTGTTGAGCGCGAAGAGGTTGAGGCTGGTGGCCGCCTGCTCGAACGCCGACCAGAAGATGGCGGCGCCGACAAAGAGCACGACGATGACGATGAGCCGCTTCCGCTCCTCCTTCGTCCAGCTGTTGCCGGCGAAGAGCCAGATGAAGAACGCCACCACAAGCGCCAGGTAGACCCACTTGAATCCGTCGGTGATGGTTTCGACGCTCACCATCCCCTGCTGGACCAGGACCGCGATCGCCGCGACCACGGCCAGGAAGCCGACGATCCCGCGGCCGAGCTGACGCCGCGCCGAACGCCCTTCCTCGGACTCTGGCGGCACGCTCGGGTGAATGCCGGCGTCGCCGAAGTGCTTCCACCCGAGCCGGTACTGAATGACGCCGAACAGCATGCCGATGGCACCGACGCCGAAGCCCCAGTTCCACGATGTGGCGGGGTTGAAGCCCATCCCCTCGAGGACGCCCTTGAACCAGGGGCTCTGCGCGAGGCCGCCGACGATCAGCGGCGAGATGAAGGCGCCGAGGTTGATGCCCATGTAGAAGATCGAGAACCCGGCGTCGCGGCGCTGGTCCTCCTTCCCGTAGAGCTCACCGACGATGGCGCTGACGTTCGGCTTGAGCAGGCCGGTGCCGAGAATGATGAGCACCAGGCCGAGATAGAAGAGCTTCGCGCCCGGGACCGCCAGGCTGAGCTGCCCCAGCATGATCAGGATGCCACCGTAGAACACCGAGCGCCGAAGCCCGAGGATCCGGTCCGCGACCCACCCGCCGGGCAGGCCGAGCATGTAGACCAGCGCCACGTACGTGCCATAGATCGCGCCGGCGCGCCCGACGTCCATGCCGAGCCCGCCCGTGGCGACCGTGGCCGTCATGAACAGGACGAGGATGGCACGCATGCCGTAGTAGGCGAAGCGCTCCCACATCTCCGTGAAGAAGAGCGTGGAGAGCCCCCGGGGGTGCCCGAAGAACGCCGTATCGCTCGCCGGCGAGGTTGCAGTGGCCACGAAGCTGACTCCTGGTTGAGGTGTTCAGGGGGGGCGACGGCTCAGTGAGCCACGCCCCGCTTGCTGAGGATGTCGTGCAGGACCACGCGGTCGATCTGCCCGTCCATGCGAACCCGGACGTCGTAGTTTTCCCAGTACATGAAGTCGCGCAGCGCGGCGAGAAACGCCGCGTCGGCCACGCCGGTCGGCGAGGCGAGCCACTTCTCGGCCTGCCCCACCGGCTCGGCCAAAAGGATCGGTTCGAGCTGCCGGACGATCGCCGGCGTGATCGGCTCAAGGTCGGCCGGATCCGTCGGGAAGAAGTACAGGATGTGCAGGGTCAGGAGCCGGGCCAGCTCGGCGATCGGGTCCGGGGCGTCGTACACCCGGATGTCCACGAACCGGTCATTCGCGCCGAGGTACCCGCCGTGCGTCCGCACCACCAGGAGCGCGGCCGACTGCATCCCCCGCTTGTCGCCCCCGCCGGCCTGCCCGGCGCGCAGCGCCGCGAGCAGGCGTTGCGGCAACGGTCCAGAGGATCCGGCGAAGCTCTCCGCCATGTTCCGGACGGTCTGGTCGGAGACCATGATATTCGCCTGCACCGCGAAGTCCCGGCCGACCAGCACCTGTCCCTTGCCACCGGCGACGCTGCCGACCCGCCCGGGCGCACCGACGCGCCCACCGGCCCAGTCGAACGTCCGGTCCCCCGTATAGCTGGCCGCGTTCCCGTGGGCGTCGACCATCCCCACCTGGCGATCGCCAAGCATGGAGTCGCTGCGCATCACGATGCGAAGCGCCTCGCCGGCATCGGCTCCCTGGGCCATCAGCTGCAGCCCGCGCTCACCGTAGGCCGTGTTGGCGAGGCTCTGCGTCGCCACGGCGCCCACTCCCGCCTGCGCCCAGGGCACAATCCCGCCGACGTTTGGAAACTTCGACTGCACCGCCACCCCAAGGTCGCCGGTCACCGAGTCCCAGGCGACGATGCTGTAGGTGTGCGCCAGCTTCTCGAAATGCGCCGGGGGGACGGTCGGCTGTTGCGCCGAAGCGCTCGCGACCCGGAGCACGAACAGCACTGGTGCCAGCCGGGCCACGCTCATCCTTCCCCCCGCACCTTCCGCTTCAGGTGGGCGAGTTGTGCCTCCGCGGCCGATTCCATCGCGGCCCGGTCCAACTGGTGCCGCAGTCCGGCATCATCGACGTCGGGGCCGAGCCCGGGCACCGGCGGGACAGCCCCCCGGCGCTGCTGGAACTCGGAGCGCATCGATTCGTACTCCCGCTCGGCGAGCGCCAGTTCATCGCGCTGCACTTCCACCTTCCGCTCCAGCAGCTGCACCCGCTCGCGGTGCCGTGCGGTGAAGCGGTCGGCCACCTCCGCCGTCTCCTGGTCACCGATCTCGGCGGCCATCCGCCCGCGCCGTTCCGCGTCGGCCAGTTGCTGTCGCTCCTGCGCCAGCGCCCGCTCGGCCGCGGCCAGCGCGTCGCGCATCGTCGAAATCCCGACCTTGGCCTCCACGAGGGCCGCGTGGAGCGCCTGCTGCTGCTCCCGGGCATCGGCCGGCGGCGTCCGCTCGGCAAGGAACCGATCGAGGCGGTCGCGCAGGTTCTCGAACACCCTCAGGACTTCCGGATCGTCTTGGCGTAGAACGGGGTGAAGACCCGCTCGACCTTGGCGGATCCGCAGGCCGGGCAGGTCACCTTCACCCGGCCGAGGTCCCGCATCGGCAGGTGCCGCGTGAAGGCGTGGTCACAGGAAGTGCAACGGTAATCGTATGATGCCACTGGTCGGGCCTTTCTGGCAGGATGGCGAATGTTACGGATCGGCCCGAGGGGCGTCAAGCGAGGCGTCCCCCAGTCCGCCCTCCCGGTGTAACTTTCCACCACGAATGTGACCCCGGCGCCACCGACCCGGAGAGACCCCATGTCCCGCCACCCAGGCCTTGTCCTCCTCCCCCTTCTCCTGCTGACCGCCTGTGGCGAGGGGACGCCGCGCTCCTCCTGCGGCGTCGCCTCACTCGCCGGCCCGTCGCTGCTGCTCGCGGAATTCGGCGTGCCGGGCCAGACCCTGGGCCTGCCGCCGGAGTCGCTGCCTCCCAAGCTGGTGGCCAGGATGGCGGTGGGCGCCGCGATGCCGGCGATCGTGGGGCGGGCCGACTCGGGGTGGGTCATCGGGGTGGAGGGTTCGCTCCCCGCCAACGTCACACCGGGATTCGGCGTGCTGGTGTTGAACATGGACGGGTCGGCGCGGGGAGTCATGATCTTCGAGGGCGCCCCCATCGCGCAGGCGCCGGTGCTCGGATCGGTGACGGTGGGACCGGCGACGGTGCCGCTCCTCGGTATTCAACTGCCCCCGGGCAAGTACGAAGACCCGAAGTGCCCCGTCTTTCCCGATTCAGTGCTGCGATAAGGGAGGCTAACGCATCCCGTCCCGACGGTGGCGGGCCCGCGCGAGGCGGTCGTCGGTCACGACATTGGGGAAGAAGACGCGGTCACTCAGCGTGGTGAGGGCACCCCGGACGTCCGGGTACCGCTCCGCGGCCGTCCGAAATACCGCCTCGAGTCCCATGCGGTCGGCCAGCGCATGCTCGGCGGCCAGCGCGTACCCGCGCCGCCCGAGCGAGTCGTAGTAGCTCAGCCCGGGGCCACCCCGCCGGACCCGCCGCGCCGCGATGTAGTCGGGAAAGACCCCGGCGAGCCAGAGCGCATAGTTGCCGAGGTGCGCCATGACCTTGAACCGCCGGTCGCCTTCCGTCTGATCGAGGTCGGCCACGATGTCCACGAGGTACCGATGCCGCTGGTCGTCGTTCCAATCCACGCGCCAGGCCCGGTCACGCTGACCGAAGGCGAGCAGCAGCGCCGCGAGGTAATCGGCGAGGTCAGCATCGTCCACGCCTTCGGCGCGAAGCGCGTGCCGGACCATCACGTAGAGGAAGAGGGCTTCGGACGGAGCGAGGAGCGTCCGCACCGCCAGGAGCCGCTCGGCCAATTCCGGGGCGTCCAGCAACGGCCCGGGTCCTTCCTGGGCGAGGCGGCGCTCCCAGCGGCGGTGCGCCACGGCCGAGCCGCCCGCCAGCAGCAGCAGGACGAGTTGCAGGTCGGAAGGCTCGAGGTGTCCTCGGGTGTCCGCGACAATCATCCGGTGCTCCCCCGTGATTGAATCGGTCACGCTTCGTCGACTGACGGAGTTTTCGCGCTCCCTGCTCACCGCCCGCGAGGAATCGCAGGTGGTGGTCCGGCTGGGTGAGGCCCTCCAGAGCCTCCTGCCGGATACGGTGGTGGTGACCGCCATGTACGACAGGCACCGCGCAATCCTCGTGCCCAGCCCCCCGTCCGAGGCACATCACCCTGCGTCCCCGGCTCCTCTCGAGGCGGCCTTGGCCGGCCCGATCGAGAGTGGGAGCGCCGAGGGGACCTGGATGGCGGGCCCCATCGTCGTGGGGGGAAACGCGGTCGGTGCCGCCGCGGTCCTGATCCGCGGGCGCGCGGTGAGGCCGGCCGACCGGGTGGTACTGGCGTCCTACCTCGAAACCGCCGCGCTGGCGCTGGAAACACTGCGCCGCGAGGCCTCGCACGAGGAGGCGCGTCGCTCCTGGGAGCGG
>DAOLIZ010000080.1:0-11684 GCA_035328285.1 Gemmatimonadales bacterium
GCGGCTGCTCCGGAGCGCGGCCGACTCCACGGCCCCCGCAACCGCGCCTGCCGCCGAACTGGTGCTGGCGCGCCTCTACCTCTCGCTCGACCGGCGCGGCGAGGCGGTGGCGCTGCTCGAGCACCTGATCCTGACCTATCCCGGAAGCGCAGCCGTGCCCCAGGCACGCAGGGTCCTCGACGCCGCCCGCGGCGGCATCCCGGAGAGCTGATGCGACGACGTGATTTCCTCCGAAGCGCCGGCGGGGCCCTGGCGGCGGCCCCGTTCCTTGGGCTGTCCAGGTCCTCCGGCTGGCTTGCGCCCTGGCTCCTCATCCCGATGGACGATGCCCAGGCCGACCACCTCAAGGCGTACGGCGTGGTGTTCCGGCTGCTGGAGCGCGGTGGGCGTGCCGAATGGTTCCTGAACTACCGCGACGGGGCGTTCCTGGTGCCGTCCGACCCGGTGACCGCGCGGGATGCGGCGCTGGCCGGCGTCACCACCGAGCCGCTGGACGAGGGCACGCTCCTCGGCATTCGCGCCGACATCCAGATGGGCAACATGGAGGCGGTGCCGCTCGAGAAGGCGCCCAGGGTGGCCGTGTACGCGCCGCCGAACGCGGCGCCATGGGACGATGCCGTGACGATGGCGTTGCGGTACGCGGGCGTCAATTTCGACAAGGTCTGGGACCCGGAGGTGCTCGCCCCAGGAGGCGCCGGCCTGGCGCGGTATGACTGGCTGCACCTGCACCACGAGGACTTCACGGGGCAGTATTCCAAGTTCTACCTCACCTACGCCGGTGCCCCATGGCTCACCGAGATGGTGGAACGGAACACCGCCATGGCGCGCGCCTTCGGGTTCCCGAATGTGCCGGCGGAAAAGCGTGCCGTGGCGGAGGCGATCGCGGCCTACGTGCACCAGGGGGGCTTTCTCTTCGCGATGTGCGCCGCGACCGAGACGCTCGACCTGGCGCTGGCCAGCGCCGGCGTGGACATCGCCGCGGCGTACGCCGACCAGACGCCGATGGACCCGAACGCGACGGCCAGGATGGACTGGAGCCGCGCGCTCGCGTTCCAGGACGCCCGGCTCGAGCTGAGCCCCACGGTGTCACAATTCTCGGATATCGACGGCCATGAGGTCAATTCGCTGAGCCGGCGCCAGGAACTGGGAAGCTTCCGGACGTTCGGGTTCAGCGCCAAGATCGATCCGGTGGCGACGATGCTGGTCCAGAACCACCGCGATACGATTCCTGATTTCTACGGCCTGACCACCTCGTTCCGGAAGAGCCGGATCAAGCCCGGGGTCACCATCCTGGCGGACGAGCCGGGGGCGCCGTGGGCCAAGTATCTTCATGGGGAGCATGGACAGGGCACCTGGACCTTCTACGGCGGCCACGACCCCGAGGATCCCCAGCACCAGATCGGGGACGCCCCGACCGACCTGTCCCTGCATCCGCATTCGCCGGGGTATCGCCTGATCCTGAACAACGTGCTTTTTCCAGCGGCCAAGAAGAAAGAACTGAAGACGTGAGCGTGAATCGATATGGCTGGGTCGTCGCCGGGGTCCTCCTGCTGCCGGGGAGGCTGGCGGCGCAGGCGCCGAGGATCACCCCCGATGGCGATCCGTCGGTGCAGGCCGATTCCATCTACCGGCTGGCCGTGGATCCCGCGGACCACCCGGACGAGTCCGCGGTGTTCCTGCTGGACGACGGGGTGATTGTCGTCCAGGCCGACGGCCGGGAGCGCCGCACCTTTCGACAGATCGTGCAGGTCCTGAAGCCGTCGGCCGTCGAGGGGCTGGCCGAGCACTCCTTCTCCTGGTCGCCGGACAACGAGGAGTTCACCCTCAACTGGATCCGCGTCGTGCAGCCCGACGGCACGGTCATCAGCGCCGGCCCGGCCCAGCAACAGGAAAGCGACGTGCCGGCGACGATGGGGGCGCCGGTCTACGCCAACCGCAAGGTCCTCCGCGCGTCGATGAGCGGAGTCGCGGTCGGGACGATCGTCGACTACAGCTACACGACCGTCAAGACGCGGCCCTGGGTGCCGGGTGACTTCTACCAGTGGTGGGGCGTCAGCACCGGGCTGAGCGTCAAGCGCTCCCGGCTGATCGTGGACGCCCCGGAGGGGGAGCGGCTCCGGATCGAGGAGCGCAACCTCGATTTCCCGAGGCAGACCACGCGGGCCGGCGGGCGGCAGGTGCTCACCTGGGCCACGGGCAATCTCACGCGGATCAAGCCCGAGGCCTACGCCGCCGATTCGAACGATATCTACATGTGGGTGGCGGTCTCGTCGCCCTTGACCTGGAGTGATATTGCCCAGTGGTACGCCACGCTGGCCGAGGACCGCTACGCCCTGACGCCCGCGATCGCCGGGCAGGTCCGGGACCTGGTGGCCGGGGCCGCGACCGCCCGCGACACGGCGGCGGCGATCCAGCGATGGGTGGCCCAGGACATCCGGTACCTCTCGATTTCCCTTGGGATTGGTGGATACCAGCCGCGACTGCCGGCCGAGGTGGTCGCCTCCGGGTTCGGTGACTGCAAGGACAAGGCGACGCTCTTCGTCGCCGCGATGCGCTCGCTCGGGTTCGACGCCGCCACCGTCCTGACCAGCACCTCCGGCGGCGTGCAGCGCGCCCTTCCCTCGATGGAGCAGTTCAACCACGCGATCGCCTACGTCTCGCTGCCCGGGGGACGGGTCTACACCGACCTGACGGTGGCCTTCCTTCCCTTCGGCGTCCTTCCTCCGGCGCTGCAGGGGGAGTTCGGGCTGGGTGTTCCCGCCCTCGGCTCCGCCGAGGAGCTCACCTTCCCCGAGGAGACCCCGGCGGATCGGCTCTCGCTGATCCAGCTGACGGGTGGCCTCTCGACGGACGGACGGTTCAGCGGCGCCTACAGCGAGGAGATGACGGGATCGAGGCAATGGGAGTTGCGGGAGATGTTCGAGTCGCCGATGGATTCGGCGGGACGCGCCAACTTCTCCCGCAAGATCGCGCAGGGCTGGTTCCCGGGCGCCAGGGGCGACAGCCTCCAGGTGTTTGCGGGGCTCGACCTCGCGGAGCCGGCGCGGGTGTCGCTGGCGCTGCAGGACGGCAAGGCGCTGCGCCGTTCGGGGACCAACTGGATCCTCGAGAATCCGGTCGGCAGCGCCGGCAAGTTCACGGACGTCGCCGATGCGCTCGAAACCGAGCCGGCGCGCCGGTTCCCGATCGATGCCAGCCGCGTGTTCGGGCCGGAGGAGAACGTGGTCAAGCTCCGCCTTGCGCTTCCGGCAGGGTGGCGCCCGCAGCTCCCGGCCTCGGTCCACGCCGCCAGCGAGTTCGGCGAATACTGGGGCACCTATGCCTTCGTCGACGGCACGCTGGAAATCACCCGTCGCATGATCGGGACGCGCGGGATCTTCCCGCCGGACCAGATCGGGGCTCTCATCGCCTGGTTCCGGGCCATGGGTGAGGACGACGCCCCCTTCATCCTCATCGATCCCGCACCCGCTCCGTGACCGTCTCCATCGTCCGCATTCCCGCCGACGTGCGCTCGCTGTTGGCGGGCGAGATTCGCGCGGCCGGCGGCCGCGAGGTCTCGTTCGTGGCCGACGTGGACGAGGAGGGGGTCATCACGGCGGCCCGGGCGGTGGCCCGGGGCACGGTGCAGATGGTGCTCGCCCTCCCCGGGGCGGCGCGCCGCGGCCAGATGCTGCTCCACAACCATCCCGGCGGCAACCTCGAGCCGTCCGAGCCCGACCTGGCGGTGGCGGCGCGGCTGCACGACGGGGGGGTCGGCTTCGGCATCATCGACAACGCCGCCGAGCGGCTGTACGTCGTGGTGGAAGTCCCGCACGCGCAGCAGGTGCAGCGGCTCGACCCGTACGCGGTGGTGGAGACGCTGGGGGAGCATGGCCCCATCGCGCGAGTGCTTGGGCAGTACGAGGACCGGCAGAGCCAGCGCGACATGGCGGCGTACATCGCCGATGGCTACAACGACGGCGGCGTGCTGGTGCTGGAGGCGGGCACCGGGGTGGGGAAGTCGTTCGCCTACCTGGTCCCGGCGCTGGCCTGGTCCCGCGCCAACGGTGAGCGGACGGTCATCAGCACCAATACCATCAACCTGCAGGAGCAGCTGGTCGGCAAGGACCTGCCGATGCTCCGCGAGGCGCTGGCGGAGGAGGGGTGGGCGCCGAAGTTCGCGCTGCTGAAGGGGTGGCGGAACTACCTCTGTCTCTCCCGGCTGCAGCACGCCACGGGCGCGCAGCAGAGCCTGCTGGAACCGGAAAAGCAGGACGAACTCGTCACCCTCGCGGAATGGGCCTCCCGGACTGCCGACGGGACGCTGAGCGACCTCCCGGTCCAGCCGACCAGCGAGGTGTGGGACGAGATCTCCGCCGAGGCGGACCTCTGCACCCGGGTCAAGTGCAGCTTCTTCGACCAGTGCTTCCTCTTCAAGGCGCGGCGCCGCGCGGCCGAGGCGGACGTGGTCGTGGTGAACCACCATCTCCTGGCCGCCGACCTCGCCGTCCGCCAGGCCTCGGACAACTGGGAGGAGGCGGCGGTGCTCCCGCCGTACCAGCGGCTCATCCTCGACGAGGCGCACCATCTTGAGGATGTCGCGGCCTCGCACCTCGGCACGCAGGTCACGAGCCGCGGTGTCCAGCGGCTGCTGGGCCGGTTCGAGCGGAACCGGAAGGGGTTGATCCCCTCGCTGGTGATGGAACTCGCGGGGCGGGGCGACCTGCTGAGCCGGGCGAGCCTCGATCTGGTGCGCGAGCGGCTGATGCCGGCCATCGGCGATGCGCGGCGGGCGGCCGAGCAGTTGTTCCTGCGCCTGCATGGGCTGGCCGAGGCGGGAGGCGGGGGCCAGCGCCGCCTGACCGACGAGTTCGAGAAGGATGACGTGTGGGAGGAGGGGCTGCGGATGGAACTCGACGCGCTCCTCTCCAGCTTCGACCAGATCAAGACCCAGGTGGAAACGGTGGAGGACCGCCTGGCGCAGGTGGAGTCCACTGAGCGGGGCGACCAGTTGCTGCAGGAGATGCGCGCCGTGGTGCGCCGGCTGAACAGCGTGTCGGACGGGCTCAACCGCACGCTTCGCCCGTCGGCCGGCGGCGCGGCGACGGTCCGCTGGATCGAGCGCTCCGGGGCCAAGCGGCAGCACACGCAGCTTTCCGCCGTGCCGCTCGACCTGGCGCCGGTGCTGCGGGAATTGCTCTTCGAGCGGTTGACGACGGTGGTGCTGACCAGCGCCACGCTGGCGGCGGGCGGCGAGTTTGAGTTCCTGGAGAAGCGGCTGGGCCTCGCCACCTCGCCCAGCCCGGTCACGACGCGGGAGATCTTCTCGTCGCCGTTCGACTATCCCTCCCAGTGCCTCTTCGGCATTCCTGACAATTTCCCGGATCCCCGCGAGGACGAGGCGGCGCACGATGCCGCGCTCGCCGAGGCGGTCACCGACCTGGCGCACGCCGCCGACGGCGGGCTGTTCGTGCTGTTCACCAGCCATGCGGCGCTGCGGCGCGCGGCGCAGCAGCTGCGCGGCATGCTCGACCCGCGGTGGCCGCTCCTGGTGCAGGGGGAGAGCAGCCGTGACACCCTCCTCCGCCGCTTTCGCGAGGCAGGCAACGCTATTCTTCTGGGGACGGACTCGTTCTGGGAAGGGGTGGACGTGCCGGGGAGGGCGCTGCGGGGGCTGGTGCTCTGCAAGCTGCCCTTCAAGGTGCCGTCGGAACCGATCACGGCGGCGCGGCTGGAGCGGCTGGCCGAGGCGGGCGAGGACGGCTTCATGGGCTACCTCCTCCCGCACGCGGCACTGAAGCTGAAGCAGGGGTTCGGGCGGCTGATCCGGTCGACCTCCGACGTCGGCGTCGTGGTGCTGCTGGATCGCCGGGTGGTCACCAAGCGGTACGGGCCGCTGGTGCTCGCGGGTTTGCCCAGGGCGGAAAAGGTCATCGGCTCCTGGGCGCAGGTGCGCACGAAATGCGAAGACTTCTTTGCCCGTCACGGGATGGGGGTACTGGAATGACAATGTCGCGGCCGTCGAAAATCGTCTGCGTCGGGCGGAACTACGCCGAACACGCGAAGGAACTGGGGAACGCGGTGCCCGAGCGCCCGCTCCTCTTCTTCAAGCCGCCCAGCGCGGTGATCGGGCCGGGGGAGGCGATCGTGCTGCCGCGGGACTCGGCGCAGGTCGAGCACGAGGCGGAGATCGGCGTGGTGATCGGCCACCGGATGCGAAACGTCACCGCGGTGGAGGCGGAACTCGGGATTGCGGGGTTCACCTGCGTCAACGACGTGACCGCCCGCGACCTCCAGAAGACCGACGGCCAGTGGGCCCGCGCCAAGGGCTTCGACACCTTCTGCCCGGTGGGACCGGGGGTCGTCGAGGGCCTCGACTGGCGCACGCTGGAGGTGATCGGGCGGGTCAACGGCGTGGAGCGACAGCGGGGAAGCACCAGGGAGATGATCTTCGACATTCCCCATCTCCTGAAGTACATCAGCGCCATCATGACCCTGGAGCCGGGCGACCTGGTCGCGACCGGCACGCCGGCCGGCGTCGGCCTGCTCGCGCCGGGCGACGTGGTCGAGGTGGAGATTCCCGGCGTCGGCATCCTGTCCAACCCCGTCCGGAGCGCTGCCCAGTCATGATCACCCCCAGTACCCGCCTGCTCGCCCTGCCGGGGTATCCGCTCGCGGAGCTGCCGGCCATCAAGCGGCGGCTCATCGCCGCGGGCCGGGACATCATCGACGTCGCCGCCGGTGACAACGACACGCCGCCGCCGCAGGTGGCGGTGGACGCCCTCAAGCGTGCCATCGACAACCCCGCCAACAGCAAGTACGGATTCCAGCAGGGGCACCCCGAGTTTCGGCGGGCCGCCAGCGACTACGTCCACCGGCGGTTCGGGAAGCGGTTCGATCCCGCCACGGAGACGCTGCCGCTGATCGGCTCGAAGGAGGGGCTCGCGCACATGCCGTTCGCGTTCCTCAACGTGGGTGACGTGGCTGTCATGCCGGAACCGGGATACCAGGCGTACCTGGGCGGCACCGTGTCCGTCGGGGCCGAGCCGCACGTCGTGCCCCTCCGCGAGGAGAACGGCTTCCTGCTGGACATCGACAGCGTCCCCGCGGAGGTGCTCCGCCGGACCCGGCTCCTCTTCCTCAATTATCCCAACAACCCGACCGCGGCCGTCGCCCCGATGGAGTACCTCGAGCGGGTGGTGGCGGCCTGCCGCCGGCACCAGATCGTGCTGGCGTACGACAACGCCTACTGCGACATCGTCTTCGACGGCTACAAGGCGCCGAGCATCTTCGAAATTCCCGGCGCCCACGAGGTGGCGGTCGAGTTCTTCTCGCTCTCGAAGAGCTTCTCGATGACGGGGTGGCGGATCGCGTTCGCGGTGGGCGAATCGAACCTCATCGCGCCGCTGACCACGGCGAAGAGCTACAAGGACACCGGGCCGTTCCTGGCGGTGCAGGAGGCGGGGGCGGCGGTGCTCGACCGGGCGGAGGAGCTCACCGCGCCGATCTGTGCCGAGATCGCCCGGCGCCGCGACGCCGCGGTACCGGCGCTTCGCGCCGCGGGGTTCCGTGTCGCGCTGCCGAAGGCGGCGATGTACCTGTGGGTGGCGCTGCCGCGGGGGATCAGCTCGAAGGCGTTCGCCCGTCACGCCCTCGAGGTCGAGGGCGTCATGGTGCTGCCCGGGAGCGCGTTCGGGCCGGCAGGGGAGGGGTACTTCCGCATCGCCCTCACCGTCCCGCCGGCGCGCCTGGAGGAGGCGGTCGGCCGGCTGACCAAGGCGCTGGCCGGGGTCCAGGAAGATGGGGGCCGGCACACCGCCTGACCTCCAGCTCCCACGGGCGCCGCGCTGGCCGCCGTGGGCCTACGCCGCGAGTGTCGTGCTTCACCTGGCGGCGCTCGGGGTCCTCGTCCTCCTGTTCGTACCCAGCGAACGGGCGACGGAAAGCCACTTGCTGCGTCCGCTCGCGACGCGTACGCCCCGTCGCGAGGTTCTGGTCGCACTCCTCCCCGCTCCGAACCCGTCCCCTCCGCCACCAGGCCGTCGCCCGCCGGCGCCTTCGCCTCCCACGGGACCGGTCGATGATCGCCTCTTCATCGCCCCGACGCCGGCGGATGGCGCGCCGAGTGACACGGCTCCGGCGTGGGCGGCACCCGACCAGGAACCGGCGTCGTCCTGGCGTGCGCTTGGCAGCGGAGTGCTGTGGGACCGGCGCGCGCCGGCGGCGCCGGGCGTGGTACGCACCCATGCGGAGCTGACCGACAGCGCGGTCAAGGCCATCATCAACCACTACCTCGACTCGCTCGCGGCGCTGCCGGGGGGAGGGCGGCTGCTGCCGCCATCCTGGAAGGGGATGATCGGGGGGCGTGAGTACGGGATCGACGGCCAGTGGATCACGGTCGCGGGCGTCAAGATTCCCAGCCTCATCCTGGCGTTGATTCCGATGCCGAACGGTGGCAACGAGTCAAAGGCGCTCGACATGCAGGGACGGATGCGGGCTCAGGACTACCAGCTCGCGTTGCCGCGCGCGGCGACGGCCGCGGAGCAGCGGGAGGAGATCAGGAAGATCCGGGAGCGGGAGGCCGCCGAGCACGAACTCAACCGGAAACAGCAGAACCCTGCGGGTCAGGATGCGTCAGAATGAGCGCAATGCGCCAGGCATTTCGTTGAGGACGCGTGCGTCGGTGCACTACAGCGAGTTCGATCCGTCGCCGCCACTGGCCGGTCAGGTGTCGTGCTACTGGAGAGTCGAGGTGGGGGAAGTTGCCCCCGGGCATCGGCACCAGGTGATTCCCGACGGATG
Source organism: Gemmatimonadales bacterium (assembly GCA_035328285.1). Classification (GTDB taxonomy): domain Bacteria; phylum Gemmatimonadota; class Gemmatimonadetes; order Gemmatimonadales; family GWC2-71-9; genus SPDF01. The sequence goes on from DAOLIZ010000080.1 coordinate 8,782, forward strand.
CGTCGGACTGGTGGCCAGCCGGAGCGCCGGGGGGGGAGCCTGGTTGACGGTGCAGGGGCCACGACTCGACGCCCTGTGGGTGCCAATCGCTGCCGGCGACAGCTTCTGGGGTGTGCGGTTCTGGCCTGATATCGGCGCCGCCATCCTGCGTCGCGATGCCCGGGCGCTCTTCGGCGTGCTGGATCGTGCGCACACCGCGCTCGGACCGGTCGCCGATGTGTTGGCGAATGCGCTGGCCACCGCCGGCGACGAAGGCGAGGCACGGGAGAGGTGGGAGGAGCATCTGACGCCGCTCATCCAGGCAAGTCGCCCACCAGATCCGGCGGTGCGCGCCGCCGTGCTCGCTATCGTCGCGGCGCGCGGCTCGGCGCCGATCGGCGAGCTCGCCGCGGCAGTGCACCTGAGTCCACGGCAGTTGCAGCGTCGGTTCAGCGCTGCGGTCGGCCTGTCGCCCAAACAGTTTGCCCGTGTGCGCCGGCTTCGGGAGGCGTTGTTGCACCTGGTGGAGGGGACGAACAGGAGCTGGTCGGCTGTCGCCGCCGAGCTGGGCTTTGCCGATCAGGCCCACCTCATCAGGGAATTCCGGTCACTGGCCGGCCTGCCGCCAGGCGAGGTCGCCGAGCGGATTCGATTGATCGGGCATGGGCAGGTGCGGCCGTGACGTCGCATTTCTTCAATCCGGGCGGTACGCTGTGGGCTACCATTCGTCAGGCCTCCCAACCCGGTGGTCGGCACCGCGACCGAACAAGGAGCGCAAAGCATGCGAGGAGTCGTGAGTCTGGCATTGGGGACAATCATGGTAGCGGCATGGACGGCACCAGTAAGTGCGCAGGGACGCCCCGACCCGGCGGTTACCCTGGCGTCACAGCGGAACGCCATGTCCGCGCTGGCGGCGATGGATGGCATTTGGCGCGGGAGCGCCTGGGTCGCGCTTCCCTCTGGCGAGAAGGGCACGCTTACGCAGACCGAGCGGGTCGGCCCGATGCTGGATGGATCGATCAAGGTCGTGGAAGGGAGGGGGTACGGGGTGGACGGTGCGCTGGAATTCAACGCATTCGCGACCATATCCTACGATCCCGGGACGAAGGCGTACACGATGCACTCATCGGCTCAGGGGAGCGTAGGTGACTTCCGCCTGACCCCGACGGCGAACGGGTACGTGTGGGAGATCCCCGCCGGCCCCGTGACCATCCGATACACTGCGGTGATTGAGAACGGTCACTGGCAGGAGGTCGGTGACCGCTTGATGCCGGGGAGGGAGCCGGTGCGGATCTTCGAGTCAAACCTTGATCGTGTCGGCAACACGGACTGGCCGGCCGCCGGAGCCGTCGGCCCCTGAGCGGGCTCCCTGGTTGTCCCACTAAACTGAGCCGCCTGTGAGCGGCTCAATCTTTTTCACGGCACTCCGGTTCACCAGCACCCGGATATTGTTGCTGGCCGGATCGACGGGCACCACGAAAAAGAAGGGCCGGTTCGGCGGGAACCGGTTGGTGAGGCCGACCATCACCTCGCCATCGGGGAACTGCATCGAGACCGCGGTGGAGCCGTGGGCCCGGGGGTCGTTGGGGTCGAGGGTGTGGGCCTCGTGGCGCGCCATGTCGCCCTCGAGGGACCGGACGAAGAAGAGCGCCTTGAGGTCCTTCAACTTCACCTCGGCGGTGATCCCCTCCGGGGGACGGAGGTGGAATGCGGGCTTCGCGGGGTCGACGTCGAGGCTGGTGCCCTTGAGAATCCTTCCGTCCAGGTAGCGTGCCACCACGAGATTGTTCATGCGTCCCCCTCGAGGTCAGAGACAGATCTCGGAAGCTCCCGGTTTGCCGCGTGTGACCGTATATGGGCCGAGCGTGAGGCTCAGGTCAGGGACGGCCACGGAGAAGGTCAGGACGTCCCCCCTGAAGACGCCGTCGTAGGTGGCGGGGTGTGGTGGTCGCCCTTCGGGCGGGACCGGCCCTCCGCCGGGGTAGTACTGTCCGGTCGCGTGCCAGCGGCCGCCCGGTGCGAGGTGCCAGCCGGCGTCGATGGTACTCGTCCCGCATTGATAGACGGCACTTCCCCCGCTCACGCCAAGGGTCATGGTCGCCCCGGGGCCGCCCCACTCCTCGGGGAGGCGCGGGGCGGTCGTCTCGGAGCAGCCGAGGCCGATCAGCAGCGCCACCGTGCCGACGGCAGCCAGGCGTGTCACGAGGTCAGCATGGCCGGAACATCGACCAGGTCTCGAGTTCCGGGGCGATTCGCGAGTGCCCCGCCACGTGGTAGCCGAAGTACTCGTAGAGGGTGACGTTGGCGGGCAGCTCGGTGGTCAGTGACACGCCGGCGCTCGCGGGCGCGGACGCGGCGATCTGGTGGACCCGTTCCAGCAGGACCCGGCCGAGTCCGGTGCCCCGGTGGCTGCCGCGCACGCCGATCATGCCGAGGTGGTGGTGGGGCTCCGGCGGGTCGAAGGCGTGGCTCGCCGTGCCAAAGGCGTCGTACCGCTTCCGCTCCGCGTTCCCGAGCTCCGCCCACACCGCTTCGCGCAACTCGTCGAACCAGGACGCCGCTGCCCGATCGCCCGGGAGATTGACCAGGGCCGTGGCGCTCAGGTCGCCGGACTCGGTCTCCACACCGAGCATCAGCTCGTCCTTGGAGACGCGCGCCGCCACGAAGAGGCCGATCAGCCTCCGAAGCCGGGCGTCGTAGTCGGGCCGGTCGCCGAGGACGAAGCGCATGACGGGATAGTCGAAGAAGGCATCGCACAGCACGGCGACCACTTCCTCGGATCGTTCAGCGGGGAGGACGGTCACTGCCATGACGGGGCCTCGAGTGTGTGGCGAGGGAGGGATGCACCAGTATTGGATTCGGGTGGGGTGGTGTCAAGCAGGTGAGACGATGCCAGAGGTCCATGCCTCGAAACGGCTTGAAGT
>DAOLIZ010000081.1:0-4484 GCA_035328285.1 Gemmatimonadales bacterium
GCCCCGCGGCCCCGCCTATTTCCCTTCCAGCGCCTCCCGGATCGCGTCATCCACCGTCACCCGCTTCTCCACCTTCAGCCGCTGGGACAGGGTGACCATGCCGGCCGCACCGCCAACCCGCGACAGCGTCTGCACCGCGCTGACCGCGAAGAGCGGGTCGGGGTCGTCGAGGTATTTGGTGGCCGTGGCGATGGCCGGTCCCTTGTCGCTTCGGCTGGCCAGGTACCGGAGTCCCGCTTGACGCAGGTTGCGGGGATTCGACGGATCGGTGAGCGCGATCAGCGCCGCCACCACGGCGGGGTCGGCCTGGCTGCGGATCTGGAAGGCGGCGGCCTGGCGGATGCCGAGCGGCTGGCCCGGAGCGGTCAGGCTGACGAGCAGCGTGCGAATCTGCGGGTCACTCGGGTCGAGCACGCCGATGGCGGTCTCGCGCACCGCCGAGTTGGGATCGGTCAGCAGCATGTCGCGCGCGGTCGGCCGGACCGCCACGGAGTCGAAGCTGGCCCACGCGTCGATGGCGGCCCCGCGCACGCCGCTGGCCGGGTCGCGCAGCGCCGACCGGATCAGCGGGAGGTCGGCCGGATCCTGCCGCTTGGCGAGCTGCGCCAGCGCGACTTCCCGCAGCCGGGGCTCCCGCTCGTTCAACACGATGAACCGGCGCGCGCTGTCGGCCACCGGGGTGGTGTTGCCGGCCAGTGCCCGGAGGGCCCAGTTCCGCGCGCCGTATTCCAGGTCGTGCCTGGCCATCTCCGACAACTCAGCCGGCGTCTGGTCGGTGGAGACGGTGCCGAGGAGCCAGGCCCCTTCGTCGAACCGGAACGACAGCGGTTCCTGCGACACCGGCAGGGCGAAGGTCTCCGTCTGCTTCGTGACCATGATCTCCTTCCGCAGCACCGAATCGGGGGTGATCAGGCGGATGGTGACCGGGAAGCGGAAGAGGGGATGGGTGGAGTCGATCTTCTGGGTCTGGGTGACGGTGACGTGCAGCTGCCTGGCCGCGGCGTCCCAGTGCCGCGCGACCTGCACCTTGGGATAGCCGATGCCATAGACCCACTGGTCGAAGAACCAGTCGAGGTCGCGGTTGGCGGTCTGCTCGAACGCCACCGCGAAGTTCTCGGTGCGCACCGGCTTGTAGGCGTTGTCCTTCAGGAAACGCTGCATGCCCGCCCAGAAGAGCGAGTCGCCGAGGAGGCGGCGGAGCTGGTGCGCCACCTGGGCGCCCTTGGGATAGATATGCCCGCTGAAGAAGAGCTGAATCGGGTCGGCGAGGGTGTCGCCCCACACCAGCGGGCGTTCCTGCCGGAGGTCGGCGCCCATCGCCTGCTGCTGCTGGCTGTACCATGACTGCTGGCCGGCGGCCCAGCCGCGGCTCTTCTCGTTCTGGACCGACTCCATGTAGGTGGTCAGCCCTTCGTTCAGCCAGGCGTGCGACCAGGTGGCGGTGGTGGTGTAGTCGCCGAACCACTGGTGCGCCAGTTCGTGGGCCGCGAGGCCCCGGCCGCTGCTTTCGGGTTCCCCGTCGGCGCCGTGCAGCACCAGGTCGGTCTGGGTGGTGGCCGAGACGTTCTCCATGCCGCCGTAGGTGAAGTCGGGAATGACGGCCTGGCTGTACTTGGGCCACGGGTAGTTCACGCCGAGGACCTGGGAGTAGATCTCGATCATCGACGGCGTCTCGCCGAAGGTGCGCCAGCCGGCGGGAACGGTGTCCGGGGCGACCCAGTAGTCCACCGGCCGGCCGCGCCACTCGTCGCGGAGCACGGTGAACGGCCCGATCACGACCGAGTAGAGATAGGTGGAGGCGGGCTGCTCCTGGGCCCAGTGCCACACCTGGCGCCCGCCGGGCGCCGGGGTCACGCCCTTCAGGGTGCCGTTGGAGAGGACCGACATGCCCGGGTCGGCGGTCACCAGGAACTCCCACGTCGCCTTATCGTTCGGGAAGTCGTAGGTCGGGACCCAGCTCCGGGTCTCGACCGCCTCGCCCTGGGTCCAGACGACGTGGCTGCGCGGGACGAAGTAGAGGCCGCGCTCCGGCACGCCGGTGTAGGCCAGCGTGAACGACACCGTGTCGCCGGGGTTCATGCGGCGGGGGAGCCTGACGGTCACGTGCGTGGAGTCGGCCTGGTACCGGAGCTTGCGGCCGGCGGCGTCGGTGGCGCGGGTGATGGTGAGGTGATCGGCGTCCAGCCGCACCGTATCGGTGACGGTGGTCAGCTTCACGGTGGTCGTCACGGAGCCGGTGATGGCCAGCCGCGTCCAGTCCACGCTCAGGGCGATCCGCTGGTGCAGCAGGTCGAACCGAGTCGGCCGTTCCGGCCACTCGACCGGCGGGGTGTAGGCGCCGATGGACTGGCCAGCGGCCATCGCCGGAGTCAGCGCAACCGTTGTGGCCAGGGCGAGGCAGCGGGGCAGCGGGGCAACAAGGCAGCGGAGGGAGGACCGCATGGAGACTCTCATCGTGAACGGGGACAGGGTGCGGGGCACGGCCCGCCGGGTCGCTGTGACAACGTCGCGAATAGTGCTACCTTGTCAGACGAATTCGCAACCGGAAAGATTCCCCTGAAGTGAAACCCGTCGACATCCTTCGCACCCTGCGCCGGCAGCTCCGCCGGCTCGCCGCGCAGGCGCGTCACTCCACGTACGGGCCGGTCAATGTCGCCCAGGGCGCCTGGGACGACATCGTGGACTGGTTCAACGGCCTGGAGCTGAGCGAGAACTCGATCCTCCTCGGCTTCGCGGTCGTGATCGGGCTGGCGGCGGCCTTCGGCGTCATCGGGTTCTACAAGCTGATCGACCTGGCCCACGAGGTCTTCTTCAGCTGGCCGGGGAGCTACCTCCCGGAACTGGGCCAGCTGGCGTATCGGCCGGTCCTGACCGGGGCCGGGGCCGTGGCCGCCTGGTGGGTCATGCGGCGGTTCGCGCCGGGGCAGAAGGGGCTCACCATCCCCGACGTCCAGCTCGCGGTGGTGCGGCGGCAGGGGGTCATCCCCACCCGGGCGGTGATGGTGCGGACGGCGGCGAGTGCCATCACCATCGGCAGCGGCGGGTCGGCGGGAGCGGAGGGGCCGATCGCCGTCTTCGGCGCGGCCGTCGGGTCCCGGCTGGGGCGCTCGTTCCGCTTCTCGGGCAACCGGACCATCATCCTGGTCGGCGCGGGGGCCGCGGCCGGCATCTCCGCGGCGTTCAACGCCCCGCTGGCGGGCGCCTTCTTCGCCCTCGAGGAGATCCTCGGCTCGTTCAGCATCGCCGCCTTCGCGCCGGTCGTGGTCAGCAGCGTCGTGGCCGCCGTGGTCTCCCGCTCGGTGTTCGGCAATCACCCGGTCTTCCCGGTGCCGTTCGAGCAGGGCTACGGCCTGACCCGCGAAGTCATCCTCTTCTATCCCCTCCTCGGGTTGCTGGCCGGCCTCGCGTCGGTGGCGTTCGTGCGCTTCTACTTCAGCGTGGACAGCTGGGCGGAGCGGTTCCGCCAGCGCATGCCGGTGCTCCTCGCGCTCGCCGGCGGCGTGGCGGTCGGCGGCCTGGCGTTCTTCTCCAGCGGGCTCCTCGTCGGGTTCGGGCACCTGGCCATCCCGCTGGACCGCTTCGGCGACCTCGCCTGGTACCTCCTGATCCTCCTGGCGGGGATGAAGATCATCGCCACCTCCATCACCCTGAACACCGGCGGATCAGGCGGGCTCTTCACTCCGTCCCTCTATGTCGGGGCGACAGCGGGTGCGGCCTTCGGCGCGGGGCTGATCGTGCTCTTTCCCGGCCTGCACCTGACGGTGGAGCCCTACGCCATCGTGGGGATGGGCGCCGTCGTGGCCGCCGCGCTCGACGCCCCGATGACCGGCATCCTGATGGTCTGGGAGATGACCGACAATTCGGCCATCATGCTGCCCCTGATGCTCGCGGTCGTGATGAGTCACTTCGTGGCGCGGCGGCTGGAGCGCGATTCCCTCTACAGCGGATGGCTGCGGCGGCAGGGGGAGCACATCGTGCACGGCACCGACCGCGACGTGCTCGCCAGCCTGCGGGTGGCGGAGGCGTACCACCGGAAGCCGATCGTCATCGAGGAGCGCACCCCGGCCACGCAGTTCCTGACTCACCTCGGCGCCGGCACGCAGGACGTCTTCCCGGTGGTGACGGAGTACGGCGAGTTGAGCGGCGTGCTGACGGTGTCCGACCTGGCACGCATCGCGAACGAGCCGCGGGAGATGCACCAGCTCCTGGTCGCCGCGGAGGTGGCACAGCCGACCGAGTCACTGGAACCGGAGGACTCGCTGCTCGAGGCGACCCGCCGGATGGGCGCGCGCGGTGCGTCCGCCCTGCCGGTGGTGGATCCGGAATCGGGGCGCCTGGTCGGGCTGCTCCGGCGCAGCGACGTGCTGAGTCTCTATGGGAGGATCCTGGCCGGGGCACCGGAGGCAGGTGGGGCCGCGGGGCAGGGGAGCGGGGAGGGAGGCGGGTAACTCTGTCATTCCCGCGCAAGCGGGAATCCAGTTGCC
>DAOLIZ010000081.1:4584-7090 GCA_035328285.1 Gemmatimonadales bacterium
GTCACCCCGGCGAAAGCCGGGGTCCGTTGCCGGCCGTCACCCCGGCGAAAGCCGGGGTCCGTTGCCGGCTGTCACCCCGGCGAAAGCCGGGGTCCATGTTGCGGAGTTTCGGTTACATCCCCATCGCAGCACAGAGCTAGTATCCACTGTCAAATTGCCACTTCATGCCGTCACCCCGGCGAAAGCCGGGGTCCATTGGCCCAACGCGAATGAAGCAACCTTGCGTTTACATCCTGGCCAACAAGTGCAGGGGCACACTCTACGTCGGCGTCACTTCCAGCGTGGTCGCTCGCGTCTGGCAGCACGCGAATCATCTGGTCGACGGGTTCACCAAACGCTACGACGTCACTCGACTCGTCTGGTTTGAGGTCCACCCGACCATGGAGTCCGCGATTCGTCGTGAGAAGGCCATCAAGGAGTGGAAGCGCACTTGGAAGATTGAATTGATCGAGGGGGCCAACCCGGGATGGAACGACTTGCGTGAGTTGCTTCGATAACATGGACCCCGGCTTTCGCCGGGGTGACGATATTCGCCCCGCTTCCCCGCTTCCCCGCTTCCCCGCTGCCCCGCTGCCCCGCTTCCCCGCCTCCCCGCCCAGCTACGTCCGATCCGCCGCGCTCGGTGGCGGCGGCGGGGGGGGCGGGGGGTTGGATTCGGTGAGCGAGGCGGACGCTCCGCCGCGCCATTCCGGTCCCGAGGCGCCGAACCCGCTGTTGGGTGGCGGCGCGATCGGGTCGAGATGCAGCGTGGAGTAGTCGATGGCCGGCACCCGCAGGATCAGGCCCGGCAGCAGCGTGATGAGCGTGGTGTAGAGGACCAGCGCCCCGAGCAGCGTCGGCGTCACCCCCGGACGGCCCCGCAGGATATCCACGATGACCAGCGTGAACACCAGGGTCGGGAGGAGCGCCACGCCGATGCGGAGGCTCTTCTTCGGCGCCTCGCGCAGGGCCGCCCAGCGGTGCAGGATGACCTCGCCCAGCCTGAGCGAGGCAAAGACCACCAGGAACGCCACGCCGAGTGCCAGCACTCCCCAGTTCAGCTCGTCCGGGCTGATGTACTCACCGGCGTGAAAGAAGTAGAACGGCACGAAGAACGACGCGAAGGCCTCGACCGTCCCGAGCATCCGTTCGGAGGACATGGCGGGGAGGCGGGCGCGAAACTGGCGCGCCGAGAGGCCGACGACGAAGGCCCCCACGAGGTAGTAGACCCCGAGCCGTCGCGTGGCGGACGCGGCGACGACGGCCACCATCAGCAGGAACGCGAACTCGGAGCGCGGGGCGAAGGGGGCGATCCGGCCGGCGAACCACCGAAAGACCGGCGGCAGCATCACGATCAGGGCCAGCATGGCGAGGACGCTCAGCCCGAGCTGCTCCGGCGACGTGCTCTGCAGCGTCAGGAACATCACGAGGAGCGCGAGCAGCTCCGAGGCAATGGCCTTCGACTTGGTCCAGCGTTTCTCGCTGTCGGAGAGCCCGAAGAGGTCGAGCGAGTCGAGGATGAAGCCGGTGGAGGGGGTGATCAGCGCCAGCGCGACCAGCGACGCCTCGCGGATGGCCAGGGAGAAGGCCCAGGAGGCGGCCGTGGTGAGGAGCGCGAGGGTGACGCCCCAGATCGCGAGATGCTGGGTCAGCACCCGGGCATCCGGCTTGAGCGCCTCGAGGTCGACGTCGAGCCCGGCAAAGAGGAAGAGCGCCACGATGCCGAAGGTGGCCATCAGGGCGATCGTCTCGTCGTGCTGGAAGAGTCCGAGCGCCGTGGCGCCCACGCCCAGCGCGAGCGCCGTGACGGCCCCCGGCAGGCGGTACCGCTGCAGGAACCGCGGCACCACGAAGAGCACGAAGAGCAGCAGGACGTACGAAAGGTCTTGCGGCACGCCTGCTCAGGGCACCCGGGGCAGCGACTTCATGACCTCGGCAACGACCTGGTTCACGCGGGCCTGGTCGGGTGCCTTGCTCTTCGGCTCCTGCTCCCAGGCACCCCGCCAGACCGTGCGTCCGGCCTGCTCATCCACCAGGTCCACGCCGAAGGACGCCTTGCGCAGCGTGTCCTGCGGCGCCGAGGCGAGCTGCGCCGGCGCGTCCCGCCCGTAACCGTACCCGTAGCCGCGATAGCCGCCGACCTGGGGACCGCTCACCCCGCCCGCCGTCGGCGCAAACCCGGTCGTGCTGGAGAGCTCGAGGAAATACCGCACCGTGAAGTTCGCGGGCCGGCCGCTGTCCACCACGGCGTAGCCCTTCTCCCTGAGCTGGGCACTGATGGCACGCTGGATCATGTGGTGGATGCTGTCGTTGGCCACCGTCGGATCCACGCGCGGGCTCCCGTCCGAGGGGGCGCCCCGGAACGAGACCGTGGCGCCGCTGGGGATGGCGATCGCCTCGTTGCGCTCCGACGTGACGGACGAACTGCATCCAGCCGCCAACACGAGCGCCAGGAGCGCGCCGGCGCGCTGGAAGCCCGTCTCGAAAACGAAAGCGGTCATCGGGTCACCTCGTCGGTCGAACCATG
>DAOLIZ010000081.1:7190-11591 GCA_035328285.1 Gemmatimonadales bacterium
GCCTTACTGCGGCACCTTCGGCAGCGTGCTGAAGATGGACTGGGCCAGCGAGTTCAGCCTGGAGTCGCTCGGGGGTGAGCTCGCGGCCTCGCCGTTGTAGATGCCGCGCCACGCGATCTTCTCGCTGGACGCCTGCACCAGGTCCACCACGAACGACACGTTGGTGTTGGTCACCGGGGTCGTCGTGGACACCCCATACCCGCCCCAGCCGTAGCCATAGCCGTAGCCGTACGGGCCGTAGCCGCCGTAGTAGGGGCCGCCCACGCCGACGCCGGACGTGGTCGTGACATAGGAGGTGCTCTGCTTCACGCCGACGAAATACCGGACATGGAAGGTGGCCGGCGCCCCGCTGTCCACCACGGTGTAGCCCTTCTTCTGGAGTTGCGTCTTGATGGCGTTCTGGATCCGCACGTGCATGATGTCGTTGGACACCGCGGGGTTGACCTGTGTCGCCCCTTCGGTCGTGGCGCCGGTAAAGGTCACCGTGGCGCCCGCCGGGATTGGAATGTCGGTGTTGCGCTCGGACGTGATGGACGGGGGCGTGCAGGCGGCAAGGGCCAGCAGGCCAGCCGAGCAGGCCAGGGTCTGGAATTGGCGGCGCATGTAGAGAACCTCGATAGGGCCAGGGCAGGCCGGCGCGACGCCGGCACGAGACCCCAAAACCTACCCCGTTCGACGGGGATTGGCACCCCGGCCGTCCCTCAGATTGACTCCTGTGAAGCCCCTCCCTATTATGCGCCCCGCATCGATGGGCAGCCCTCGCCTGATTCGCGTGCCCGAGTCCCCCTGACTCAGTGCTCCAGCCCTTCCGCACCTCCGCCTCCCCGGGCGCAGGTTGTGGCGTAGCCACGCACCACCCATCGACACCGGAGTGCACGTGAACCTGATGACCCGCTGGACCTCGCCGGCGCGCGCCCTGCGCCCGCTGGTGCTTGTCGGCCTCCTGGCCGGCACCCTTGCCGGCTGCAGCGAAGACAACACCACCGAACCGACCCCCATTCCGGGCGCCACCCTGGCCCTGATCCCGAACCTGCGCGCCGAGGACATCAGCGCGGACGGCAAGACGGTGCTGCTCACCGATCCGTTCTCGGCCACCGCTGACTTCTACTTCTACGACGTGGCCACCAAGGTCTCCACGCTGAAGGGTGCCGCGGGCGACGCCCAGTTCGACTTCACCACGGGCATCTCCAACGGTCAGCGGGTCAGCGCCATCCACGGCAAGCCGGAGCAGGCGGGCCTGTGGGAGCAGGCCGGCGGCTGGCTGGACCTCGGCAACATCTACCCGACGGGCTGCGAGTTCGACACCGATACGGGCGCGCAGGACCAGAGCGGCGGCTGGGATATCGACTCCGCCGGCCACGTGGCGGTCGGCCTGGTCTGGAACGCGTGCAACGCCGAGGCGTTCATGTGGTCCGACGCCGCGGGGAGCGGCGGCTTCATTACGCTCGACCTCATCGGCGATTCCGTGCCCGAGAACGGCAACCCCCCGATCAACCGTGCCACGGTCATCTCCGACAATGGCCTCGTCGCGGCCGGCTTCGCCTCGCAGACCGCGGATATCGAGGGCTCCATCTACTGGATCGACCGGCGTCCCGCACTCTGGACCGCCACCGGCGCGGGGTCGTTCATCCCGTCGGGCGGGGTCTTCACAGACGACAGCCCGGGCGAAGTCCTGGCCATCGCCGGCAACGGCTCGCTCGTGACCGGCGTCTGGAGCCAGATGCCGTTCATCTGGAGCTCCACCCTCGGCACCGTCAACCTCGCCTCCGGCACCTACGAAGGCTTCCAGGGCTGGGGACAGGCGACGGCGCTGGACGGCCAGGTGGTGTACGGCACCATGCAGGAAGGGTTCTTCGGCGCCCCTTTCCCGTTCTTCTGGACGCAGGCGGGCGGCGTCGTGTCGCTGCTCGACGTCGCGGCCGCCAACGGCATCACCCTGCCGGAGAACTACTACTGGGAGGCCGTCGTGGCCGCTTCGGCGGACGGGACGCTCATCGTCGGGGCAGCGTACGACGAGACCTTCACCCTCAACACCTACGTGCTGAAGGTTCCGGCCTCGATCTACGGCCTCTAGCCCCGATCGGCCAGTCGTGATTGCACCGGCCGTCGGTGCGCGGGACCCCCGCGCGCCGGCGGCTGCGTCGCATCCGCCGCTCGTCCCGGCATCCCGATGACACCTGGCGTGCCTCAGCCCCGTAGGGAGATCGTTCACGCAGCTTTGTGGCCCCGCGGCCCCGCCGCCTCCCCTCACTCTCGAGTCCCATGCGTCGCCTCCTGACTCTCCTCGCCGCCGCGACATTCCCAACCGTCGCCCTGGCCCAGCAGTCCGCTCCCGTCACCGATCTCCGCTACGACCTGACCTTCACCAGCACCACGGCGCTGGCGCAGAGTCTCACCGTCACCACCCGCTTCACGGTGGCCGGCACCGACCCGGTGGTCCTCTCACTGCCCAGCTGGACGCCCGGCGCCTATGAGGTGTCCAACTTCGCGCGGCGGGTCTCCAGCTTTCGCGTGACGCAGGGCGGCGCGCCCATCACCTGGGACAAGGCCGACCCCGACACCTGGCGGATCCGCCCGACCGGGAAGGGGGAGGTGACGATCACCTTCGACTTCCAGGCGAATCAGCTCGACAACGCGATGGCCTGGAGCCGGCCCGACTTCCTGATGGTCAACGGCACCAACGTCTTTCTCTATCCGGAAGGGCGGAGCCTCGATTTCGCGGCGCAGGTGACGGTGACCACGGAGCCGGGCTGGCGGGTGGCCACCGGGATGACGCCCGCCGGTGCCCCGCGCACCTACCGCGCCGGCAACTACCACGACCTGGTGGACATGCCGTTCTTCGTCGGCCAGTTCGACTTCGACAGCACCCAGGTGGAGGGGAAGTGGGTCCGGCTGGCGAGCTACCCGAGCGGCACGCTGACCGGCGCCTCCCGCGCGGAGTTCTGGGACCAGTTGAAGCGGTACCTGCCGGTCGAGATTGCCGTCTTCGGCGTGGCTCCCTACGACAGCTACACCAACCTGCTCATCTTCGACCGGGACTACGGCGGCGGCAGCGCCCTCGAACACCAGAACTCCCACGTGGGCATCTACACCCCGCTGCTCATCGGCAACCCGGTCCTCCCGTCCATTACTGCCCATGAGATCTTCCATCTCTGGAACGTCAAGCGGCTTCGGCCCGCCGACATGGTGCCCTACACCTATGACCACTGGATGCCGACCCCCTGGCTCTGGGTGAGCGAGGGCATCACCGACTACTACGCCGACCTGGCGCTGGTGCGCGCGGGGGTCATCGACTCGACCGAATTCCTCGCGCTGACCGCCGGGAAGATGCAGGAGGTGGCCGACGTGCCGGTCGTGTCGCTGGAAGATGCCTCGATTTCCGCCTGGATCGGCATGACCGACGGGACGGGCTCGATCTACTATCCGAAGGGCTCGCTGGCCGGGATGCTCCTCGACATCCGGATCCGCGCGGCCACCGGCAACCGGAAGTCGCTCGACGACGTCATGCGCGGGCTCTATCAATCCACCTACGAGAAGGGCCGGGGGTTTACCGCCCGGGACTGGTGGGGCGCGGTCTCCGCCGCGGCCGGCGGCGCGTCCTTCGACGACTTCAACGCCCGCTATATTGACGGACGCGAACCGTTCCCCTACGCGGCCGACTTCGCCATGGCCGGGCTCTCCGCGGTGGTGGACAGCAACCGCGTGGCCCGGCTCGGGATCCAGAGTTCCAATGATTCGACGACCATCGTCATGGCGGTGACGCCGGGGTCGGCCTTTGCCGACGCGGGTGGGCTCGCCGGCGACGAACTGGTGTCCGTCGGCACCTTCGACGCCACCGACCAGGGCTGGGCCGCCCATTTCCGGGCCAAGTACGGCAGTCAGCCCGAAGGGACCATCATCCCGGTGGTGGTGCGGCGTGCGGGGGAACAGCGCACCCTGCAGATGCCCCTGCGCTTCATCACGATCATCAGCTATCGCCTGGTGGTCGATCCCAACGCTTCGCCGAGCGCGGTGAAGATTCGACAGGGGATCATGACGGGCAAGAACTGACGCGAGGGGAGGGAGCGCCGGTGACCAACATCGTGCCCGTTGCCTGCGCCACGATGCTGCTGGCGGCGCTCCTCCTGCCCACCCCGGTCGATCGCTTCCGTGCGGCGCTCGGCCTGCCCGCGTTCCTGCTCGGGATCGCGAGTCTTCCGTCTCTGCCCGACTTTCGCGGGCCCTCACTCACTGTCTGGATCAGCGCCGCGCTCCTGCTCCTCGGCCCGGCGCTCCTGGTGCTGGCCGCGTGGCGCGCCCGCCCCCGATTGGCGCTTGCCCAGCCGGCACCCTGGCTGGCCCTTGCGGGCGCGGCCCTGGCGCGTGCCGTCGTGTCGCGCAGGAAGAACTCGATGCCTTCTT
>DAOLIZ010000082.1:0-11438 GCA_035328285.1 Gemmatimonadales bacterium
TGCCGCCGCGAACCGGGCGGCCAGGTCCGGGTTCTCGAGCAGCCGTGCGGCCGCGGTGGCGAGCGCCGCCGGATCCCGTTCGGGAACCAGGAGTCCGGTCTCCCCGTCGGTCACGACGTCGGGGATGCCGCCGCTGCGCGACGCCACGATCGGCAGGTCGCTGGCCATCGCCTCCACCAGCACCATCCCGAATCCCTCCTGCTCTCCCTTCCAGTCCGTCACCGCCGGCATGAGCAGGAGGGTGGCGGTGCGGTAGTGGTCGGCGATGGCGTCGTGCGGGAGGGCGCCCGCCAGGTCGACCACGTCCCCGAGGTCGAGCTCGTTGATCAGGGCGATCAGCCTGGTGCGCTCGGGGCCGTCGCCGATGATGGTGAGCCGCGCGGCCCTGCCCCGCTCCCGCAGTGCGGCGACGGCACGGACGGCGTACTCGGCGCCCTTCCGCTCGATCAGCCTCCCGACAAACAGCAGCCGAGCTGCGTCGCGCACTTCATGGATGGGAGGCGCGAATCGTTCCGCACTGACGGGCATCGGGAGGACGGTGATGCGATCAGCGGGGACGCCGAGCCGTTCGACCCTGGGTACGAGCGGCGTGGAGATCACTGTCACCTGGGCTGCGGCGCGGAATATCGGGCCTGCCATGATTCGCGCGGCCGGAAAGCGATCGAGAAGAAAGAGGTCAGTACCGTGGGAGGTGAGCACCACCGGCACGCCGGCGTTGTTCCCTGGCCAGGCGGCGAAGCCACCCGGCACCCACCAGTGGATGTGGAGCACGTCCGGCTGGAAGGCGGCGCACTCACGCCGCAACGCGCGCCGGCTCGCACGGAGAAACTGGACCAGGCGCCAGCGAGCGGGCCAGGAGCTGAGCGCCTGGTCGTGCATGGTGCCGGCATAGGCCAGCGTCTCCTGCGGGTCGGTCCCGTAGCGGTACCGCGTCACCTCGACACCCCCCATCCCCTCGCGCTCCGCGAGGCCGGGGCCATGCGGCGCCAGGACGCGCACCTCGTGCCCGAGGGCCTGCTGGCCGCGGGCCAGCGCCAGCAAGAACGCCCCCGCCATGTCATCGACATGCCGGGGGAAGTTGTGGGTGACGAGGAGGATCTTCAGGTTGGGACTCCGCCGGCCATGGCGCTGTGGGTCATCCTCCGTCCTGCTTCCGCGCGAGCGCGGCGAGACGGTCCACGTCCCGCCGCATCCCCTGCACATCCTCCCGGAACCCCGCAATCATCTCGCCCACGAAGCCGAACCCGAAGAGCACGATGCCGCTGATGACCATGGTCTCGACGAGGTTGAGCAGCGGCCGGAAGCCGAGGTTGAACCCGAACCGGAGCACCAGGGCCACGAGGCCGGCCACGAAGCCGACCAGGAACAGCACCGCGCCGAGGCCGCCGAAGAAGAGGAGCGGCTTGCGGCCGAAGCGGAGCTGGAACCAGACCGACAGCAGGTCGAGTACGCCGATGGGAATCCGTTTCCAGTTGAACTTGGACTCCCCCGCCCGCCGCGGGTACAGCGGCACCGGGAGCGACGTCAGCCGCGCCCCCTCGGCGGCGGCCACTACCACCATGTAGCGATGCCAGTCGGGGCGCATCGGCACGTGGGCCATGACCTCCCGGCGATACGCCTTCACCGAGTTGAGGTCGGTCACCCGGACACCGAAGAGCCAGCGGCAGAGCCCGTTGTAGACGCTGGAGACGAAGGCCTTCTCGTACTTGCCCTGCTTGGTGCCGGTCACGATGTCGGCGCGCCCCGCCAGGATCGGGGCCACGAGGGCCGGGATGTCCTCGGGGAGGTACTGCAGGTCGGCCGGATAGAACACGAACACATCGCCGCGCGCGGCGTCGCCCGCCGAGCGAAGCGCATCGGCGATGCCGCGCTGGCGGCCGTGGGTCACGACCGTGAGAAAGGTGTTGCGGACCCGCTCGGCCTCGAGGACCAGCGCGGTCCGGTCGCGCGAGCCGTCGTCCACCACCACGACCTCGAAGGTGAACGGCGCCGGGCCCAGCGCCTCGGCGCAGAGCCGGAGGAACTCGGGGAGGTTCTCCGCCTCGTCCTTGGCGGGGACCAGGACGCTGACATCCACCGGCCCGGTGCGTTCGGGGAAGCTCATACCCGCTTCCGCATCCGGGCCGGGAGGATCCCGAGCTGGTCGCGATACTTGGCCACCGTCCGCCGGGCGATCTTGATGCCCTGCTCCTGGAAGAGGTGCACGATCTGCTGGTCGGTCAGCGGCTTCGCGGTGTTCTCGTCGGCCACCATCTTCTCCAGCTTGGCGCGGATCGAGCGGGCGCTCGCGTCCTCCCCGGAGGAGGTGCTGAGCGCGCTGCTGAAGAAGAACTTGAGCGGCAGCACCCCGCGCGGCGTCTGCACGAACTTCTCGTTCGTCACCCGGCTCACCGTGGACTCGTGCATGTTGATCACCTCGGCCACCTCCCGGAGGGTCAGCGGCTTGAGGTACTCGATGCCCTTCTCGAAGAACTCCCGCTGCCGGTCCACGATGAAGTTCATCACCTTGAGCATCGTCTGCCGGCGCTGCTCGATGGCCTGGATCATCCAGGTGGCGCTGTTCATCTTCGAGGCGATGAACTCGCGGTTCTCCTGGGTGAGCCGCTTCCGGTCGCGCGTCACCTCCTGGTAGGCGCGCGACAGCCGGAGCCGCGGCATCCCGGTGTCGTTGAGGAAGACCTTGTACTCGTTGTCCACCTTGTTGACGATCAGGTCGGGGGTGATATAGCCGTCGTCCTTGCCGGAGTACTTGAGGCCCGGCTTCGGGTCGAGCGAGGCCAGCGAGTCGGCGGCGGACTGCACCGCCACGGCCGGCACGCCGAACCGCCGGGCCAGGTCGTTCCAGCGGTGGGCGATGAGGTCGCTGAACGCCTCGGAGACCAGCCGGTAGGTCAGCGTCTCCGTCTGCCCGAGCTCCCGCAATTGGATGAGGAGGCACTCCTGGATGTCGCGCGCGCCGATGCCCGGCGGGTCCAGCGCCTGGATGATGCGCAGCATCTCCTCGGCCTCGTCCATGCCGTAGAGCGTCACCCCTTCCGGGAGGTCGCCCATGGCGGGATCGGCGTCCAGGTCGTCGAGGTCAAGTTCGTCGTCCAGGTCGGCGTTGTCGCGCGCGTGCGCGGTGATCAGCTGGTTCACGGACCCGACGATTTCCTCCAGCGAGGCCGCCAGGAAGCCGTCGTCCTTGATGTTGCCGAGGAACTCCTCGCTCAGCAGTACCTGGCGCGGGGTCAGGTCGAGCATCTTGAGCTGCTCGCGCAGGTGATCGGTCAGGTCCCGGGTCTGGACCGTCACCGCCTCGGTGTATTCCAGCTGCTCGTGCTGCTCGCGGGTGCCGCCGACGTCGAAGCCGTTGAGGAGGATCTCCTCCCAGTCCATCTCCTCTTCCTTGGCGGCCTGCTCCTTTTCCTGCTCCTTGTCCTTCTCGCGGTCCGCGCCGTCCTGTTCCTCCTCCTCCGGCTCGAGGAGCTCGAGGAACGGATTGACGAGCAGCTCCTGCTTCAGGTGCTGCTGGAGGTCCATCATCGGCATGTAGAGCATGTCCATCGCCTGGTAGAGGCGAGGGTTGATGCGCATTTCCTGCCGCTGGCCGAGGTGCTGCGAGAGTCCTGTCTTCACGATCCGTTCTCCAATCGGGCCCGGAGCCTGGCCGTCAGGGTGGGCCCCAGGTAGAGCTGGGCGACCCGCTCGTCGAAGACGAGTTCGGGGACGGTCCCGGCGGCCTGGACTTTTCCTTCGAAGAGGATATATGCCCGGTCCACGATGTCGAGGGTCTGCTCGACGTTGTGGTCGGTGATCAGCACGCCGAGGCCGCGGTGGCGGAGCCCGGCGACAATGCCCTGAATGTCGTTCACGGCGATCGGGTCGACGCCGGCAAACGGTTCGTCGAGCAGCATGAACTTCGGCTGCGTGACGAGCGCCCGCGTGATTTCGAGACGGCGTCGCTCGCCGCCGCTGAGCGAATAGGCCATGCTCTTGCGCAGGTGCTTGATCGACAGCTCGTCGAGCATCTGTTCCAGCCGCTCGAGGCGCTCCGCCCTGGAGAGCGGTTGCATCTCGAGGATGGCCAGCACGTTTTCCTCCACCGTGAGCCGGCGGAACACGGAGGGCTCCTGGGCCAGGTAGCCGAGGCCGCGCCGCGCCCGCTGGTACATCGCCGCGGCGGTCATGTCCTCCCCGTCGAGAATGACGCGCCCGGCATCGGGCCGGATGATGCCGGTCAGGCAGTAGAACGTGACGGTCTTGCCGGCGCCGTTCGGGCCGAGCAGCGCCACGATCTCCCCCTGCTCCACGCGGATCGAGACGTCGTCCACCACACGCCGCTGGCGGAAGCTCTTGCAGAGGCCGATCCCCTCCAGGACGCTCCCCTGTCCCTTCGGCACGGCATCGCGGGCCTCGTGCCGTGCGTGCCCCTCCTGCGCCGCGGAGAGGAGCTGGGTCAGTGCGCCGGCGCGGTCAGCCAGCGCGCTGCTCCACCACTGTGGGGTGGCCCGCACCGTCGCCCAGTCGCCGTCACTGGTATCGGCGATCCATCCCTCACCGGCCAGGCGGGGCAGCACCGAACGGGTGAGGCTCTCGCGGAGCTGGTCGCCGGTCAGCTCGGAGCGCGGGAGTCCCGGGATGGTCTCCACCGCGCTCAGAAAGGTGCTGCGGTACCCCATGACCAGCCGGTCGAACGGGATGGAGCCGTCCGCTTCCGCCGCCGACACGAGCGCCGCGAGCGCCAGGGAAAGAGAGGCGTCCCGTTCCGGCAGGGTGCCGACCCAGTCGGGGCGGCTCACGGCTGCACCGGCGGCGTGGAGCCGACGGGAGCGGAGCCGGCAGGTGTCTCGCCCGGCGTCGCAGTGGTGTCCGGTCCGGCCGGTTTCGGCTGCAGCTGCACGCCGTCCACCTGGCCGAGAATCTCGACCCGCTCGACCCCGCTCTTTGGCCCGTCGCTCATCTCGACGAGTATCCGGTTCCCCCGCGCGTAGTTGATCGAGGGGATGCCCGGTGTGGCCTCGTCGAACACCCGGTAGTACGCCGTCGCGTCGCCCCAGGACTCCACCCGGTGCACCACCGTCTTGGTCTTGCCCTCCACCTCCCTGCTGACGAAGCGCGCGGTGACGGTGTCGCCGCGGAGCCAGTCGCGATTGGCGGACGTGGTGTCCTCGCCGCTGGCCACCCACGCCTTGCCGAAGGTGCGCGCCTCCGTGAGCACCTTGCCCGGCGAGTCCAGCGCGAGCGAGTCCGCCAGGATTTCGTAGGTGGCGGACAGGGCGTGCGGCCGGACCCCGGCGCCCCACGCGAGGGTCTGCTCCAGGACGCGGTCGTTCACGTCGAGGCCGATGGTGTCGGCCACGAGTGTCCAGTCCGTACTCACGGCCCGCCCGGCGCCGTCGGCCTGCACGAAGGTCAAGTCGTTCTGCTCCAGCGTGAGGTCGATCCGGTTGCCGAAGAGCGAGAAGGGATCCTTGCCGAGCCCGTTGATCTGGGCGTCGCGCACGAGGGCGCCGTCCTGTCCCGGCCCGGTGTCCAGCCGCATCGAATCGGCGCTCGCCGCGACATCGCTCCGGTTGATGGTGACCCGGCCGCCGGCCCAGAGACGGTCCTCCCCTTTCATGCGGACCCGGTCGCCGACGATTACATAGGGCTCCTGCTCCTTGCCCGTCGAGTCCCGCGGGACGTAGTCGATCGTGGGCCGGCCGTCGGCGTAGACCTCGACCACCTCGCGGATGCCGGGTAGCACCCGGAAGTAGTCCAGCGAGGGGCCGCGCAGCGACGAGCCGCCGGCGCTCCTGGTCACGACGTTCCCGCGCGCCTCCCACACTTCGCCCGCCCGCCGGTAGGTGCCCCGGTCCGCCGTCATCACCATCGAGGAGTCCTCGTACCGCACATGCCCGATGAACTCGGTGATCTGTCCGCCATACGACGCCAGGCTGTCGCTGCGCATCCGGATGGAGGTGCCGTCGCAGGCCAGCCGGACGTCGCCGGACGCGAAGTAGTTGTCGTTGCCGAGCGTGGCGCCGGAATCGGCGTGGATCAGCCGGATCCGGCAGCGCTGCGCCGCGGAGGGGTCCTGGGCGGCCACCGTCGCGGGCGCCAGCGCGCACGCCACGGCCCACCAGGTGCCGAGGAGAGTCGTGCGCACCCTATTGCCCCGGCAGGATGATGCCCTCGTCGGCGCGTCCGCGCGGGCTTCCTGTCTTCGTGCGCTGGACATTCGGATCCGACGTGAACCCGACCCCTTCCAGGTGGTTGCCGCCCTGGTCGTAGGTGTAGAACACCTCCGACGAGATCTCGTTCCTGCCCGGGTCGTACGTGAGCTGCTCGCTCTTCAGGACCCGGGACCCGTCCGCGGACCGCACCACGACGCGTCCCCGCCCCTCCATGACGCCGGTCATCGTCTGGTACGTGCCCTCGTTCGAGGTCAAGGTGGAGGTCGGCGTTCCGTCCTTGTCGTAAAACGTCACCGTGACCCCACGCAGCTCGAAGGTCTGAGATCCCTCGTAGTAATAGGCGGTGTCCGCCTCGACGAGGCTCTTCTGCACGCCGTCGCGGGTGATGATGTGCCGGACCTTGAGCAAAGTCTGGTCGGCGGTGTCTGCCGCCGTGGCCAGCACGCCGGGGCTCGCGCCGGTGCGGTTGCAGGCGGCGGCGAGCGCCATCATGGCCAGGACGAGCGTCGCTCGCAGCCAGGGGCGGACGGTCATCCTGCCCCCGCCCGCATCAGGTCGTGCAGGTGGATGACGCCGACGAGTTCGCCGCGATCATCGAGCACCGGCATCGCCATGATCCCGTGGCGTTCCATCCGGCCGAGGACCGCGGCCGCCAGTTCGTCCGCCGCCGCCGACTTCGGCGTCGCGGTCATGACCGCGGAGGCGGGTCGGTCGAGGAAGCCGGCATCCGATTGCGCAAGGCGGCTCAGGTCGCCCGCCGTGACAACCCCGTGAACCGTGCCGCCGTCGGCGACGATGGCCAGCCCGCGGTGGCGGGCCAGGGCCACGACGCACTCCCGCATGGTGGCTCCGGGCGGCAGGATGCCCTGCGGCGGGAGCATGACGTCACGGGCGCGCAGGAGGAGCCGCCGGCCGAGCGAACCGCCAGGGTGCAGTTCGGCGAAGTCTTCCCGCTTGAACCCCTTCACCTCGAGGAGCGCCACGGCGAGGGCGTCGCCGAGGGCGAGCGCCACGCCGGTGCTGGTGGTGGGAGCCAGGTCGTGCGGACACGCCTCCTCGGCCACGCCGGCGTCGAGCACTTCCTTTGCCACCTTGGCCAGCGTCGAATCGGCGCCGCCGGTCAGTGCGATGATCGGCACGTTCAGCCGCTGCAGCGCGGTGAGCAGCCCGAAGAGCTCCTCGGTCTCGCCGCTCTTGCTGAGCAGGATCGCCACGTCCTCCCGCCCCACGATGCCGAGGTCGCCATGCAGGCTGTCCACCGGGTGGAGATAGGTGGCGGGCGTGCCGGTGGACGTGAGCGTCGCGGCGATCTTCCGCGCAATGAGGCCCGACTTGCCCACGCCCGAGACGATCACCCGTCCCCTGGCGGCGGCGAGGAGCGCCACCGCGCGGGCAAAGGCCCCGTCGAGCCGGGAGGCTGCCCGCCCGATCTCCCGGGCCTCGAGTTCGAGGACCCGGCGGCCGAGCGCCGTCAGGGCAGCGGGCTCACGCGTCACGGCCGTCCCGCTTCGCCAGGTAGCGGCCCACGGCGGCCTCGTATTCGTCGCGGGCGCGCAGCACCGCCGTCACCGCCTCGCGCACGGCGCCGCGCCCGCCCTCGGCTTCCGTCACGTAGGCGGCGATGGCCTTGATTTCCGGCACGGCGTTGGCCACGGCGATCGGGAGCCCGACCCGCTGCATGACCGGCACATCGGCCAGGTCGTCGCCGACGAACGCCACGTCCTCCCACGTCATGCCGTGCTTCGCGAGGAGCGCCGCGATGGCGGGCACCTTCCGGGCGCCGGCATCCTGGATCACGTCGTCGATGTTCAGTTCGGCCGCCCGGAGCGCCGTGGCATCGGAGACCCGGCCGCTCACAATGGCCACCCGGATATCGGTGCCGTGCAGCAGTGCGAGACCGAGCCCGTCCTGGATGTCGAACCGCTTGAGCTCCAGCCGCTCACCGTTCGACGTGCCCATGTAGACCCCGTTGTCGGTGAGCACGCCGTCGACATCGAGGGCGAGGAGGCGGACCCGGCGTGCCACGCGCGGGTCAAGCACGGACGCCCTCACGGGCGCGGGCCCAGAGGTCGAGCGTCCGGTCCATCAGCTCGTCGAGTCGCTCCAGCGGCCACTGGGTGGCCGCGTCGCTCGGCGCGTTCGCGGGGTCGGGGTGGGTCTCGAGGAAGAAACCGTCCGCGCCGCTCACCGCCGCCGCCGCAAGGAGCGGCGGGATGAACTGCCGAAGGCCGCCGCTGGCGCCTCCCTCACCCTGCCCCGGCTGCTGCACCGAGTGCGTGGCGTCGAAGATGACCGGGACGCCGGTGGCCGCGGCCAGGCGCGGGAAGCTGCGCATGTCGACCACCAGGTCGCCGTAGCCGAAGAAGGTGCCCCGCTCCGTCACTGCCACCTCCCGCGCCCCGGCGCCCTGCACCTTCTCCACGGCCCCGAGCATCCCCTCCGGCTGCATCCACTGCCCCTTCTTGATGTTCACGGGGCGGCCGGTCTGCCCGGCGGCCACGAGGAGGTCGGTCTGCCGGCAGAGGAACGCCGGAATCTGCAGGATATCGACCACCTCGGCAGCCGGTGCGGCCTGCGCCGCCTCGTGAATATCCGTCAGGATCGGGAGGCCGGTCGCGGCACGGACCCGTTCGAGCGCCCGCAACCCCTCGTCGAGCCCCGGCCCCCGCTGGCCGCCCATCCGCGAGCGGTTCGCCTTGTCGAAACTGGCCTTGAAGCAGACCGGCAGCCCGTGGCGCGCCGAGAGCGCCGCCAGCGCCTCCGCGACGCGCAGCATGAGCGCGTCGGATTCGACCATGCACGGCCCGGCGATCAGGAACGGGGCCCGGCCGAAGGTCCAGGTCATCCGTGCGCCGCCTCGGCGAGGTTGACCTTCCTGGCCGGCGCGGGCGCCGCCTGGTGATGCTGGAGCGCGGCGCCGACGAACCCGGCGAAGAGCGGGTGCGGCCGGGTAGGCCGCGACTTCAGCTCGGGGTGGAACTGGCAGCCGATGAACCAGGGGTGATCGGGCAGCTCGATCAGCTCGACGAGACCGCCGTCCGGCGACTGGCCGGAGAGACGGAGGCCGAACTCGGCGAGCACGTCGCGATAGGAGTTGTTCACCTCCCACCGGTGGCGATGCCGCTCGCTGATCTCGGTGGTGCCGTAGGCCTGCGCCACCTTGGAGCCGGGGCGGAGGCGCGCCGCGTAGGCGCCGAGCCGCATCGTGCCGCCGAGGTTGCTGACGTCGCGCTGGCTCTCCATCAGGTTGACCACCGGCGTGCCGCACTCCGGCGCGAACTCGGTGCTGTTCGGGTCGGGGAGTTCGCAGACGTCCCGGGCAAACTCGATGATGGCGATCTGCAGGCCGAGGCAGATGCCGAAGAACGGCAAGCCGTTCTCCCGCGCCCAGCGCACCGCCTCGATCATCCCCTCGATGCCGCGCACGCCGAAGCCGCCCGGCACCAGCAGGCCGTCGTACCCGGCGAGCAGCGTCCCGGCGGCCTCCTGGTCCGTGAAGAGATCGCTCGACAGCCAGTCGATCTGGACGTGGGTGTCGTGCGCGATGCCGCCGTGGATGAGCGCCTCCTGCACCGACTTGTAGGCGTCGGCCAGGTCGGTGTACTTGCCGACGACGGCGATCCGGGTCTCGTGTTTCGGCCGCAGGACCTTCTCGACGATGGCGCGCCAGGGACGGAGGTCGGGATCCTTGGTGACCATCCGGAGCCGCTCGCAGACCTCGCGGTCGAGGCCCTGCTCATGCAGCCGGAGCGGGATCTCGTAGATGGACTTCACGTCGGGGCTCTCGACCACGCAGGCGAAGTCCACGTTGCAGAAGAGCGCGATCTTCCGCTTGATGTCGGCGGACAGGGGCCGCTCGGTGCGACACACGAGAATGTCGGGCTGGATACCGATCTGCATCAGTTCGCGAACGGAGTGCTGCGTCGGCTTGGTCTTGACCTCGCCCGCCGCCGCGATGTAGGGCACCAGGGTGAGGTGCATGAAGAGCACGTTGTCGCGGCCGACTTCCTGGCGGAACTGGCGGATGGCCTCGAGAAAGGGCTGCGACTCGATGTCGCCGACCGTGCCGCCGATTTCGGTGATGACCACGTCGTGGCCGGGGGCGGTGCGCCGGATGGCGTTCTTGATCTCGTCGGTGATGTGGGGAATGACCTGCACCGTCGCGCCCAGGTATTCGCCGCGGCGCTCCTTGTTGATGACCGTCTGGTAGATGCGGCCGGTCGTGATGTTGTTCTGCTGGGACAGCGACCGGTCGATGAACCGCTCGTAGTGCCCGAGGTCGAGGTCGGTCTCCGCGCCGTCGTCGGTGACGTACACCTCGCCGTGCTGGAACGGCGACATGGTGCCGGGGTCGACGTTGATGTAGGGGTCGAACTTCTGCATCGTCACGGTCAGGCCGCGTTCGACGAGGAGGCGCCCCAGCGAGGCGGCGGCGATGCCCTTCCCGAGGGAGGAGACGACGCCGCCGGTCACGAAGATGAACTTGGTAGCGGAAGGGCCAGTGCTCATGGGGTCACCTCAGGAGGGCGTGCCAGTGGGCCTCAGCCCGTTTCAGGTCGTCGGGCGTGTCGACGCCGGGCAGCGCCGAGGCGCTGAGGCGGGTCACGCCGATGGTCATGCCATGCTGCAGGGCGCGGAGCTGCTCGAGCCGCTCCACCAGTTCCGCCGGCGTCGGGGGGAGCGACACCCACCGCGTCAGGGAGGCCCGGGTATAGGCGTAGATGCCGAGGTGCTGCCAGTAGAGCCCCTCGGAGGGGTCGTCGGCCTCACGACGGTAGGGAATGACCGAGCGGGAGAAGTAGAGCGCGCGCCCGTTCAGGTCGGTGACCACCTTGACCCGGGCGGGATCCTTGACCAGGTCGAGGTCGAGCGGGGCCGCCGCGGTGCCGACCTCGTCGCCCTGCGCCACCCGAGCCAGCGAGCCCTCGAGGGCTTCGCGGTCGAGAAACGGCTCGTCCCCCTGGATGTTGACGACCACGTCGAAGTCCCGGTATTCGGGACGGGAGGCCACCTCGGCGACCCGCTCCGTGCCGGTCGAGTGGCTGTCGTCGGTGAGCACCGCCGATACGCCGGTACGCTCCACCACCTGCACCACCATCGGCGAGTCTGTGGCCACGACCAGCCGATCGACCAGGTCGTAGGCGGCCACGCGCTCGACGACCCGGGTGACGAGAGGCTCGCCGGCCAGGAGCTGAAGCGGCTTGTTGAGGAGGCGGGTGGACCCGAGTCGGGCCGGGATGACACCGAGGACGCGCATCCCAAAATCTAACAGGGAGGGGC
>DAOLIZ010000083.1:0-2732 GCA_035328285.1 Gemmatimonadales bacterium
TATCTCTCCCCGGTCGCGATTCCCCTGCCGCAGTGGAAGTCGCGCCAGTATGTGCCGACCCTGCGCGCCTGGGGCACGGCGGGTTCATGGTACACGGCCGACAAGCAGACCGCGCCGGGCCAGCCCAGTGCCTACTACGGAAAGCCGGTGGTGCTCCTGACCGGCCCCCGGTCGATTTCGGCGACGGACGTGTTCGCCGAGACGTTCCGGATGATGGGTCGGGGTGTGATCATCGGGGAACCAACCGGCGGCAGCACCGGTGATCCTGTCGGCTTCGCGCTGCCCGGCGGGGGATTTGGACGTGTCTCCACCTCGGCAAACGTCGGCACCGACCTGGTCGGCCGGGGCGTCCAACCCCAGCTCCTGGTGCCACGCACGGTGCCGGACTTCCTTGCCGACCGCGACGCCGCGCTTGAGGCGGCGGTCGCCGAGCTTCAGCGTCAGGGCGCGGACCGCGGCGAGTAGCCGTCCCCGATTAACTTTGCGGCAGGGAACCCCACGGGAGCCGCAATGACGGACGGCAGGGCACACTGGGCGGAGCAGCTCCGCGACGCCTGGGGCATCGATGGCGAGTTGGAACTGCTGGCCGGTGAATTCGACCTGAACTTTCGGGTCGCCACCCACGCCGGCCAGCAGTTCGTGCTGAAGGTCATGCGGTCGTCGTCGGATAAGTCGTTCGTGGAACTGCTCTGCACCGCTCATGCACACATTCGCTCGCACGATGGCACGGTACCGGTGCCGGACGTCGTCCCCCTCCCCTCCGGCGCGCTCTGGAGCATACGGCCCGACCCCCACGGGCAACCCCGGCTTCTCTGGCTGCTCGCCGCCCTGCCCGGGCAGGTGTACGCCTCCACTCTCCCCCACACTCTTCCACTCATCCAGGAACTCGGCGGCTGCGTGGCGCGGCTCGACCGGGCGCTGGCGGGCTTCACGCATCCGCAACTGCAGCGGGAGATGAAGTGGGACCTTGTACGGGCACAGTGGATTGCTGCGCATCTCGATCTCATCGGTGGCCCTGACCGCCGAGCGTTGATCGGCCGCATCCTGGCGCGCTACACGCAGATCCAGCCCGCACTCTTGCGGCAACCCCTGTCGCCCATCCACAACGACGTGAACGACCACAACATCCTCGTCGCCTCGGGCGACGATGGAAGGCCGCGGGTCAGCGGCCTCCTCGACCTGGGCGACCTCATCCTGGGGCCGGCTGTGGCGGAGGTCGCTATTGCGGCCGCCTACGTGGCGCTCGATCATCCCCACCCGGAGCGTGCGATTGCCGCGCTGGTGGCCGGCTACCACGCCGAGGCGCCGCTCACCGGCGAGCAGATCGAAATGATCTGGCCGCTGGTGCTGACCCGGCTGGCCGTGAGCGTCGTCAACTCGGCGCTGGTGGCCAGGGAACGCCCGGACGATTCCTATGTCGTCGTCTCCGAGGCCCCCGCCTGGCGATTCCTCGAGCGCTCCGTGGAAATGCCTGAGGCCCTCATGACCGCCCGCCTCCGTGCCGCGTGCGGGTTGCCGGCCTCCGACGCCGCGGGACGAGTGCTGGCGTGGCTCGGTGCCTCGCGCGGCTCGTTCGCGCCAGTCGTCCCCACAGACCTCGAGTCGGCCCCCGTCATCTCGCTGGCGATCGCCGACACGGCGATGCCGCAGGACCTGGACTGGATGAGCGACGCCGAGGCACGGGCGCTCGGACCCGAGGTCCGCGGCACGGACGCCTGGATCGGCCGGTACGGCGAGCCGCGCGGCGTGTACACCGAGCCGGCCTTCCGTGCGGGTCCCTATCGCGGTTCCGCGCGTCGCACCGTCCACCTCGGCGTCGACATCTTCATGGAGGCCGGCACGCCGGTGCACGCACCGTATGATGGCGTGGTGCATGTCGTGGAGCATCGGCAGGGGCGGCTCGATTACGGCGGCATGGTGGTGCTCCGTCACACGACACCCGGGGGAGACGAGTTCTCGACGCTGTACGGCCACCTCTCCTTGGCGGTGGTTGATACTCTGAAGCCTGCCCAGCGCGTGGCCCCGGGAGAAGTGTTCGCCACCCTCGGAGCGCCGGCCGAGAACGGCGGGTGGCAGCCGCACCTTCACTTCCAGGTTGTCGCGGCTCCCGAGGCGATGCCCGACCACTGGCCTGGCGTGGCCGACCCAGATGACCTGATCCTGTGGGGGGCGGTCTCTCCGAATCCCGCCGCGGTGCTGAACCTTCCCGACGATCGTGTCGCGTATCGGCCCCTCGACACCGCGGGGATCACGGGCAAGCGGCGCGATCACTTCGCGTCGAACCTCCGGCTCAGCTACGACGAACCCTGCCTGTTCGTCCGCGGCTGGCGCACCCACCTCTATGACCAATGGGGCCGTCCGCACCTGGATGCGTATAACAATGTGCCGCACGTGGGGCACGCGCATCCACGGCTCGCCGCCCTCGCCCGCGACCAGCTGTCACGGCTGAACACGAACACCCGGTACCTCCATCCGGCCCAGGTCGAGTTCGCCGAGGCGCTGCTGGCGAAGATGCCCGCAGGGATGACCCACGTCTTCCTGGTCAACTCCGGCAGCGAGGCCAACGAACTCGCCCTCCGCCTGGCGCGCGCGCATACCGGCGGCAAGGATATGGTGGTCCTGGACCACGGCTACCACGGCAACACCACCGGGGCCATCGACCTCTCGGCCTACAAGTTCAACAGGCCCGGCGGGGGTGGGCCGCCGGACTGGGTGCACGTCGTGCCGGTGCC
>DAOLIZ010000083.1:2832-9040 GCA_035328285.1 Gemmatimonadales bacterium
GCGGCCATCGCACGCTCGTTCGACAACGGGATCGAGTTCTTCTCGACGTTCGGCGGGAGCACCCTCTCGTGCCGGGTCGGCACCGAGGTGCTGCGCATCGTGGACGAGGAGGGGCTGCAGGCGAGCGCCATGGCTGCCGGCGCGAAGCTGCTCGCCGGCTTGCGCGAATTGCAGCAACGACATCCGGTCATCGGCGACGTGCGGGGTATCGGGCTCTTCGTGGGCGTCGACCTCGTGACCGATCGCGCCACACGGACGCCGGCCACGCGGGCGGCCCGGTACGTCAAGAACCGGCTGCGCCAGGAGCGCATCCTGATCGGCACGGAGGGGCCGGACGACAACGTGCTCAAGATCCGACCGCCCCTCACCGTCGACGCCGACGACATTGAGCACCTGATCGAGAGACTCGACCTCGTGCTCTCGGAGGCTCCGGCGTCCTCGTTGGCGACGGCTCCATGAGCGTCGGCCCGACCTTCCGAAGCTATGTGCTCGAGCAGCTGGGCCGTGTGGCGCCCGACATCCGAGATCGATCGATGTTCGGCGGGGTCGGGATCTACAGCGGGGACCTCTTCTTCGCCTTGATCGACGAGGACACCGTCTATTTCAAGGTCGACGACAGCAACCGGGCGCTGTTCGAGGAGCAGGGGATGGGCCCCTTCGAGCCCTACGGGCCGGGCGGCGGGAGCATGCAGTACTACGAGGTGCCCGAGGAAGTGCTGGAGGATGCGGAGGTCCTGCAGGCGTGGGTGGACGCCGCGCTCGCCGTGGCACGGAGCAAGTCGTCACGGCGGCGGCGCACGCGGTAGCGCCCGGCAGCCCAGCCTGACGCCTTGGCAAGTGCCGCTCAGTCGCTCTTGAGCGCGGCCACCGGGTCGGTCTGCGCCGCGCGCCACGCCGGGGCGAGCGACGCGACCACGCCGACAATCAGCAGGGTCGTCGCGACGCCACCGAGAATGACAGGATCGCCGGGCGACGTCCGGAAGAGCATCGGCTCCACCCACCGGGCGGCGGCCAGGGAGGCCGCCAGCCCCAGGCCGACCGCCAGCGCCATGACCCGGACGGCGTCGCCGACCACCATCCGCACCACGCCACCCGTCGTCGCGCCCAGCGCCACCCTGATCCCCATCTCCTGCCGCCGCTGCGCCACCGTGAACGCCACCACGCTGTACAGGCCGATGCTGGCCACCAGCAACGCCAGGCCGCCGAACACCGTGAACAGCGTGGCCCCCAGCTGCCAGGAGCGCATTTCCGGCGCGACGAGGTCGCTCAGGGGAACGGCCGTGAGGTACGCGGTGCCGGGCATTTCAGCCTGCAGCTGGCGCCGCACCTCCGCCGCGGCAATGGACGCGGGAGCGCTGGTCCGGACAAAGATCCCGTTGGTGGGCGTCGGCACCTGTTCGAGCGGAACGTAGTACATCAGCCCCGGATCCTCCCGCAGGGATCCACGCTTGATGTCCTCGGCCACGCCGATCACGTCCTGGCATGGCGCGGACTCGCTGCGCACGCGGACGCACTTCTCCAGCGGATTCTCCCCGGGCCAGAGGAGGGCGGCCATCGATTCGCTCACCACGATGACCGGTCTCGATCCCGCGCGGTCCTCGTTGGTGATGCCCCGCCCCTGCAGAATGCGCGTCCCCATCGCCTGGAAGTAGTCGCCGCTGACCGCCTGAAAGATGAACTCGCCCCGGTTGCTTGCGGAATCCACTCCGGGGACGAAGATGTCCTCTCCCCAATCCATGTAGAATGGCACGGTGGCCGTCCGGGCGGCGGCCTCGACCCCCGGGAGCGCCCCGGCCCGCGCCACCAGCCGCAGTTGCAGCTGGTCCGCCGCCTCGCGCGCCAGCGTCTCGCCGCGATAGACCGACTCCACGTACACCACATGATCCGCGTCGTACCCCAGAGGGTCGGCCCGGACCGCCCGCAATGAGGCCACGAACAACGCCGCGCCGACCAGCAGCACCACGGAGAGCGCGCCCTGCAGCACCAGCAGGGTGATCCGCAGGCGTGAGCGTTGATAGCTCCCCTCCCGGCTGCTTCCCTTGAGCGCGCTGGCGAGGTCCGAACGAAGCAGCTGGGCGGCCGGCGCGAGCCCGCAGAGCACCGCCGCCAGCACCGCCACGACGGCCGAGAACACCAGGGTCCGCGGGTCGCTCAGCGTGCCAAGTCCCTCGGACCCGGGCAGCATCGTTCGCCGAAGGAGACCGCCGCCAACGCTGGCCATGCCCAGTGCCAGGGCACCTCCGAGCGTGGCCAGGAGAAGGCTCTCGGTGAGCAGCTGCCGGAGCAGCCGGCCACGGGACACGCCGAGCGCCAGGCGCAGGGCGATTTCCCGACGCCGGCGGAGCGCGCGGGCGAGCAGCAGGTTGCCGACGTTGGCGCAGGCGATCAGGAGCACCAGCAGGGCGACCCCGGCCAGCCAGGTGCCGACCCGGGTGACGGCCGAGCGATTCGGTCCCGCTTCCTCCTGGACCGGTGCGAGGATGCCCTGCGGCTTGAGGTCGGACACCGGAGCACTTTGCGGCTCCAGTTCGTGGCGTCGCTGGTAGGAGCGCAGGACGGCGTCCTGCAGGTCGGCGGTGGCGACGGCCAGATCCACTCCGGCCCGCCGTTCGACCGCCACCTCCAGCCAGCTCATGTTGTAGCCGTCATAGGGCACGCCATCCCGGCGGGCGGGAAAGGCATTGGCGGCGAGGCTGGTGAGCGGGACAAAGCCGATGGTCCGGCGACGCTCGAGGCCGAGCAGGTCACGGGGCGCGACGCCGATGATGGTGTAGTCGAACCGCCCGATCTTGAGGTGGCGTCCCAGGACATCCCGCTGCCCGCCGAAATGGGACTGCCAGTACGGCCAGCTCAACACGATCACCGGATCGCCGGTGGGATACTGGTCCTCCGCCTCGGAGAAGAGCCGGCCGAGCTCGGGCCGGACAGGAAACATCTGCCAGAAGGAGGCGCTGACGCCGGAGACCCGTTCCTCCACGGCGTCGGCATCGCCGACCGCCAGCTTGGAGGACCAGTAGGCGACGACCTGGGAGAAGCTGTGCGTGTCGCGCGCGATATCCTGCAGCAGACCGTAGGAGAGCGACCCGCGATAGAAGGTCTTCCCCTGATAGACCGACCGGACGTAGATCCGGTTGGCGCTCGCCGGCGTGGCGAGGTGGTCGGGCGTCCGGAAGAGCAACGGGTCGACGATCCCGAACATCATCGCGTTGGCGCCGATCCCCAGGCCCAGCGTGAGCATCACCCCGAGCGTGAAGCCGGGGGAGAGGCGAAGCCCGCGCAGCGCGTAGCGGGTGTCCTGGGCTACGCCGTTCCACCACCGGACGCGCCGCTCCCGGCTGACCCGGCCCCGGTCGATCGCCTGCAAGTCACGGCGGGTGCGGTCGTAGTCGCCGAACCGGCGATGCGCCTCCGCCGTGGCCCGGTCGGAGGTCCAGCCCTGGGCGGTGAGCTCGTCGATGGTGGCGGCGAAGTGGAACTCGAGCTCGTCCGAAATGGCCGCGGGAACGTCCACGGCGCCACGGTCGATGCGGAAGAGGCGGCGGAATCGGGGATGCATGCTGGGAGTCCGTCCTCAGGCGGTCTGCAGGACGCGCGAGAGGGCGCGGGTGTACCGGTTCCATTCGGCGGTCTTGTCGTGCAGCTGGCGCCGGCCAACCGGGGTCAGGCTGTAGAACTTGGCCTTCCGGTTGTTCTCGGAGAGTCCCCATTCGGCCGCGATCCACCCGCGCCGCTCCATCCGGTGCAGGCCGGTGTAGAGTGCCCCCTCCTCGACCTGCAGGTCGCCCTCCGTCGTCTCGGCGACCCACCGGGCGATGGAATAGCCGTGAGAAGGGCCCCAGATGAGCGCCTTGAGAATGATCAGGTCGAGGGTGCCCTGCAGCAGGTCGAGGTCGGCCACTTTGTTTTCCCCTGAATGGTTAAGGGGAAGATAGCATGGCGCAGGATCGTGTCAATCCCCCTCAGCGATTGAGGGAAGCATCTCTCCTGCACCGGGGGAAGTCGTCCCATGAAATACACATGTGTATAACCATGTAATTCTTTGTACCAAGATGACTTGAGCATCATGACATGGCATGTCACATGAGGTGCAAAGCCACCCCGCCGCCGCGGCAGCTGCCTGCTCACACCAGGCTGGATCTGGTCACACTAAGCGGACAGGTAGTCGAGCACCTCCCCCGCGCTGTAGTGGCTCCGTCCCGCCAGGAACGCACCGATGGCCTGGAGGTCGTCGCCGCTGGTGACGAGCGGGGGCTCGACGGCGCCGTTGGCGCGGACCTGTCCCAGGCCAAGGTCGGCCATGAGCCCGTTGCAGAGGCACCGGCGGCCCTCGGTGTCTTCGGCCTTGCCGCCCTTCTTCACGTAGGCATCGACCGGTTCGGCGGCACACCGATACCCGATCTTACCCTCCGGGGTGTGATACGGCACCCGGAGGACCCCCAGGTCGCAGATCCGCTCGCGTCCCCCGCCGGTTCCGGAGGCCCCGGTCCAAGTCACCACCTTGAATGGAAACCCGGTCGGTGAGGCTCGCGGATCGGTCGTTACCGTGACCTCGCCCGACTCGACATGGGAGAGCACCCCGTACTTCAGTTCGTCGGCCAGCCCCGACTCATCGCAATACGCGAACAAGGTCCCCACCTGGACGCCATTGGCCCCGGCGGCCAGCGCCTCCCGCAGGCTCCCGCGCCGACCCGTGCCGCCGGCCAGCCAGAAGGGCAAGCCCAGCTCCGCCACCTTCGCAAGGTCCACCTCGTCCCTCGACCCGTAGACCGGCTCGCCCCGTTCGTTGAACGTGGGCGCGCCGCGCGGCGGGGCGTTGTGACCACCGGCGGTTGGTCCCTCGATGATGAAGCCGTTCACCTTGCCGCTGGCCTTCCGGGCCAGGACCGTCGCCAGCGAGTTGCTCGCGATGATGGCCAGGAACTCGGGTCGTCGCAGCGCCGGCGGCTGCGTGGTCCAGAAAGTCGCGGGGTCGAGCGTGAGAAATTCCTCCTGCCCGGCGGGCAACCCCTCCACCTCGAACCGGAGCTTTGCGGGCGCATGCCCGGCGAGGCGGTCGAGCGCGGCGGGAATTTCGCGGGGAATGCCGGCGCCCATGAGGATGACGTCGACTCCGGCGAGCATGGCGCCGTAGAGGGCGGCCAGGGTCGGGCTCTGGATCTTGGTGAGGAGATTCATCCCCACCATTCCCTCGTGGCCCTCCTTCGCGAGATAGACCTCCACAAACGAGGCCAGGACGACGACCAGTTGCCGTGCCGTGCTCGCCACCTGCTTGTCCATTGAAAGGAGCTTGTACGGTGCGCCGGGCTCACGGCCCTCAGGGAGGAAGTACCGGCGTTCCATCTCCGCGGCCACGTCGGGTATCGGGAAGGCAGCCATGGCACGTCGCATATGACCGCCGGGATCGCCGTCCTGCAGTCGGCGCACCAGCACCGTATCGATGGCGGTGCCGGACACCACCCCCAGCTGCCCACGCTCAGCCACCGCCCGCGCCAGGCGCCAGTCGGAAATCCCGACGCCCATGCCACCCTGAATGATGGAGGGAATTGCGGTACCGGCAATCATGGGGCGCATCCTCGCTTCGAGTGTGCGGGCGACGGCATGCCGCGCAATCACCTCGCTGCGCGAGTTCGGCCGACGGTCCGCTCACTCGAATCCTAACCCCGGGGACCGCTTCCTGCGGGAGGGAGGGACTGCGGCAGAATCCCCCTGCGGCCCCCAAAATGCCCGTCAGCGGCGCCGTGCCCTCACGCGCACCTCCCCGCGATCGCCGCTCCGGCACCGGGAGGTTCCCGGCGCAAACACCTTGGCCGTCTTGGCTTGCGTTGCCCTGTTGCACCGTTCCATCAGCAGAGAGACGGGGACGGCCCCCAGATTGCGGGGTGAATTGTTCTCCCCCTGCCGAGCGCACTCGCGACGGAGGCCTGATGCGGTATCTCTACCTGATAGCCGGCAGCGCGATCGCGCTGACGGGCACCTACTTCATCGCCAATACCTTCATCGAAGTCACGCCGTGGATGGACGAGATTGGCGTGATCGTCGGATTGGTCTTCGTGTACCTCGGCGCCATCAACATCCTCAACTACTGGTATGGCATGAAGGCGCGCGGACTGTGGATCGCCGCGATTGCGGCGAACGTGGGGATGCTCCTGACCTGCTGGGTCGTCGGCGCGCATCCCGCTGGGCTGGAGTGGGGACTGGTCGCCGCGCT
>DAOLIZ010000083.1:9140-11371 GCA_035328285.1 Gemmatimonadales bacterium
GTCCAGGAGCTGCTTGCCGAGGAGGGACGGCCGGGGCTGGAGGCGTTGCCGGGCATCGGGGAAGCGCTGGCCAACGCCATCGAAACGCTGGTACGGACCGGTCGGCTCCCCCTCCTGGAGCGGCTTCGCGGGGAAAGCGATCCGGAGGCGCTGCTGCAGTCAGTGCCTGGTGTGGGCCCGGTGCTGGCCGACCGGCTGCACCACGAGCTGGGCATCGAGACGCTGCACGACCTGGAAACGGCGGCGCACGACGGCCGGCTTGAACAGCTCCCGGGCTTCGGCGCCCGGCGGATCGCCGGGATCCGGGATGCCCTCGCAGGCCGGCTGGCGAGGGTCCGCTCACCCGCCGCCCACGGGCCCCCGCCAACGGTCGCCGAGCTGCTCGATGTGGACGCCGAGTATCGCCACCGTTCGGCCGCGGGTGACCTGCCCCGGATCGCGCCCCGGCGCTTCAATCCCACCGGCGCCGCCTGGCTGCCGGTACTGCACACGTCGCGCGGTCCCCGTCAATACACCGCCCTCTACTCCAACACGGCACGCGCCCATCGACTGGGGCGCACCGACGACTGGGTCGTCATCTACCATGACGGCCTGGGGAGCGAGGGCCAGTGCACCGTGGTGACCTCGCGAGACGGCGCGCTGCGCGGGCGACGGGTGGTGCGTGGCCGGGAGCGTGAATGCGAGGAGCACTACGGTGTCGGGTGGGAGCAGGGGGACGAAGCGTCCTGATCTCGTTCCCCTCGCTTCAGCCCCAGCGCCCCCAGCGGAAGTCAACCATCGAGGGCATCCTGCCCCTCCTCCCTCTCGCTACCGCGCAGGGCCCGCTGGCCGATCCGCGCGCCGCGCCATATCCTTCGGGGACGATTCGTCACCCTTGCCGCGAGCACTCATGCATCGCCGCCAGTTCCTCTCCGCGCTTGCCGCCAGCGGTGTGGTGCCACGATCCTGGCTGACGTCGGGATGGCGACGGAGCACCCGGCCCGCCGGCGCAGACCTGTACGCCCTCGTCCTGGGTTCGGTGCAGGACGCCGGTTTCCCCCAGGTCGGCTGCTATACCGACCGCTGCAACGAGGGGCGCGCCCTCCAGGCGGCAGGGCACGGCCGATTCGTCTCGTCCCTCGCCCTGGTGGAACCACAGGCGGAGCGGTTCTACCTGGTGGACGCGACCCCGGACATCACGCGGCAGATCGACCTGATCACCGAACCGGCGTTCCGTGCACGGGCCGCCGCACGCCGCCCCTTCGACGGCATCTTCCTGACCCATGCCCACATCGGCCACTACGCCGGGCTCGCCGAACTGGGCAACGAGGGGATGGGAATGCAGCGGACGCCGGTCTACTGCACGCAGGCGATGGCCGACTTCCTCGCCGCCAACTATCCGTGGAGATTCCTGGTCGAGCAGGGCCGGATCGACCTGAAACCGCTGGCGCTGGATCGCTGGCATCGCATTGATCCCTTGCTCGAGGTTCAGCTCTGGAAGGTCCCGCACCGGGACGAACAGTCAGACACGGTCGGATTCCTCTTCCGCGGACCAGACGCGACCCTCCTCTTCATTCCCGACATCAACTCGTGGTCACTCTGGGAGCGCAGCATCGCCGAGGCGGTGGCAAGCGTGGACGTGGCCCTCCTGGATGGCTCATTCTGGTCGATGGACGAACTGCCGGGGCGGACGGTGGAGGAGGTGCCGCATCCGCTCATGACACAGACGATGGACGCGCTGCAGGGGGTGGCCGACCAGCGTGAAACACGGATCGTGCTGACCCACCTGAAC
Organism: Gemmatimonadales bacterium; assembly: GCA_035328285.1. GTDB lineage: Bacteria > Gemmatimonadota > Gemmatimonadetes > Gemmatimonadales > GWC2-71-9 > SPDF01. The sequence goes on from DAOLIZ010000083.1 coordinate 10,912, forward strand.
AACTCCAACCCTGCGCTCGACGACGGGGGGCCGCAGCAGGTGGAGATCGCGCGGAGAGGGTTCCAGGTTGCGCGGGAAGGAATGGCGTTCCAGCTCTAGGGCGGAGGGGGCGCTAGCGGATGCGCCCGGTGAGTCCCACGCTGCCCGCATTGTTCGGCGGGGTGGCGCTCAGGCTTCCGGTAAACGTCCACCGCACATTGGTCACGTTACGGTCGTATCCCGCGGGGGCCCCGCCGCCACCGCTGACCGGGACATATGCGTACGTCGCCCCGTTGTTGTTCGAGTAGGACACGGCCACCGTAAGGCCGGTGCTCCCGAGGCTGGAGGTGACCGAGCCCAGCTTGAAGTCCACCCGCGGTGTCAGCGAATCCACGAGGACCACACCGGTGGCGGCCGTGCCCCCGGTGTTGACGAACATGATGGTGTAGGTGAGGTCGGTGCCTGGCAGCTGGGCCCCGCC
>DAOLIZ010000084.1:0-11302 GCA_035328285.1 Gemmatimonadales bacterium
TGGGAAACCGCTCATAGTCGAAGTCGTGCAGGAGCCCGACGGTGCCCCAGGCGTCAGGGTCCTCCCCGACGCGAGCCGCCATGGCGCGCATGGCGATTTCCACGGCGTACATGTGCTTCCGCAGGGCATCGGAGGCGGTGTATTCGTGGACCAGGCCGAGTGCCTGGTCGCGGGTGAGCGTCATGCCATCTCCTCGGGAGTGCAAGGGGGAAAGCTAAGGGGATGCCGGGCAGGGGTAAGAGGGTCCAGCCACGCGAAAGGGCGGCGGGCCAAACCAGGCCCGCCGCCCTTCGCGGTTAGATCGGCGGTGTGCAGCCGATCAGGGAATGCTGGTCCCGAAGAACTGGTTGACCGTGGACACGAGCGAGTCGGCCACCACCTGATGTGCCAGGGTGGAGGGATGGACGCCGTCGAGCGAGAAGTAGGGTCCAAATCCGACCGACCCGCCGGCGAGCGCCGGGAGGAGGTCCGGAATCGGCGGGATGGCGCCGGTGGCCACGAGGGCCAGGAGCGGCGGGTTCACGTCGAGATACGCCATGCCGCGCGCGGCGGCTTCCGACTGGATATAGGCGTTGAACCCTGCCACCGCGGTCTGCATCGCCGTCAGTTCGCCGGGGGTGACCACCAGGGCGTCGTTGGAGCAATCCATGGTCTGGGGCGCTCCGCCGGCGGCCGCGGCCAGCAGCGGCACGGCCTTGGTCCACGGGATCAGCGTGGCCAGGCCAGCCGGGGCGGCACAGTTCACGTCGACGGTCCAGAGACCGAGGGCCTGCAACCCCGCCAGGTTCGGGTCCGGCGTGGTGGGGAGCGGCGCCTGGCAGCGAGCCGGGTCAACATACGTGAGGCAATAGTAGATGGCCGTGCGCGAGGCGTACGGAATCACGGAGACGTCCGTGACGCTGATCAAGGTGGTGGCCGCGCCAGTCATCTGGATCGTGTCGAGCATGGTCGAGTAGTTGGCCTCAAACGCCGCGAGGGGCGTGATGAGGGCCGAATTCCCCGGGTTCGACTGACTCGTCAGGGCGCCGAGCACGTCGTTGTTGCCGATCCAGGCGGTCACGAAGGTCGGGTCGGCGTCCATCATCGCCTGGTTCTGGGTCCGTCCGCCGAGGATGAAGGTGGTGAGCGCGTTGCTGTTGGCGAAGGCGATCATGTTGTCGTTCGGCGAGAACGAGGTGGCGCCGGGCACCGCGACGTTGCTGACGAACGGCATCCGCTGGTTGGCGCGGAGGTCGCAGGTGCTGGCAGTACCACCGCCGACCCGGGTCTGCGTCACGTTGTTGGTGAGCGGGGGCGCGCAGCCGCGTCCCTGGAGGGAGGGCACGTAGAACGTCGCGTTCGCGCGGTTGGCAAAGAGGACCGCGTAGGAGCGCTGCTGCGTGCTGTCGTTGATGCCGCCGGACTGGTAGCCGGCGGTAATGCTGTTGCCCATGGCCACGTACCGCTCCATGAGGCCATTGCTCGTGGAAAGGTCGGGCGCGTTCAGCGGATCATTGTCGTAGCACCCCGCCAGGAGGGGGAGCGCCAGCAAGAGAGCCGCGGCCACTCGGATGCGCTGCATATGCTGTGATCTCCCGATCAGAACGAGTAAGTCAGGGTGATGCCGAGGAGGTTCGCGCTGAACGTGTAGAGCCCGTCGTTCAACGCCGTGGTCGGCACGGCCAGGCCGCCGTTGCCGGTCCGCCCCTGGCGGTCAGCCTGATCGATGTACTGGTAGGCGAGGTCAAACCCGAACCGGTCGGAAAGGTGCGATCCGAAGCCGGCCGTGAACTCGGTGCGGGCCGCTTCCGGCAGGTTCGGGGTCACGGTCTGGTCGGGAGCCGCCGCGTTATGCGCAATGAAGCCGAGGCGGGCGGTGGACTTGGACCCCACCAGGTACTCGGCGCCGAGCCGCCAGGAGGTCGAGTTGCGGTAGCTCTCGACGATGGTCTCGTCGCCGAGGAGCTCGAAGTTGAGCGGCAGCGTCTCCCAGACATTCCAGAACTGGATGCCGACGTCGCCGAGGAGGGTGAGCTTCTCGGTGGCCTTGAGCGTCAGACCCATGTTCAACTGGGCCGGATACGGCAGGATGGCGGTGCCGCCCTGGTCGACCAGCTTGCCGCCGGGCTGGAACTGGGGGGCCACGAGGGCGTCGACGGGTGTGCCGGCCGGGAGGCCCAGCGGGTTACCGGGCGCCAGATAGAGACCGGTGGACACCTGGTTGATGGTGGCCTGGCCGTCATCAATGTCGACCGTCTGCTTCGAGAGGTACCGGATGCCGAAGGAGAGCTGGTCGGTGACCTGGGCGATGGCGCCCAGATGGAAGCCGGTCGAGAGGTCGTTGCCGGTGAGCTGCACGTTGGCAAAGTCGGTCCCGTAGGCGATGCCGAGGTTGGCGAAGGTGATTCCGCCGCCGCCGGGGACCAGCTGATCGGCGAGGTCCACCCGCTGCTTGAGCTCGACGCTGGAGCTGGCGATGTCGAGCCCGATGCCGAAGCTCAGGCGCTTGCCGGCCTTGAGCCCGAACGTGGGCTGGAAGTAGATCCCCTTGACCGAGCTGTAATAGCCGAGAAAGCGGCCCTGGGCGTCGTCCGGCCATTCGATGGCGAGGCCGTACGGGGCGAAGATGCCGAAGCCGATGGTCGCGGTCTCGCTGACGCCGTATCCCACGTAGACGGCCGGCACGGGATGGGTCTGCTCCACGAGGCTGCTGACCTCGCCGGTGGCGCTGTTGGTGAAGTCACCCGTCGCGCGGATCATCGTGGCGCCGCCGCTGACCAGGCCCTTGCCGTTCGGGAGAATCAACCCCGCGGGGTTGTAGAAGATGGCCGAGCCATCGGCACAGGGCGACGCGACGCCGGTGCCGCCACGGCCCATGGCGCACGAACCCTGTTCGTTGACACTGAACCCCTGGGCTTCGGCCGAACGCGGCATGACCAGGACGGCAGTCAATACCGCGGCGGCAATCCAAACCTGGAACCGTCGCATACGTGGACTCCAATTCGGGACGACTTCAGGGACGCTCCGGGCGAACCCGGCGGGAGAGACAGCAAAAACATATCGTGCGAAGGAAAGGGTTGTCAAAGCCGACTTTCATACCCGAGCCGGCGGGTCGGCTAACCGGTCAGTGCGCGCCGATGGCCTTGGCCAGGCTCGCCGTCAAGGGGACCCGGGTGACGCCGCCACCATCGAGGGAGATTTCGAAGGCAAAGGCCCCGGCCCGGGGAAGGGGCACGTCGAAGACAAGCACCGCCCCCGCCTCGACCTCTGTGACGCCAGCGGGGGGCTCGCCGAACTGGACGCTCCCCTCGCCGCCCAGCAGCTCGGTGTCGTCCTCGTCGACGAACCGGATGCGGATGCCGTGGGTGCCGATGTCGGTGCGCCGCCCGCGGACCCGCAGCACCAGGTGGGTGCGTGGGTGGACGGTCGGGAACTCCGCCACCCAGACGTGCTGGAAGATGCCGAGGACGGAGAGCTTCCCCTGCTGGTCCACCAGGGCGTAATCGGCGACAACCGCGAAATCGAGCCGCAGGCTCATGCGACGCGGATCGACTCGATGACGTCGTTCTTCTGGATCTTGTTCACGATGTCCATGCCCTCGGTCACCTGCCCGAAGACGGTATGGACGCGGTCGAGGTGCCCCTGGGGGGAGTGGCAGATGAAGAACTGGCTACCGCCGGTGTTCTTGCCCGCGTGCGCCATCGAGAGCGTGCCGGCGACGTGCCGGTGGGTGTTCTTCTCCGTTTCGCACTTGATCGTGTAGCCGGGGCCGCCGGTGCCGACGCGCGGGTTGTTCGGGTCCCGGCTGAGGGGGTCGCCGCCCTGGATCATGAAGTTCGGGATGACCCGGTGAAAGCGGGTGCCGTCGTAGAACTTGTCGTTGGCCAGCTTCTCGAAGTTGGCGACCGTGCCCGGCGTCTCGTCGTCGAAGAGGTCGGCGAGAATGGTGCCGCGGCTGGTCACGATGGTGGCGGTTTTCATCAGAGAGTCCATGGGAAGCGAGTCAGGAGGTGAGTGGGGCCCGATCGGCCGGCCGGAAAGATAGCGAGGCCGCGCCCAGCCCCGCGACCACCCAGAGCGCGCCGGTCCAATATGGGGCCCCGTGTCCCACGTGGTCGAATGCGAGGCCGGCCCAGAGCGGTCCCAGGATACGGGTCAGGCTGGCGACCGACTGCATGGAGCCCAGGATCGTCCCCTGTTCGGCCGCGCTGACGCTTCGTGAGACTTCCGCCGTGAGCATGGGGGCGGCGGAGGCGTTGCCGAAGGCGAGGAGCGCCGTGGCGGGGTAGAGCCAGAGGACGGCCGGGGCGAAGGCGGTGCCGGCAAAGCCCAGCGCCATCACCAACAGGCCCCCCATGGCGATGGCCCGCTCGCGCCCGGAGGTCGGAATGCGGCGCAGCAGCACTCCCTGCACCAGGACACTGATGATCCCGACCATCGTGAAGAGCCAGGCCGTGCCCTGCGGTCCGAGGCCGAACTGTTCCCGAGTGTAGACGGCGTAGTTCGATTGGAGCCCCGCCATGGCGAAGCTGATCGCGAAGAACGCGACGAAGATCCGTCGGACACCGGGACGGCGGATGGCCTCGCCGAGATGGCCGAGGGGGTGCAGGTCGGTGAGTCGGAACGGCGTGCGGATCCGCTTGGACAGCGGGAGGGACTCGGGAAGGATGAAGTAGCCGAGCGTCATCGTCACCAGGGAGAGGATCCCCGCCGCGAACGCCGGCGCCCGCAGGCTCCAGTGACTGAGTATGCCCCCGAGGGCGGGGCCGATGATGAATCCGAGCCCGAAGGCCGCTCCGACCAGGCCGAAGTTCTTGGCACGGTCCTCGGGCGCGGACACGTCGGCGATGTAGGCCTGGGCGGTCGAGATGTTCCCGCCGGTGAATCCGTCGAGCAACCGGGCCAGGAACAGGAGCCAGAGCGTCTGGGCGAAACCGAACAGGACGTATCCGACGCCGGTACCGAAGACGCTCAGCAGCAGGACCGTCCTCCGCCCGACGCGATCGGAGATGGCGCCGAGAACGGGGCTGGCCAGGAACTGGGCGGCGGCGAAGGTCAGGCTGAGGAGCCCAACGGTGAGCGCGTCGCTGCGGAACTCCGCCACGATATACGGAATGACGGGGACAAGGATCCCCACCCCGAGGAGGTCGAGGAATACGGTCAGGAAGATGAAGAGGAGTGGCCGGTTGGCCGGCGCGCGTGCGCTACCCATGCGCGGCCCGCCTGGCACTGGGGCAATCGCCCGCAATCGTGCACGCGGCGCAGTCCGGACGCCGCGCGATGCAGACGGCGCGGCCGTGGCTGATGAGCAGGTGGGAGAGGAGCGTCCACTTGGCCTGCGGGAAGAGCTTCATCAGGTCCTGCTCCACCTTTTCCGGGTCGGTGGCCGTCGTCAGCTTCAGCAGCCGGGCGATCCGTCCGACGTGGGTGTCGACCGTGATCCCGTCATTGCGGCCGAAGGCGTTTCCGAGAATCACGTTGGCGGTCTTGCGGCCTACGCCGGGCAAGTCGCGCAAGGCGTCCATGCTGTCTGGCACCTGGCCCCGGTGGCGCTCCACCAGGGCCGCGGCCATGGCGAGGAGATTCTTCCCCTTGTTGCGGAAGAAGCCGGTGGACCGGATCAGGTCCTCCACCTCCTCCTGGGTGCCGGCGGCGAGCGTCAGGGCGTCAGGAAACCGGGCGAAGAACGCCGGCGTCACGAGATTTACCCGCGCATCGGTGCACTGCGCCGAGAGGATGGTGGCGACCAGCAGCTGGTAGGGGTCGGCATGGTCCAGCGCGCAGTGCGCGTCGGGGTAGGCCCGCTCGAGCGCCGCGAGAATCCTCGCGGCCCTGGCGGCGCGTGCCGAGGCAGATTCGCGGGCCACTCAGCCCCGCCGGGCGTTCCCGAACGCCAGAAATCCTTCGGCGGTGCGGGTGTTCAGCACCGCGTCAGGCCCGAGCCATCCCTTGCGGGCAATCCCGACGCCGTAGGGAACATTGTCGAGGCCGGCCAGGTTGTGGGCATCCGAGCCGATGGAAATCATGACGCCATGCTCGCGCGCGCTGCGCAACACGCGCCAGTCAAGATCCAGCCGGTGCGGGTCGGCATTGATCTCGATGGCCACGCCGACCGCCCCGGCCTTGGCGAAGATCGCCTCGAGGTCGATCGCGTAGGCGTCGCGCGAGAGGAGGAGGCGCCCGGTGGGGTGCCCCAGGATGGTGAGGTAGGGGTTGTCGAGCGCGGTCAGGACGCGTGCCGTCATTTCCGGGCCGCTGAGGTTGAAGCGGCTGTGGATCGACCCGATCACGAAGTCGAGCCTGGCGAGCACATCGTTCTCGTAGTCCAGGCGACCGTCGACCAGGATGTCGGCCTCGATGCCGTGGAGGATCCGGAACCCCGGCATCCTGGCCCCAACCCCCCGGATTTCGTCCGCCTGGCGCCGCAGCGCCTCGGGCGAGAGGCCGCCGGCATACGCCGCGGACTGGCTGTGATCGGTGATGCCAATCCACTCGTAGCCGGCGTCCCGGACCCCGCGGGCGAGGTCGGCCACCGAGTTGGACCCGTCGGAATAGCTGGTGTGGCAATGGAGGAAGCCTCGGAGGTCCGCCTCCTCGATCAGCGCGGGCAGCGTGCGGTCGGCCGCCGCGGCGATCTCCCCGCCGCCTTCGCGCAACTCCGGTGGAATCCAGGGCAGGTCGAGAGCCGCGTAGAGGGCGGCCTCGTCGGGCGTCGGCACGAATTCACTGCCGCGCCAGAGCGCCGCGCCGCGCAGGGTGCAGCCGCGGGCGAGCGCCCGTTCCTCGAGCTGGCGCACGTGGGCCTCGCTCCCGGTGGCCTGCACCAGCACCGCGCCGGCGTTGAGCGGAGGGGTGACCACGACCTGGGCGCTGGTGCCGCCGACGAACCGCAGGGTCACGTGACGCTCGTCCTGCCCGGCGAATTCGTGGACGCTGGGCACCTGGCTCAGTCGCGCAAAGATCTCGGCGGCGGGCACCTCGGCGGTCAGGACGATGACCACCTCGCGGACGACCTCGCAGCGCCGCCGCACGTCCCCGGCCGCCGTTGCGTGCAGCACGCCGGGCACCCGGCTGAGGGCTTCGGCCAGGGTGCGCGCCTCGTCGGCCGCGTGGTGGGCCAGGCGGAAGGCACTGGCCTGTCGCAGGAAGGCGATGCTCTTGCGGATGTTGTCGGCTGTCTTCTGGCCGAACCGGGGGAGGGCGGCCAGGCGACCGTCCAGCGCGGCGGCCTCCAGTTCGGGGAGGGAGTCGATGCCCAGCGTGTCGTGAATCTGCCGGATCTTGGCGACGCCGAGCCCCGAAATGGCCAGCATCTCCACCAGCCCCGGGGGAACCTGGCTGCGCAGTTCCTCGAGCAGGGCGCTCCGCCCGGTGGCGGCCAGTTCGGTGATGACCTCGAGGGTGGCCGGTCCCACGCCCTTGGTCGCGGCCAGCGTTCCGTCGTCCAGCGCCTCCTGGAGCGTCCCGGGGAGCCCGCCGACCGCCCGGGCGACGGTCTTGAAGGTCCGGACCCGGAAGACGTTCTCGCCCTTGAGTTCCATGAACGAGGCGATCTGCTCCAGCGCGTCGGCGACCGCGCGCTTGTCCAGCCGATCGGTCATGCATCCTCCCGTTGCGCACGCGTCAGCTCGGGATGGGCGAGCACACGCGCCGCGAGGTCCACCAGTTCGTCCGGCTCGACCACCGAGTGCAGACCGGCAAAGGCGCCGCCATCCAGCGACGGGGCGAAGAGCGGCGTGCCGTCGCGGCGGACGCCGCGCCCACTCGGCGTTCCGCTCGCTTCTGCCACCGTGAAGCCGTCCCGCGCGGCATGCACCCCGAAGATCCCCAGGACGCGGAGCTGGCCGTCGTGACCGGTGTGGACGAAACACCCGTCGAGGGGCTCCCAGGGCCCCGGCGAGGAGAGCGAGGCCCAGATCAGCCGCTCGGGGAATTGAATGTACCCGGGTCCGGCGGGCGCGCCCGCGCTCGCGCCTCCGTCCGTCAGCAGGCGCCGCAGCGCGGGGGCGGCCAGCGACCAGACCGTCCGCCCCGAGGCCCAGAAGAGGTAGACATGGTGCACGAGGGCGGTGAGTTCATCGAGCCCGCCATCCGCGCCGCCGTCGTCGGGACGCAACTCACGGAGCAATGTCATGGCAGGGAGCGTCAGCAGGAAAGCGTCGCGGTTGGCGGGGTCGGCATCGGCCGCGGCGAGTGCGTCCCGAATGGGCGGGAAGCGCTCCGGCGCCAGCCCGGAAAAGACGAGTTCAAACGGCGTCGGCCGATCCATCGCCGAAAGATAATCCCTCTGGCGAGAGGCCCCGGGTCTCGGTAGCTTGACGCCTCGGGACGGTCGCGAGGGTTTCTCAGACGGAGGCGGCGGTGGTCAAGACTCGCAGCATCGCCACCAAGGTGGCGCTGGTCGTGTCGGCGGTCGTGATTGGCGCGCTCGCGCTCACCGGGTGGTCCGCCCTGAAGCGATCCGACGCCGAACTGGTCCGGCTCCAGCTGTCGCAGGCGAGCACCCGGCTGACCACCAACCTCGGCATCGCCCAGCGCATCTTCGACGAGCGCTTTCCCGGCCCCTGGCAGCTGGCGGCCGGGAATCCGCTCATCTTCAGCGCCGGGCCGGCCGCCCCGGCCGAGACCCTGACCACCCAGCTCTTCAAGGGCCGCGCGCCCATTTACGGAAATGCCGAGGTGACCGCGGCGCTGGTCGAGCTGTCACGCCTGACGGGCACCAAGCTCAGCATCGCGCAGCGCGCCGGCAACGACCGGGCGCTCCGCCTGGCAACCAGCGACACCCTGACAGTGACCGCCGGCCCGCTCACGGTGATGCCGTCGCGCGATCCGGACACGGGACTGCCGGTCGCGGCCGGCCTCGCGCTGGCCCAGGGGGAGGTCGTCGACGGGCGGGCCACCATCGGCGAGGATGACTGGACGCTGTACTGGCCGATCCGGGAAACCGGGACGAACGCGGCGGTCCTCGGCGTGTTCTACGCGGCGACGCCGTACGCCCCGTTCGCCGCCGCCGCCGGCGACGCGTCTCGGCAGGTGGCCGAGGGACTGCTGCCGCTGGTGCTCCTGATCGCGCTGGGATCCTCCCTCCTGCTGTTCGTCCTCACGCGCCGGATGCTCCGTCCCCTCCGCGCCATCCACACTGCCGTGTCGCGCCTCGGCGAGGGGGAGTGGCCGCAGGAGGTGCAGGTCCGGAGCCGCGACGAGGTCGGCGCGCTGGCTGGCGCGTTCAACCGGATGGCGGCCGACCTGCGGCAGACCTACGCCACCATCGAGGACAAGGTCAGGCTGCGTACGCATGAACTGGAGGAGAGCAACGCGGCCCTGGGCCAGGCGCGGGAAGCGGCGGATGTGGCCAACAAGGCGAAGAGCCGCTTCCTCGCCAACATGAGCCACGAGCTCCGTACCCCGCTGAACGCCATCATCGGATACAGCGAGATCCTCGAGGAGGAGGCGGAGGACCGGCAACTCGACGACCTCGTGCCGGATCTCCGGAAGATCCATGGCGCCGGGCGGCACCTCCTGCAGTTGATCAACGACATCCTCGACCTCTCGAAGGTCGAGGCGGGCAAGATGGACCTCTACCTCGAGACGTTCGCCGTGCGGGCGATGCTCGAGGACGTGGTCAGCACGATCCAGCCCCTGGTGGCGCAGAAGCACAACACCCTCGTTGTCGACTGCCCCGATGATGTCGGGAGCATTCACGCGGACATGACCAAGCTGCGGCAGTCGCTCTTCAACCTGCTGAGCAACGCGTCGAAGTTCACCGACACCGGCACCGTGACGCTCAGGGTGCGGGCGGAGGTGGTCGACGGCCAGCGGTGGATCCGGATGGCGGTGCAGGACAGCGGCATCGGCATGACGCCGGAACAGGTGCAACGGCTCTTCCAGCCGTTTACCCAGGCGGACGCCTCCACGACTCGCAAGTACGGGGGCACGGGGCTTGGTCTCACGATCACCAAGCGGTTCGCCGAGCTGATGGGTGGCACCGTGACGGTGGAGAGCATCCAGGGGCAGGGCTCGACCTTCACGCTGGTGCTGCCGGCCGAGGTGGTCCCGCGCCCCGTCACCAGTGACCATGTGGCGCTGATGGCGGGCCCGAAGGGACTGGTCCTCGTCATCGACGACGACCCGGCGATGCACGACCTGGTGCAGCGCACGCTCGAGAAGGAGGGGATCGCGGTCATCCCGGCGCTGAGCGGCGAGGAGGGGATCGCGCTGGCGCGCCAGCTCAAGCCGGCCGTGATCACGCTCGACGTGATGATGCCCGGCAGCGACGGCTGGAACGTGCTGCGCACGTTGAAGGCGGACGCGCAGCTGGCCAAGATCCCGGTCGTGATGCTGACCATCATCGACGACAAGAACCTCGGCTTCTCGCTCGGTGCGTCGGAATACCTGACCAAGCCGGTGGACCGGGAGCGCCTGGTCCGGGTCATCCGGCGCTTCCGGCACGAGGGGGGCGGGCGCGCCCTGGTCGTCGACGACGACGACGCAGCGCGGGACCGGATGCGGGAGCTGCTCCGCAGCGAGTCGTGGGAGGTCAGCGAGGCGCGGAACGGGGTCGAGGGGCTCGAGGCGCTCGCCCGGGGCCTTCCCGACCTCATCCTGCTCGACCTGATGATGCCCGAGATGAACGGATTCGAGTTTCTCGCGGCGCTGCGTGGACGCGAGAGGGGAGAGCAGGTGCCGGTCGTCGTGGTGACGGCACACGACCTGACAGCGGAGGAGCGTGAGCATCTCTCGACGCACGTCGCCCGCGTGTTCGACAAGGACCATCTGGACAGCGAGGCGCTGGTGGCGGAGATGAAGCGGCTGCTCTCGGAATCCGGCGCGAGGGAGGGGTAGGCGGTGGCCAAGATCCTGCTGGTGGAAGACAACGAATTGAACCGGGACATGCTGTCCCGCCGGCTGACGCGACGGGGTTACACCGTGATCGTGGCCGAGGACGGCGAACGCGGGCTCGAACTGGTGCGCTCGGAGCGGCCCGACCTGGTCTTGATGGACATGAGCCTGCCGGGCATCGACGGGTGGGAGGCGACGCGTCGTCTGCGCGCCGACCCGGCCATCGCCGAGGTTCGCGTGATCGCGCTGACTGCGCACGCCATGGCGGGCGACCGGGAGCGCGCCATCGAGGCGGGCTGCGACGACTATGATACGAAGCCGGTCGAGATGGACCGGCTCCTGCTGAAGATCACCACCCTCCTCGGAGCGACGCCGTGACCAGCTCACTTCGGCGGTCCCACGCCGCCTCCCTGCTCCTGATCGGCGCGCTGGCGTGCAGCAGCGGCGGCTCGGGCCCCGCCGTCGAGGCGCCCGCCCCCGCCGC
>DAOLIZ010000085.1:0-1307 GCA_035328285.1 Gemmatimonadales bacterium
GAGAGGGCAAGCACGGTGGCGCGGTCGGCGCCGGGCGCCGCCACAGCGACGGGCCGCCCGCGAAGGGCGGGGGCCACGAGCGCCTCGACGGTGGTGCAGAAGGCGGGAGGATCGATGAAGAGGACGGCGCGGGTCACAAGCCGTGGCCCCCGGCGAGCCCGAGGTCCTGCCGGATGGCGTCGAGGCGCCGGGCGAGGGCCGTCGTGTAATCCTTGCCGGCGGTTTGCCGCTGTCCGTAGCGACGGGCGTAGCGCGCGACGAGGTCGGGAAACTCCCGGGCCAGGTGCGGAAGGAAGTGGCGCCGCGCCGCGGGGCCGAGTCGGAGCGCCTCCCCGGCCACGCGACGGGCACCAGCTTCCTTCGCCGCGCGGAAGAGCGCGGTCAGTTGCGTCCGGCCGTCGGTCACGCCGGGAATGATGGGGGCCACGAGGAGGCCGACGTCGAGGCCGGCCGCGGCCAGGCGGCCGAGGGCACGGAGCCGGGCGTGTGGGGCGGGGGAGCGGGCCTCGATGCGCCGGACCAGCCGTCCCTCGAGGGCGGCAAGCGAGATATGGATGCGCACCGTGTGACGTTCGGCGAGTTGCACCAGGAGGTCGATGTCCCGGGTGATGAGTGGTGACTTGGTGATGAGGCCGAGGTGGAGGCCGCGGTGCGGGAGGAGCGACTCGAGCAGCCCGCGGGTGATCCGGAAGCGCCGCTCGGCGGGCTGATAGGGGTCGGTGGCGGTGCCGATGACGATGGGCTTCCCGTCAATGCGGGCGGGAATGAGCGTCCGGCGGAAGATGGTCGGCGCGTTGGCCTTGACGAGGATGCGGTTCTCGAAGGATTCGCCCTCACCCCCTGTCCCTTCCATCCGCTCCATGGTCCACCGATGGGTATCGCGGGCATAGCAGTAGGTGCAGCCGAATTCGCAGCCGATGTAGGGGTTCACCGACCAGAACGGCATGTGGGTGGCGGCCGGGCTGTTGAGCACGGAGCGGGTCGGCACGGATTCGAAGGAGACGCCGCGGTGTTCGGCTCCGCCGAGGCGGGGCAGCGGGGCTGCGGGGCCGCGGGGCAGGAACGAGAGTTGGGGGCCGCGCTGGAGCGACTGCCCACCTGCCCCGCTGCCCACCGGCCCCGCCACTAGCCGCACCTCCCCCACCCACAGGCCCGGCAGGACATGCAGCCGGAGTTATGGCTGACGGGGCCGGCGCATTCGGGGCAGACCCGTATGCGCCGGTAGGCCAGGGGGTTCGCTCGTTGAGATGAGCCATTGGCTTGGGGGGACGGGTATTGGGGCCGCGGAGGCGGTGGGGGAGTGGGTG
>DAOLIZ010000085.1:1407-4421 GCA_035328285.1 Gemmatimonadales bacterium
CCATTGGCTTGGGGGGACGGGTATTGGGGCCGCGGAGGCGGTGGGGGAGTGGGTGACATGGCGCCCTTTTTCGGCTTTTGTTCGGTACGTTAAACCGAACATAAACCGAAGATAAATGGACGTCAAGATCAGGGGGCCGCCTCGCTGAAGTCCACCCGCCGCCCGTCCTGCCGGATATAGTCGAACCACCCCTCAAACCGGGCGATGATTTCCTGGCCGCCGAAGTCGTCGCCCTTGCCTGTGGACGGAGTAGTCCGAGCCGCCGGGCAGAATTCTTTCGTTGGTATTGTATAAAGCATTGTGGAATAATAGGATACGACTTGTGTGGTGAGTGAAGTCATGCCATATTACACAGGGGTGATCAACTGCAATCGCCGTGAATGTCGTGCGGTCGTCCCGTTCACGTTACGCCAGAGGGGGCGCCGCGTTCGCCCTTCTTCTTCCTCCAACCAGGAGGCTCGTACCATGTTTGTCGGACACTATGGCGTGTCGTTCGCCGCCAAGCGATTCGACACCTCGGTTCCGCTCTGGGTGCTCTTCCTCGCCGTTCAGCTCCTCGATGTCCTGTGGGCGCCGTTCATTCTCCTCGGCATCGAGAAACTCAGAATCGTTCCCGGGATCACGGCCTCCAATCCCCTGGATCTCTACTACATGCCGTACACGCACAGTCTCGTGGCCGCCCTGCTCTGGTCGGCCATCGCGTTCGTCGGCTACCGGGCACTCAGCAGGCACGGCGGAGGCGGGCGCGCGGCGCTCGTGGTCGCGTTCGCGGTCTTCTCGCACTGGCTGCTCGACTTCATCGTGCATCGGCCGGACCTGCCGATCTACGACAACACGATGAAGGTCGGGCTGGGGCTATGGAATCATCCCGTCATCGCCTTCGCGCTGGAATCGGCGTTCCTCTTCGGCGGTATGTGGCTCTATCTCGCCCGAGCGGAGGCCCGCCGCCTGCCGTTCGTGGTCTTCGGTGCCGTCATGCTGGGGATCCAGGCGTACGTCTTCTTCGGTCCCCCGCCCGTGTCCGACATGGCGGCGGCATGGACGGCGCTGGCGGCATACGGGATCTTCGCCCTGGTCGCCGCCCGACTGGAGCGACGGCCGTCCGGCGCGGAGGCGGGGATACCCGGCCAGCGGGCCGCGACATGACGGAGCAACTCCCCACTCCGGTTTCCGGGGAAGCGCCCCAGAGCTTGTGCTCTGGGTCAGAAGGTGTATTGTCTGTCCATCCCGACCCGCTCCCACTTCATCTCGACCTGCGAGGAATCATGCGCAAGCTTCTGCTCCTTCCCCTTCTCCTCTGGGCCTGTGGTGGCGAAAAGGCTCCCAAGATGGACGAGGCCGCCATGGCCGCTCCGGCCGCCCTGACCGCCGCCGAAGTCGTGGGCAACTATGCCGGTGCCACGACGATTGACGGAACTGACAGCGTCTCGAACTGGACGTCCATGGCGATGACCAACGCCAATGGCGACCTGGTCGGCGAGCTGGTGCAGGCCGCCGCCCCGGACATGACGATCCCGATGGTGGCCACGCTCTCGGGCGACAGCGTCGTCTGGGTGGGTGGACCGTACACTGCCATGGGTGCGGCCGCGGATGCCCCGCAGATGATGTGGCGGGCCGTGGGGCGCGCCAACGGCAATGCCTGGACTGGCACGGTCGTCTGGATGGCGGCCGGGTCCGACAGCGTGATGCAGAGCGGGACCTGGACGGCGACCCGCACGCCCTGAGGTCGACCAGGCACCGGGTGTGACGAGGGCCGGCAGAGCATTGCCGGCCCTTTGTCGTCTCGAACCTTCGCCGCGGCGCCGGGTAGAGGAGGGGTCTTCCCGTCCAAGGAGTTGCATTCCGTCCGATGACCGATTCCCTCGCCGTACCGCAGCCCCAGCGGATCCTCCTGACCGGCGCCACCGGTTATGTCGGGGGGCGACTGCTCCCGCTCCTCGAGCAGCGGGGCTCTCGCGTGCGGTGCCTGGTCCGGCGGCCGGAGGCGTTGACGTCGCGGGTGGCCGCGTCCACCGAGGTGGTGGCCGGGGACGTGCTGGACCCCTCGACGCTCGAGGCGGCGCTGAACGGGGTGGAGGTGGCCTACTACCTGGTCCACTCGATGGGGTCGGACGGTTCGTTCGAGGAGGCCGATCGCCAGGCGGCACGCAACTTCGGCCAGGCGGCGAAAGCGGCGGGCGTGGCCCGGATCATCTACCTCGGCGGCCTGGGGAGCGGGGAGGAAGCACTCTCCGCCCATCTGCGCAGCCGGCAGGAGGTGGGTGAGATCCTGCGGCAGTCCGGGGTGCCGGTGCTGGAATTCCGGGCCTCCATCGTGATCGGCTCCGGGAGCCTCTCCTACGAAATGATCCGCTCCCTGGTCGAGCGGCTGCCGGTCATGATCACGCCCAAGTGGGTGAACGTGCCGGCCCAGCCGATCGCCATCGACGACCTGCTCGCCTACCTGGTCGAGGCGCTCGAACTGCCGGTGTCCGCGTGCCGGATCTACGAGATCGGTGGCGCCGACCGGATGTCGTACGCGGAGATCATGCGGGTCTACGGGAAGCTCCGGGGCCGCCGGGTGCGGATGATCCCGGTACCCGTGCTGACCCCCTACCTCTCCAGCCTCTGGCTCGGCCTCATCACCCCCCTCTACGCGCGGATCGGGCGCAAACTCCTCGACAGCATCGTGCATTCCACGGTGGTCCGGGATGACACCGCGCTCAGCGTCTTCTCGGTCCGCCCGATGGGGGTGGAGGATGCGGTCCGGCGCGCCCTCGTGCGGGAAGATCGGGAGATCGCGGCCACGCGCTGGTCCGATGCGTTGTCCGCCGGCGGGGAGCAACCCTCCTGGGGCGGCGTTCAGTTCGGTCCGCGCCTGGTCGACTCCCGGACGATTCGAGTTGCCGTGCCACCGGGCGAGGCATTCCGGCCGATCCAGGAGATTGGCGGGGATACGGGGTGGTACGCCTGGGACGGGCTCTGGCGCCTGCGCGGCTTCCTCGACCTGCTGGTCGGCGGGGTGGGGATTCGCC
>DAOLIZ010000085.1:4521-9060 GCA_035328285.1 Gemmatimonadales bacterium
CTCTGGCGCCTGCGCGGCTTCCTCGACCTGCTGGTCGGCGGGGTGGGGATTCGCCGCGGCCGTCCGTCCCCCACAAAGCTCTCGGTCGGCGATGCGGTGGATTTCTGGCGGGTGGAGGCGTGGGAGCCGAACCACCTCCTCCGGCTCGCTGCCGAGATGAAGCTGCCGGGCCGGGCCTGGCTGGAGTTCGAGGTGACGGGAGACGCGGCCGGCTCGACCATCCGCCAGACGGCCAGCTTTGATCCGGTGGGTCCGCTCGGCCGGGCCTACTGGTACGCGTTGTATCCGGTGCACCAGCTGGTGTTCGGCGGGATGCTGCGCGCCATTGCGCGGGCGGCGGCCCGGACGCCGTAGGAGGCCGCCCGGGACGGATGCCCAGGGAGGCGCGGCATCCGGGGCTCGCGTTCTGGCGGATTTGGTGCAGGGCTGTTAGTTAGGAATGACATCCTTCCATTCCACGCGGGAGCGCACCATGTCCGTCGCCAAAGTCACCGAGATCCAGTCCTCATCGACCAAGAGCTTCGAGGATGCCGTAGCCACCGGGATTGCCCGCGCCGACAAGACGCTGCGAAACGTCAACGGTGCCTGGATCAAGAGCCAGAAGGTCGTGGTCGTCAAAGGCAAGGTCAGCGAGTATCGCGTGCTGATGAAGGTCAGCTTCGTGCTGCAGGACTAGCGCCTGACCTCTCCCCCGTCTGGACCAGCCCATCGCGCGGCCCACGTGGCCCTGACCGCCATCGGCGGCCTGGGCGTCATCGCGCTGTTTCTGCCGTTCACCTGGAGCACCACGCCACGCGAGGCGCTGCTCGACGGCGTGCTCTGGCGACTGGCGTTGCCAGCCGGCCTCGCGCCTGTCATCCTGCTCGCTTCAATCCGGTGGCTGAAGCCCGCGGGACTGTCATGGCCAGAGCGCACGGCGTGTCACGTCCTGGCCGTGGCGGGACTGGCGGCGCTGGCCCTGACGTATCTGGCGGTCCGCGAACCGCCGCCGAGACTCAACGAGTGGATCAGCCTGCTCGGGCCGCTCCTGGTGCTGGGCTTCGGCGCCTGGGTCTACCTCCGGAATCCCCGGGCGGGCCGGGGGACGCCGTTCAGCCCCATCCTGGTCCTGCAGGTGGTATACATCGCGAACGCCATCCTGGTGCTCGCGGGGTTCTTCCCCGAGTGGCAGATTGGCGCGTATGCCGTGCTCGCCACGACCATGGCCTACGCCATCCAGATCGACCTGGTTCGAAAGGCACCTGATGCATGACCAGGTCTTGGGGACGACCATCCACGCCTCCCTGTGAGTTGGCGTCGCCATCGTGCTCCCTGGTCTTGCGGCCAGGCGACACGGTTTTCCTTCACACCGCGGCTGGCCGGCCGGACTCACCACCCACGGTCGATACCGGGGGGCACTCACATACATGCCGACACTATCCATGGGCCACCGACGGTTCGAACAGATGGCGGGTACCTGGGTGGGCGAAGAAACCATGTATCCCTCCGCCTGGGACCCGAAGGGCGGGACCGCGATTGGCCGGACGGTGGGTCGTGTCACGGTCGGCGGATTTGCGCTCGTCATCGACTATGAGCAGACGCGGGGCGGCGCCGTGACATTTGCCGGCCACGGCATCTACACTTTCGACCCGACGTCGGAACTCTACGCCATGACCTGGGTCGACTCGATCGGCTCCCCGCCGGAGCGGTTCACCGGGAAGTTCGCCGACGAAGTCCTGGTCATGGGGCACGGCGGACCGCCGATGCACGTCCGGATGCGCTCCGACTACACCAGGCCCGACCGCATCGCATCCTCGATGGAGATGTCGGCCGACGGGCGCACCTGGAACAAGCTGTTCGACGGCGACTACCGCCGAGTGGGATAGGCGGGCCGCCTCCGGGAACCGGCCAGCCCGCGCGGCGGAGAAGTCCGCGCGGTCCCTCTTCCCGGACGCGCCCCTCGACAGCCACGCCGGCCGCAGTATGCTTCGGCATGGGCTCCTTGTCACCTCGTGACCTCGGTCAGCTCAGGACGGCCCTGGCCGGACGATACCGGATCGAGCGTGAGCTTGGTCGCGGCGGGATGGCCGTGGTCCTCCTCGCCGAGGACCTCAAGCACCGGCGGCGGGTCGCCATCAAGGTGCTCCGTCCGGAGCTGGCTCGTTCGCTCGGCTCGGCTCGCTTCCTCCGGGAAATCGAGATCGCCGCCGGGCTCAACCATCCCCACATCTTGCCGCTTCATGACTCGGGGGAAGCGGCTCCCCCGGACGCCGACTCCCCCGCATTGCTCTATTTTGTCATGCCCTTCGTGGAGGGCGAGTCGCTGCGCGATCGATTGAGCCGAGAGAAGCAGTTGCCGCTGGACGACGCGCTCCGTATCACGCGCGGGGTCGCGGACGCGCTGGCGTACGCCCACCGGCTGGGTGTCGTGCATCGGGACATCAAGCCCGAGAACATTCTGCTCCAGGCGGGACACCCGGTCGTCAGCGACTTCGGCATCGCCTCGGCCGTGCGCGCCGCCGCCTCGGGCAGGCTCACCGACCCGGGCCTCGCGGTGGGAACCCCCACGTACATGAGCCCGGAGCAGTCGGTCGGCGAGACGGTGGACCCTCGCAGCGATCTCTACTCCCTCGCGTGCGTGCTGTACGAGATGCTGGCGGGGACCCCACCCTACACGGGCGCCACAGCGCAGGCCATCCAGGCGCGAAAGGCGATCGACACCGTCCCGCGCCTTCGGACCGTGCGGGAGACCGTGCCGGAAGGGGTCGAGGTGGCGGTGAGGACGGCGCTGGCGAAGGCCCCTGCCGACCGGTATGCCACGGTCGACGAATTCAGCGTGGCCCTCTCGCGACCCGCCGGCGTCCATGCGGCGGCGAGGTCGGTGGCCGTGCTCCCCTTCCTCAACTTGAGCCCGGATCCGGACAACGAGTACTTCGCGGACGGGATCACCGAGGACGTCACTGCGCAGCTCTCGAAGATTCGGTCCCTGAAGGTGATTTCGCGCACCTCGGTCATGATGTTCAAGAAGCGGGACCAGAGCCTGCGGGAGATCGGCGCCCGGTTGTCCGCGGCGACACTCCTGGACGGGAGCGTCCGGCGCGACGGAGACCGGGTCCGCATCGTGGCCCAGCTCATCGACGCAGAGACGGACCAGCATCTCTGGGCTGAGACCTATGACCGACGGCTGACCGACATCTTCGCGATTCAGTCCGATGTGGCGCTCCAGATCGCGACCGCCCTTCGAGCGGAGCTTTCCCCGGACGAGAAGTCCCGCATCCGCCGGGAGCCCACGCGGGACCTGCAGGCGTATCAGCTCTACCTCCAGGGGCGCCATTGGTTCGTGCGCCACACCGCGGACGGCCTGCGACAGGCGATCGACTATTTCGGCCGGGCGATTGCACGCGATCCGGGATTCGCGCTGGCGCACGCCGACCTGGCACAGGCATATCTCGAGGTCGCACTGGCCTCGGGGGTCGGCCTGATGCATCCACGGGAGGCTTACGCCCTCGCCGAAGCATCGGTGGCTCGGG
The DNA here is from genome assembly GCA_035328285.1 of Gemmatimonadales bacterium. Taxonomy (GTDB): domain Bacteria; phylum Gemmatimonadota; class Gemmatimonadetes; order Gemmatimonadales; family GWC2-71-9; genus SPDF01. Next base: position 8,031 of record DAOLIZ010000085.1, read on the forward strand.
CGCTGACGCTCGACAGCACGCTCGGCGAGGCGCACTGCATGCTCGGCTTCCTCAAGTACGTCCACCACTTCGATTGGGCCGGTGCGGAGGCGGAGTTCAGGCGCGCCCTCGAGCTTGCACCCGGGAGCGCGGATGCCCACGATCTGTACGGGCGACTGCTGGCAGCCCAGGGGCGCCACGACGAGGCGATCCGGCTGGAGGCGCGTGCGCAGGAACTCGATCCGCTCTCGCACCGGACGGATCTTGCGTCGGCGCTGCTCCGGGCGGGTCGCTTTGAGGAGGCGGTAGTCGCCGCCCAGCACGCGGTCGAACTGGATCCTCAGTACGGACGTGCCCGCGCCACGCTTGGCTGGGCGTACCTGAAGACAGGCAGGACGGAGGAAGGGCTGGCGGAACTCGAGCAGGGCGCTGCCCTGACGCAGCACGACCCGATGTTCCTCGGTCAGCTCGGGGAGGCCTACGGCCTGACGGGGCGGGTCGAGCAGGCCCGTGACGTACTCCGGAAGCTGACGGAGCATGCCCACCAGGAATACGTCACGCCCTACTACCGGGCCTACGTGCATACCGGGCTCGGTGAGTTCGACCTCGCCATCGACTGCCTCGAGCAATCGCTGGCCGAAGGGACCGGTGGACTCTATGGTCTCAAGGCGTCGTTTCTGTTCGCACCGCTCCGTGGCCATCCACGGTTCACTGCCCTTCTCGAGAGGTTGAATCTCTCCTAGATGTGTCGACGCGTGACGGGGGCGAGCTCGACCCGGACGATCCTCGCGATGGAAGGACGGTGGGCAGACCTGGCTGCCGGGGAATCATCAGCAATTCGAAAGGGAGGCCTCACCCCAATGACTTGTCTTCGAATCGCAACGGGCGCCGTCCTGGCCGCGGTCCTCGGTGTTGCCGCTCCCCGGAGTGCCGCGGCCCAGGACATGCCGATACCGACCGACTGGAGTACGCACTACGCCTGGTTCCTGGTGGCGAATCCAGCGTACGCGAGCCAGGGCGAGGAGGCGGAGGCAGCGCTGACCAACGCCCA
>DAOLIZ010000085.1:9160-11039 GCA_035328285.1 Gemmatimonadales bacterium
CGCGTTCCACTTCGCGACTGTGCGAATCCGCCCCGCCCACTCGTCACGATGGATAGACCATCCATGTGAGCGAGGGCGGCCGATGCGGGACCAGCACCGCAGCAAGCAGGAACTCATCAACGAGAACACCGATCTTCGCAAGCAGGTGGCCGACCTGAAGCAGGCCGCCGCCGAGCGCCGACGGATAGAGGACACCCTGCGGAGCGATCGCGAGCTGCACCGCGCCCTCCTCGATCAGGCGCCACATCCTCTCTGTCTCCTCGACAGCAACGCGGTGCCGCTCCTGGCCAACCGCGCGTTTGTCGACTTGCTGGGGTACCGTTCGCCCGGGGAGCTGATCCGCCTGGGCAGCGAGCTCGGCCTCGTGGTGGGTGACCGCTCGAGTGGGGGCGGACCACCGGACGCGATGGCCAGAGAAATCACCTTCCGTCGAAGCAACGGCGAGGCGCTGACCGCTCCCGTGCTCTCGACGGTCGTGCCACGCACCGACCTCCTCGCCATCACGGTGTTGACCAACCTGCAACCGGTCTGAGCCTCGCGGCCCCGCCGCCGCGCGCTACATTGGGGGGTGGCCAGCCCAGCCCACCCCACGCTCGTCCGCGCCCTCGGTCGGCGCGACCTCACTGCCTTTGCCGTCAACCGGGTCATCGGGGGCGGCATCTTCGGCATTCCTGCCGTCCTCTATCTCGCCGTCGGCCCCCTGAGCGTGTGGGCCATCGTCCTCGCCGGACTGGTGGTCCTCGGCATCACCCTCTGTTTCGCCGAAGTGGGCAGCGCCTTCCGGGACACGGGTGGGCCATATCTGTACGCCTACGAGACCTTCGGTCCCGCCGTCGGGTTCGAGATCGGATGGCTGATGTGGGTGACGCAACTCGGCGGCTTCGCGGCCGTGACCAACCTCTTCGTCGACTACCTCGGCTGGTTCGCGCCGATCCTCTCAAGCGGTCCCTGGCGGATCGGCATCATCACCGGCCTCGTCGTCCTGCTCACCACGATCAACGTCCTCGGCGTGCGGCGCGCCGGGACCGTCAACAACATCTTCACGCTCGCCAAGCTCATCCCGCTCGCCCTGTTCGTGCTCGTCGGGCTGTTCTTCGTCGATGGAGCCCGGCTGATGCCATCCGCCGTGCCGGCACCCGCCGTGCTGTCCGGCGCCGTGCTGCTCGCCATCTACGCGTTCAGCGGCTTCGAGGTACTCGGCGTGCCCGGCGGCGAGGTGCGTGACCCGGAACGGACCATTCCCTTCTCGTTCCTGGCCGGGCTCGGTATCGTCGCACTGGTCTATGTGGGAGTCCAGGTGGTCGCGGTGGGCACGCTCCCCGACCTGGGGCACTCGGCGCGCCCCTTGGCGGACGCCGCCCAGCGCGTCTTCGGGCCCGCCGGCGGGCTCGTGATGGTCGTCGGGGCGTTGCTCTCCACGCTCGGGGTGGCGCACGCCATCCTGCTAGGCGCTGGACGGATGCCCTTCGCCATGGCCGAGCGCCGCCAACTGCCGGCCCGCATCGCGGCGGTGCATCCGCACTACCAGACCCCGCATGTCGGCCTCGTGGTGTCCGCCGTGGGGATGCTTCTCTTCACCGCCGTGACGACGTTTGCGTCCGCGGTCTCGATCACCGTGGGCCTGCGGGTGATCGTCTACATCGTGACCTGCGCCGCGCTCCCCGTGCTGCGGCGGAACCGCGCACGGCGGCCGGCCTCCTTCCGCGCGCCCGGCGGGACCGTCCTGGCCATGGCCTGCATGGCCGTGGGCCTGGGGCTGCTGGCGTCGCGACCGAGGACGGATATCATACAACTGGCCGTCGTGCTTGCGCTCGGCTGGCTGGTGTGGCTGGCGGCGTCCCGCCGCGGCAACTGACTCTGCTCAGGAGGCACACATGGG
>DAOLIZ010000086.1:0-10957 GCA_035328285.1 Gemmatimonadales bacterium
GCCACGATGCCCGGAATGTGGCTGACGAACTCGATGCCGAACTTTGCGAACATCCCGCCCACCGCGGAATTCCGCCCAAGAAACAGGAGGAGCGCGATGCCGGCCACCGGGTGGGGGACGACGACCGGCAGCTCCACGATCGCCTCGACGAAGCGGCGTCCGCGAAAGCTGCGGCGCGCCAGGAGGTAGGCGAGGGGCACGCCGAGCAGCGCGCCGATGAGCGTCGCGGCGGTGGCCGTGCCGAGGGTCAGGCCGATGGAGGCGAGCAGTTCCCTGTCGTGCAGCGCCTGGCCAAGGCTCTGCGGCGTCGCGAGGAAGAGGAGCCGGAGCAGGGGGCCCACGATGAAGAGGACCAGCAGGGCGCCCAGGATGGAGAGCACGACCCGGCTCCATGCGAGGCGTGTCCGGATCGATGACGGGGCCCCGGAGGGCAGGCTATCTTTAGGGGTCATGGCTCGCGCGTAGCGTACGCCTCCCCGGGGCTGGCGTCAACGGTGGGCCGGTATTCCCTCGGATCCCGGAGGCAGTCCATGCAGATCGGCAAGGCAGTCCAGGCGGCCATGAACGACCAGATCCACAAGGAACTCGAGTCGGCGTACCAGTACCTGGCGATGTCGGCGTACTTCAGCGGCATCAACCATCCCGGGTCGGCCGCGTGGATGCGCATCCAGGCACGGGAAGAAATCGGCCACGCCATGAAGTTCACCGATTTCGTCGAGGATCGCGGCGGCACGGTGGTCTACCGGGAATTGGCGTCGCCGCCGGCCACGTACGCGTCGCCGCTCGCCGCCTTCGAGGCCGCCGTCGCGCAGGAGGCGACGGTGTCCGCCAGCATCAACGCGCTCTTCGAGCTCGCGGCGAAGGAGAAGGACTACGCCTCGCAGGCGCTGCTCCAGTGGTTCATCACCGAGCAGGTGGAGGAGGAAAAGACGAGTCGCCAGCTCGTCGAGACCCTGCGCCTGATCGGCAACAACACCTCCGGGCTGTACATGTTCGACCGTGAGCTCGGCCGCCGCGGCCAGGCCGGCTGAGACGCCGTTCACCCCCAACGCCGGACCTTCCTGATGCGCATCGCCTTTCTCGGGCTGGGGGCCATCGGCACCCCGATGGCCGTCCACATCGCCAAGGCCCACGACCTCACGGTCTGGAACCGCACCGGCTCGAAGGCCGAGGCGTTCGCGGTGGCCCATGCCTGCTCCGTGGCCACCTCCCCGCGCGCGGCGGTCGCCGGCGCCGAGGTGGTGATCACCTGCCTCTCGACCTCCGCGGAGGTCGAGGGGCTGCTCGACGGGCCGGAGGGTTTGCTCGCCGGCCTGGGGAAGGGTGCGCTCTTTCTCGACTGCACCTCCGGCGACCCCGGCACCACCCGGAAGATCGGGGCGCGGCTCGCCTCGATCGGGGTGGAGTTTGCGGATGCGCCGGTGAGCGGCGGGACGAACGGCGCCGAGGCGGGCACGCTTACGGTCATGGTGGGTGGGAGCGACGCGATCTTCCAGCGCGCCCGGCCGGTGCTGGAGTGCTTCGGCCGCCGGGTGGAGCACATGGGGCCGCTCGGCGCGGGGGACGCGATGAAGGCGGTCAACAACGCGCTGCTCGCGGTCAATCTCTTCGCGGTCGGCGAGGGGCTGACGGCGCTGGTGAAGAGCGGCATCTCGGCCCAGAAGGCGGTGGAGGTCCTCAACGCCTCGAGCGGGCGGAGTTTCGTGAGTGAGTACCTGGTGCCGGAGCGCGTGCTGACCCGCCTCTTCCCGGTCACCTTCCGGCTGGCGCTGCTCGACAAGGACGCGCGCATCGGCGCCGAGTTCCTCGAGGGGCAGGGCGTGGCCGGTCCGGTGCTCCACCTGGCGTCCGCGCTGCTCGCCCAGGCGCGCGCCGAGCTCGGCGAGGAGGCCGACTACCTGGCGCCGATCCAGCTCATCGAGCAAGAGGCAGGGGTGGAGTTGCGCGGGTGACCGAGCCCTCCGCACAGAACCCGGGGGGCGCGCCGATCCTGGTGCTCGTCGCTCCGCAGGACATCGTCAACATCGCCAGCGCTGTCCGGCTGGCCAAGAACTTCGGCATCACCGGCATCCGCCTGGTGAATCCGGAGGTCTTCGATCCGTGGCGGATCGAGGGGATCGCCCACAACACCGCCGATCTCGTCGCCCGCATCGAGACCTATGCGTCGCTTTCCGACGCCCTGGCCGACACCGTGTACAGCGTGGCACTCACCGCGCGCGGGCGCGCGGCGAAGCGGACGGTGCTGGAACCGCGCGAGGCGGCCACGGAACTGGTGGCGAGCGCGGAGGCGGGGCCGGTGGCGATGGTCTTCGGCCGCGAGGACAAGGGGCTCACCAACGACGAGCTCGACTTCTGCCGCGCCCTGGTCTCCATCCCCACCAGCGCGGAGTACACCTCGATGAACCTGGCGCAGGCCATCGGGGTCATGAGCTACGAGACGTGGCGGGTCCGGATCGGCGCGGACATCCCGACCAAGCCGCCCCGCCGGCGGGCGGCCCCGGCGGCGGCCGACCAGATCGAGTGGCTCTTCACCGACTGGACGCGCGCCCTGTGGGCCATCGATTTCTTCAAGACCCGCCGCCCCGACCACGTGATGCGCTCGTTCAGGGAGATCGTCTTCCGGGCGGGACTCGACGGGCGGGAGGCGTCGTTGCTGCGGGCAATGGGAATCGAGGTGCGCCGCTTCCTGGAACGTGCGGGCGTGGCCCCGGCCGCCGAGCCGCCCGAGGCCAACGCCGGCGAACCGTGATACGGGGCCGCCGTACCACGGTTCTGGCTCGCTGATCCGGACACGGCCGTCCACAGTCGCAATGCTCGCGGTCGCGCCGGGGCGAGTTGGATGGGGAGACGATGGCGGCGGGGGAAGCGCGCACACCCCGGCGCTTCCCTCGGTCACGGGCTCCCCCGTAGATTTCCGGATCATCGTTTCCTTTTGGAGCGGAGCCATTCTTGAGCCGATCGACGTCGTACTGGAAGGGCAACCGGTATCCCGATTCCGCGTCGGAGCCGGAGCCGAAGGCGCCGATCAAGGACCTCCCGCCCCCGGTCGCCGCGCGGTTCAAGCTGGTGCGCGACGGGCTCCGGTCCATCCCCGGCGTGGTCGAGCACGTGAAGTTCCTCGGTCCCCAGTGGCGGTGGGCGTGGGAGTACACCCTCGGCAACCGGAAGCTCTGCTGGATGCACGTGATGCAGGACGGAGTGAGTGCCACCTTCACCATTTCGGACGGGGAAGAGCGGAAGGCGGCCGACGGGCGTCTGCCGGCCGCCGTGACGCAGGCCATCACGGAGGCGCAGCGCACCGGGCCGGTCCGCTGGTGCTGGCTGGCCTTCTCTGACCAACGCCTGGCGACCGCCTTCCTGAGCTTTGCCAAGAAGAAGGCAGAGTGGATGCGTGCCGAGGCGCCACCGGGTTCGCTCCGCCGGGCGGCGGGGTGAGCCGGAAAATCCCGAATAAATTTATCGGATATTGTTGTATCGCACAGGGTTGTGATTCGCCCTAGCAGGCATATAATACGGCCTGCGCGGGGCAAGGCGACTCTCTTTGCTGGACTTGCGACTTCGTGAATTGTTTCACAAACGGAAGCTCCGGTCTCCCTCCTGGATCATGGTGATGGCTCATGCGTAAGCTGGCCTCGGTGTTCGGCGGAACGCTGCTCCTGACGCTGGCTGTGGCGTTTCTCGCCCGAGATGCCGCGGCTACGAGGCAGGCGGCACCGGCCGTCAACGACTCGCTGATTGCCCCGAACCTGACGCCCGCCGACTCGGCCGCGCTGAAGGGTCCGCGCCAGCCCATCTTCTTCCGTCACGACATTCACGCCGGCCAGTACAAGATCAATTGCCAGTACTGCCACTACTCGGTCTCGGTCTCCTCGGAGCCGGGCATCCCGAGCATGGGCACCTGCATGAACTGCCACCTGGTCATCGGCGGCACCGACTCCACGGCCAAGGTGGAGATCGCCAAGGTCCGGGAGTCCTTCAACACCGGCACGCCGGTCGAGTGGAACCGGGTCTACTTCCTGGCCCGGCACGCCCACTTCCCGCACATGCGGCACATCAACGCCATGGGTCCGAACGCCTGCGCCACCTGCCACGGCGACGTGACCCGCACGCCCCAGGTGTTCAAGGTGAACAACGTGAACAACATGGGCTTCTGCATCAACTGTCACCTGGAGCGGAACGTGTCGCGCGACTGTTCCGTCTGCCACTACTAGCGACTGCCAGCCCTCGAGGCGCAGCAATGGACGAGACGCAAGACACCGGGATGGACCGACGGCGCTTCCTGACCGTGCTCGGCGTGACCGGGGCGGGCACGGCGGCGGTGACCGGGTGCTCCACGGACCGGGTGCAGAAGCTGATTCCGTACCTGGTCCAGTCCGAGGACCAGGTGCCCGGCATCCCCACCTTCTACGCCAGCACCTGCACCGAGTGCGCCGCCGGCTGCGGGCTGCACGTGAAGACCCGCGAGGCGCGCGCCATCAAGCTCGAGGGCAATCCCGCGCACCCGGTCAACGCCGGGAAGCTCTGCGCGCGGGGGCAGGCAGGGCTGCAGTCGCTGTACAATCCGAACCGCGTCCGGGCGCCCCAGCGGCGGCAGGCCGACGGGAGCACCTCGGACGTTCCCTGGGCCGATGCGGTGGCGGAGTTCGCCGCCAAGGCGGGCGCGGCAGGCGGCAAGGTGGCGGTCATCTCCGGCGCAGGGCGGGGGACCTTCTCCGACCTCCTCGCCGCCTGGACCGCGGCGCTGGGCGGCAAGGTGGTGCGCTACCAGCCCTTCGACCACGAGCCGATGCGGGCGGCCAACCGGCAGGTGTTCGGCGTCGATTCCCTCCCGGCCTACGACTTCGCCAGCGCCAGGTTCATCCTCTCGTTCGGCGCCGACTTCCTCGAGACCTGGCTCGCGCCGGTCGAGAACCAGCGCGGCTTCGCCGCATCGCACGGCTATCGCGATGGCACGATGTCCCGCCACGTGGCGCTCGCCCCGCGGATGTCGCTCACCGGCATGAACGCCGACGAGTGGTTTGCCATCGTGCCGGGCGCCGAGGCGACCATTGCCCTCGCGATGGCGCAGGTGATCCTGGCGGAGCGGAGCAGCGCGCCGTCCGACGCGGTCGCGTTGCGCGGCATGCTCGCCGCCTACGCCCCGGACCAGGTGGCCCAGCAGACCGGCCTCACGGCGGAGCAGATCACGCTGCTGGCCCGCGAGTTCGTGTCGGCGGAGCCGAGCCTGGCGGTGGCCGGCGGCATCGGCAGCCAGCACGCGGGCGCCGCGCAGCTCTGCGCCGCGGTCAACATCCTGAACTACGTGGCCGGCAACATCGGCCAGACGGTGCGGTTCGGCGCCGATCTCGAGTCGGGCGACGGCTACGCTGCGCTCGCCGCGCTCCAGAAGGAGATGGAGGCGGGGCAGATCGCCGTGCTGCTGGTCCACGACGCCAACCCCGTCTACGCGCTCCCGAAGAGCTCCGGCTTCGCGGCCGCGATGGCCAAGGTGCCCTACAAGGTGTCGACCGCGCTGGTGCTCGACGAAACGGCCGCGCTGTGCGACCTCATCCTGCCGCAGTCGCACGCGCTCGAGCGCTGGGACGACCTCCGGCCCCGCGCCGGGATCCAGTCGCTGATGCAGCCGGTCATGGAACCGGTGTTCGACACGCTCCCGGCCGGCGAGGTGCTCCTGCGCGTGGCCAAGGCCGCGGGCGGCCCGCTCGCCGGGTTCCAGGCCGCGTCGTGGAACGAGTACCTCAAGGGGCAGTGGCAGGGGGTGGCCCGGGGCCGCGGAGTCAGCGACTTCCCCGGCTGGTGGGTCAGCACGCTGGCCCAGGGTGGCCTCTACGATGCCGCGCCGGCGCCGACCCCGGTGCGCCTCGCGTCCGGGGCGGCCCAGGTGTCGGGCGCCTCGCCCGCGTTCACTGGCGAGGGGGAGTTCCTCTTCGCCCCCTCCGCCTCCCCGATGCTCTACGACGGGCGTGGCGCCGACAAGCCGTGGCTGCTGGAGAATCCCGACCCGGTCACCAAGATCACCTGGCAGTCCTGGGTGGAAATCCACCCCGAGAGGGCGGCCGAGCTCGACATTCGCGAAGGCGAGATCGTTCGCCTCGTGTCGGCGTCGGGGAGCATCGAGGCGCCGGCCTATCTCTATCCTGGGGTGCGTCGCGACGTGGTCTCGGCGCCGCTGGGCTACGGACACACCCACTTCGGCGAGTACGCCACCGGCCGGGGCGTCAATGCCCTCGACCTGCTGGCGCCGCCGGGCGACGCGGCCTTCGTGTCCTATGTCTCCGCCCGCGTGTCACTGGAAAAGACCCGTCGCTACCAGAAGGTGGCCAAGACGGAGGGCAACAACCGGCAGCTCGGCCGCGGCATCGCCGAGGCGATGCCGCTGGCGGCGGCGGCCAAGGGCCTGACCCCGGAAGAGGCGCACCACGAGGCGGCCGGGGGCGGGGCCCACGAGATCAACACGCCGCGGGAGCTCGATGCGATGGCGGGCTTCGCGGCGGCCCAGAAGGCGGCCACCCTCAAGGGCAATTATGTCGGTGACCATCCGCAGTGGGGGATGACCATCGACCTGGCCAAGTGCACCGGCTGTTCGGCGTGCGTCACCGCCTGTTACGCCGAGAACAACATCCCGACCGTCGGCGAGTCGGAGGTGCTGCGCGGCCGCGAAATGAGCTGGATGCGGATCGAGCGGTATTTCGAGGGGGGCGGGGAGGGGGAGCCGCTCGAGACGCGGTTCGTCCCGATGCTCTGCCAGCACTGCGCCAACGCGCCCTGCGAGCCGGTCTGCCCGGTGTACGCGGCCTATCACACGCCGGACGGCCTCAACGGCCAGGTGTACAACCGGTGCGTCGGCACGCGCTACTGCAGCAACAACTGCCCCTTCAAGGTGCGCTACTTCAACTGGTTCGCCTACAACAAGAAGGCGTTCCCGGAGCCGCTCAACCTCCAGCTCAACCCGGACGTGACGGTCCGCGCCCGGGGCGTGATGGAGAAATGCACCTTCTGCGTGCAGCGGATTCGCGGCGCCCAGAACGCGGCCGTGCTCGAGAAGCGCGCGCTCCGCGACGGCGACGTGACCAGCGCCTGCGCGCAGGCCTGCCCGTCGGACGCCATCATCTTCGGCGACCGGATGGACCCGGCCAGCCGCGTGGCGCTGAGCGCGGCCGACCCGCGCGGGTACCACGTCTTTGAGGAGACCAACGTGCGGCCGTCCATCACCTATCTGGCCAAGGTCCTCAACGGGGTGGAGGCGTAACGATGTCGCACACGTATACGCCGACCCAGACCCACGCCGAGGTCACGCGCGACGTGGTGGCCACGCTTGGCACGCCGAGCCGCGGCTACGTCATGATGCTGGCCGGCGCGGTCGGCCTCTTCCTCGTCGGTTTGTTCACCTTCGTCATGCTCCTCAAGGACGGCCTGGGGCTGGCGGGGTACAGCCCCCCGGTCATGTGGTCCACCTACATCACCACCTTCGTCTTCTGGGTGGGCATCGGGCACGCCGGGACGCTGATCTCCGCCATCCTCTTCCTCTTCCGCTCGCAGTGGCGGACGGCGGTGTACCGCGCCACGGAAGCGATGACGGTGTTCGCGGTCATGACGGCGGGCCTCTTCCCGATCATCCACATCGGCCGGCAGTGGATCTTCTACTGGCTCCTCCCGTACCCGAACCAGCGCTACCTCTGGCCCAACTTCAAGTCGCCGCTCCTCTGGGACGTCTTCGCCATCTCGACCTACCTGACGGTGTCCACCACCTTCCTGATCGTCGGGCTCGTGCCCGACATCGCGGCGGTGCGCGACCAGGTGTCCGGCTGGCGCAAGAAGCTGTACAGCGCCTGCTCGCTCGGCTGGACCGGCAGCGACAACCAGTGGCGGCACTACACGCGGGGCTACCTCTACCTGGCCGCCCTGGCCACGCCGCTGGTGCTCTCGGTGCACTCCGTGGTGTCCTGGGACTTCGCCATGTCGATCATCCCGGGGTGGCACGGGACGATCTTCGCGCCGTACTTCGTGGCCGGCGCCATCTACTCCGGCATCGGCATGGTGTTCACGCTCCTGATTCCGCTCCGGAAGATGCTGCGCGTGGAGCACATGATCGTCGACTACCACTTCGACAACCTGGCCAAGCTCACGCTCTTCGTCGGCTCCATCCTGTTCTACGCCTACGCGATGGAGTACTTCGTGGCGTGGTACAGCGGCAGCCCCTTCGAGCAGGTCACCTTCTGGCGCCGGGCGTTCGGGCCGATGTGGTGGGCGGGGTGGAGCATGATCATCTGCAACGCCTTCGTGTCGCAGCTCCTCTGGTTCAAGAAGATCCGGACCAACCTGACGGCGCTGTTCGTCATCTCGATCTTCATCAACATCGGCATGTGGTTCGAGCGGTACGTCATCATCGTCTCGTCGCTCAGCAACGACTACGAGCCCTGGGCCTGGGGCCAGCTGAACCCGACCTGGGCCGACTGGGGCATCCTGGCCGGTTCGTTCGGCTGGTTCGGGATGTACTTCCTCCTCTTCGCCCGCACCTTCCCGATCGTGGCGATCCAGGAAATCAAGGAAACGATTCCGTTCCCCCGGAAGCGGGGAGGCCACTGATGGCGACCATGACGCCCGGCGTCCTCGCCAGCTTCGTCCACGTGGACGCCGCGACCGACGCGATCCGCGCCCTGCAGGCACAGGGGCACAAGCACCTGACCGTGTACACGCCGGCCCCCAACCACGAGATCGAGGAAGCGCTCGATCATCCGGTGAGCCCGGTGCGCCTGTTCACGCTGATCGGCGGGGCGACCGGGTGCGCGGCCGGGTTCGCGATGACCTTCTGGATGTCCAACAACTGGCCCCTGCTGGTCGGCGGCAAGCCGATCGCCACGGTCCCCCCGTATGTCGTGCTCGGGTTCGAGTTGATGATCCTCCTCGGCGCCCTCAGCACCGTGGCCGGCGTCATCATCATGTCCGTGGTCAACGCCCGCAAGCGGATTCCCTACAGCGAGAAGTTCTCCGATGACCAGATCGGCGTGTTCGTGCCCTGTCGCGCCGAGCAGGCCGCCGCGGTCGAGTCCCTGCTCAAGCGCGCCGGCTCGGTGGAGGTGACGCATGCGTCGTAGCGCGCATCCGGCCCTCGCGCTGGCGCTCCTGGCCACGGTCACCGCCGGCTGCAGCAGCTGGTACAACGACGTGCCCTCGCCCGACAATCTCCTGGCGCAGGTGCCGTGGTTCGACCACATGATCGCCTCGCGCGCCGTCTGGCCCTACTCCCGGATCGGCATCCCGCGGAACACCCCTCCCGGCACGGTGCCGATCACCGGCGGCGAGGTGGACTGGTCGGCCGAGTGGGCCGTGGCTAACACCACGACCGCGGACAAGCTCGTGAACCCGACGGACGGCGTGCCAACCGCCCGGGGCGACACCCTCTTCCACACCTATTGCGGCGTCTGTCACGGCGTGGCCGGGGCGGGCGACGGGCCCGTCGGCCCCAAGGTCGCCGCCCCCTCCCTCCTGACCCCGCGGGCCATCGGCTACAGCGACGGCTACCTCTACAGCATCATCCGGTATGGCCGGGGCATCATGGGCAAGTACGGCGACAAGATCACCGAGCAGGACGATCGCTGGCAGGTCGTCAATTACGTGCGCCAGCTGCAGGCCGCGGCGGTCCAGCCGGCGGGAGGCCAGTGATGAGCGACGCCAAGCTTCGCGGTCACCTTTCCGGCTCCGCCCTCGGCGGCCGGTTCCAGCTCCTCGTCCTCGGCGGCGGGATCCTCGCGCTCGCCGGCGCCGCGCTCTTCGCCATGTCGCTCACCGGCGGCGAGGCGGATCGGGCCTGGCAGCTCTTCCATGTGAACTGGCTCTATTTCACCGGACTGGCCGGGGGATCGGTGGCGCTCGCGGCGGTGCACAAGATCGTCAAGGCCAGGTGGTCGGGCGTCGTGCTGCGGTTTGCCGAGGCGGCGGTGGCCTTCTTCCCGATCTCGCTCCTCGGGCTGGTGCTCATCTTCACCCTCGGGTATGACCATGTCTACGGGCCGATGCAGGAGCAGCTGCACTCGATGGCCCACGGGAAGGCGCTCTGGCTCTCGAAGCCGTGGATGTTCGGCCGGCTCTTCGTGGGCCTCTCCGCGCTCTACTACCTCGGGTGGCAGCTGATCCGCGCCGACCTCCTCCCCGACATCGCCGACACCGTCGACCAGGCCGATGGCACCCGCCGGGCCCGCTACGACCGGATGCTGGCCGGCTTTGACAACAGCGAGGCCGGGCGCGCCGCCAACGAGACGCGGCTCGCGCGCCTGGCGCCGCTCTTTGCCGCCACCTACTCCCTGGTCTTCACCCTGGTGGCCTTCGACGGCATCATGGCGCTCCAGCCGCACTGGTTTTCCAACCTGCTCGGCGGCTTCTACTTCATGGGCTCCTTTCTCGGCGCCCACATGCTGCTGGCCATCATGGTCATGTACGCCGGCACGCAGACCGGCGTGTGGAACCTGATTTCCCCGAAGCAGCGGCACGATCTCGGCAAGCTCTGCTTCGGGTTCACCGTGTTCTGGGCCTACCTCATGTTTGCCCAGTTCCTGGTCATCTGGTACGGCAACCTTCCCGAGGAAACGGGCTTCGTCTTCGCCCGGCTCTGGGGCTCCTGGCTCCCGATCGGCCGCGCCGTGTTCCTGGGGATGTTCCTCATCCCCTTCATCGGCCTCCTCGGCGTGGCGCCGAAGAAGTTCCCGGGCACCATGGCGCTCTTTGCCACGGTCTCCCTGGTGGCGCTCTGGCTGGAGCGGTACCTGATGGTGATGCCGTCGATAACCGAGCTCGACGGCCCGACCTTCGGCCTCCCGGAACTCGGCCCGACGCTGCTGATGGCGGGGCTCTTCTTCCTGGCCTACGGCCTCTTCGCCCGCCGCTACCCGATGGTGTCGCCGCGCCTGGCAGAAATCACCGTCGCGGCCGAACGTCACCACGCGATCGAAGATCACTTCGA
>DAOLIZ010000087.1:0-10927 GCA_035328285.1 Gemmatimonadales bacterium
GGAATCTAATGCCCGGGGCGGGGAGGGTCAGTCCCGAGATGCAACCATTTGCGCCGTGGAGGCATCCAAGGAGGTACAGATAGAAAGGAGGTCCCGATGGTCATGCTCGCCACAGATTCCCCGATTCCCACCTTCCGGCTGGTGGATGACAACGGGACCTCCGTCGGCCGGATTGTGCTCCCGGTCGCCGAGCGCATCAGCGGAGTGGGCGCCGAGACGATCTTCCTCCGACGCGACCCGCCATTCCGACGGCGGAACCGGTCCCCGAAGTCAGCAGAGCAAAGCCCCCTCATCCAGCACTAGACCGATGAGGGGGTTTTCCGTTGGGGCGGGGCAGGGAGGCGGTGATCGTCGCCCCGGCGAAGGCCGGGGTCCGGATTCCGGTTTCGCTTTCTCACCTCCGTGCCGTCCTCCCCCGCCATCCCATTGCCCCCCAATACTTTACCATCCTCCATTTCGGTTGATTTCCCCCCCCGGAACAAGGTATATTTTGCTGTTCCCGGTGGCCCGGCCGGCCACCCGGTTGTCCGCACCAACCCCGAGTTCACATGACCGCCCCGAATTCCCGCGAGCGCATCCTTCCTCGCCTGATCGAAGAAGAGATGCAGCAGTCGTTCATCAACTACTCGATGAGCGTCATCGTCTCCCGCGCGCTCCCCGACGTGCGCGACGGCCTCAAGCCGGTCCATCGCCGCATTCTCTACGCGATGAACGAGCTGGGCCTGGTACCCGGGCGGGCGTACAAGAAGTCCGCCACGGTCGTGGGCGACGTGCTCGGCAAGTATCATCCGCACGGCGACTCGTCGGTGTACGACGCCCTGGTGCGCATGGTGCAGGACTTCTCGCTCCGCTATCCACTGGTCGACGGCCAGGGCAACTTCGGCTCGGTCGACGGTGACTCGGCGGCGGCCTACCGGTACACCGAGGCCCGCCTCACCCGCATCGCGATGACGATGCTCGAGGACATCGACAAGAACACCGTCGATTACCAGCCCAACTTTGACGACCGGCTCCAGGAGCCGACCGTCCTCCCCTCCAAGATCCCGAACCTCCTGGTCAACGGCTCCAGCGGCATCGCCGTCGGCATGGCCACCAACATTCCCCCGCACAACCTCCGCGAGGTCGCGAAGGCGGTGGAACTGCTCGTGGACAACCCGGACGCGAGCATTGCCGACCTCCGCAAGGTCATCAAAGGGCCCGACTTCCCGACCGCCGGCTACATCTACGGTCGCGAGGGGATCAAGGAGGCGTACGAGACGGGCCGCGGCCGGGTGGTCATGCGGGCCCGCGCGCAGATCGAGGAGAAGGAGTCGAGCAACAAGTCGCAGATCGTGGTCACCGAGATTCCCTACCAGGTCAACAAGGAAAACCTGGTCCGGTCCATCGCCGAGCTGGCCATGGCCAAGAAGATCGAGGGGATCACCGGGGTACGCGACGAGTCCGACCGCGACGGCATGCGCATCGTGGTGGAGCTCAAGCGCGACTGCATTCCGAACGTGGTGCTGAACCAGCTCTACAAGCGCACCACCATGCAGTCCACCTTCGGCGTGATCATGCTGGCCCTGGTGGGCGGCGTGCCCAAGGTGATGGACCTCAAGGAGATGCTGTCGCACTTCATCGCGCACCGGCACCAGATCATCGTTCGGCGTACCCAGTTTGACCTCGATGCGGCGCAGGCCCGCGAGCACATCCTCGACGGCCTCAAGATCGCGGTCGACAACATCGACGAGGTCATCAAGATCATCCGCGGCTCGGCTGACACCCCCGAGGCCGACGCGAAACTGCGCAAGCGGTTCAAGTTCAGCGAGAAGCAGAGCGACGCGATCCTCAACATGCGGCTCGCCAAGCTCACCGGCCTCGAAATCGACAAGCTCGAGGCGGAGCTCGCCGAGGTGCGCGCCACGATCGCCGACCTGAAGGACATCCTCGGCTCGCAGGCCCGCCGCGACGGCATCCTCAAGACGGAGACCGCCGAGGTGGCCGCCAAGTACGGCGACGACCGCCGGACGGAAATCGTGGCCGACCAGGGCGACTTCTCGGTGGAGGACCTGATCGCCGAGGAGGACATGGTCATCACCATCTCCCACTCCGGCTACATCAAGCGGATCCCGGTGTCCACCTACAAGCGGCAGCGGCGCGGCGGCCGCGGCATGGCCGGCATGGGGACGAAGGACGACGACTGGGTGGAACATCTCTTCATCGCCTCCACCCACGACTACCTGATGTTCTTCACCGACCGCGGCCAGGTGTACTGGCTCAAGGTCCACGAGATCCCCCAGGGGGGCCGGGCCGCGCGTGGAAAGCCGGTGGTCAACTGCATCGCCATCGGGAGCGACGAGATCGTCGCCTCGACCGTGGCGGTCCGGGAGTTCACCGACGACCGGTCGCTGATGTTCGCCACCCGGAACGGCACGGTGAAGAAGACCGTCCTGTCCGCCTACGGCAACGTCCGTTCGAACGGCATCAACGCCATCAACATCGACCCCGACGACGCGCTGATCGACGTCCAGCTCTGCGACGCCAACAACGACATCGTGCTCGCCACCCGCGACGGCATGAGCATCCGCTTCCACCAGGGCGACGTACGCGAGATGGGCCGGGCCACCAGCGGCGTGAAGGGAATCGAGCTCGACGCCGACGACGCGGTGATCGGCATGGTGATCGTCCGCCGCGAGGCCACCCTCCTGGTCGTGAGCGAGCGGGGCTACGGCAAGCGCTCCGAACTCGCCGAATACCGCGTGCAGAAGCGCGGCGGGAAGGGCATCATCACCCTGAAGAAGACCGAGAAGACCGGCCGGATGGTGGCGCTCAAGGAGGTCATTCCGGACGACGAGCTCATGATGATCACCCGGCACGGCGTCATCATCCGGGTGCCGGTGGAGGGAATCAGCGTGATCGGCCGCAACACCCAGGGGGTACGGGTCATCAACCTCGATCCGGGCGATCTCCTCGTCGACGTGGCGCGCGTGGTCAAGGAGGACGACAGCGGCACCGAGGAGCCGACCGGCGACGAGGCCGCGGCGCCCGTCGGCGACACGGACGAGGACGGATGAGCACGGTCCAGGCGCCCGCCGTCACCCTCGACGATATCCGTGCCGCCGCCAGGACGATCGCGGGCGTCACGGCGCGCACGCCGCTCGTCGAGATGCCGGCGCTCACGAAGATCACCGGCCACTCGGTCGCGCTGAAGTGCGAGCAGATGCAGCCGATCGGTGCGTTCAAGGTGCGCGGCGCCTACAACGCCATCCAGCGCATGCGTCCAGAGGCGCGGGCGCGCGGGGTCATCACCTACTCGAGCGGGAACCACGGGCTCGCCGTGTCGTGGGCCGCGTCGAAGGTGGGCGTCCGCGCCGTGATCGTGATGCCGAATACCGCCCCGCAGGTCAAGGTGGACGGAGTGCGGAAGCTCGGCGGCGAGGTGGTGTTCGTCGGCCCCCGGTCGCTGGACCGCAAGGTGAAGGCGGAGGAGATCTGCGCCGCCGAGGGGCTCGCCATGCTGCCGCCCTTCGATCATCCCGACGTCATTGCGGGGCAGGGTACCTGCGGGATGGAGATCCTCGAGGCGTGGCCGCACGTCGAGACCATCCTGGTGCCGGTGGGCGGGGGCGGGTTGCTGGCCGGCATCTGCGTGGCCGTGGCGGGCATGCACCCCGAGGTGAAGGTGGTGGCGGTCGAGCCCGAGGGCGCGGCCAAGCTGACCGCGGCGATGGAGGCCGGCGGCCCCGCCACGCTGGAGCGCGCCACCAGCATGGCGGACGGGCTGCTGACCCTCTCGGTCGGCTCGATGACCTATCCCCTCATCGCGCCGGTCATCCACGGGGTGGTGACCGTGTCCGACGAGGAGATTGCCGCAGCCGTGCGGCTGCTGCATCATGAGGCGGGGCTCCGCGTGGAGCCGTCGGGGGCCGTCACGACCGCGGCGCTGCTCGCCCGGAAGGTGCGGCCCCGTGGCCCGGCGGTGGCGGTGGTGAGCGGCGGGAACATGGATGAGGACTTCTTCGACCGACTGGTGAGTGAATGAGCCTGGCACCGAAGATCATCGTCGCGGACGACGATCAGGCCCTGACCCGCACGCTGTCCTGGATCTTGAAGGACAACGGGTATGAGGTCACGACCGTGCCGGGCGGCGAGAATCTCTTCGATCACCTCCTGGCCGAGCAGTTCGACCTGCTCCTCCTCGACATCATGATGCCGAAGGTCGACGGACTGCAGCTCCTCGAGAAGGTGAAGACCGACTACCGGTTCAAGGACCTCCCCGTCCTGATGATCTCCTCGATGCCTCCCGAAGAGGCGACGGTGCGCGCCCTCGGCCTCGGCGCCGCCGACTTCATTTCGAAGCCCTTCCGGGTGCGCGAGCTGCTGGCGCGGGTGAAGGCGCACCTCCGCACCGGCCGCGAGCTCAACCAGGCCCGCGCCGAGGCGCGCTCGCGTACCGAGATGGTGGACATCCTGCAGGAGGTGACCGCCACCCTGAAGCCGGACGAGATCTACCAGATTCTCGTGCGGAGGGTGGCGCGCGGCCTCCGGATCTCGAAGTGCTCGATCCTGATCGGCTCGCCGGAGGACGAGGCGGGCACGGTCGTGGCGGCGTATGAAAACCCGATGCTGCGCAACCTCCGGGTCGATCTCCGCCGCTACCCCGAAATCCAGCAGGCATTGAAGACAGGCGAGGTCGTCCTGGTGCAGGATGTGCTCACCGACCCGCTCTATTCGGCGGTGCGCACCGAGTGGGAAGCGGATGGCGTGGCCGTGCCGACCCGCTCCGCCCTGGCCCTGCCGTTCAAGCTGAAGGGCCAGCAGGTCGGCGTCTTCTTCCTCCGGACCACCGCCGAGGATGCGCCGCTCAACCAGCAGGATGTCCAGTTCGCCGACCAGGTCATCAAGGCCGCGGTCGCGGCGCTCGAGAAGGCCTATGACCTCGAGTCCGCGATGGACGGCCAGGAACACATGCGGCACCTGGCGGAAACGGACCCGCTGACCGACACCTACAACCGCCGCGCGCTGAGCGACAAGCTGGTGCAGGAAATGGAGCGCGCCGAGCGCTACGGCACGGTGCTCACCTGCCTGATGGTGGACATCGACGAGTTCAAGAAGATCAACGACGAGCACGGCCACCTCACCGGCGACCGGGTGCTGCGCAGCCTGGCCAACCTCCTCAAGCGCGAGCAGCGCGCCGTGGACGTCCTGGCCCGCTATGGCGGCGAGGAGTTCACCCTCCTCCTTCCCGAGACGGGGCCGACGGGGGCGCGCATCTTCGCCGAGCGGATCATCCGGCGCGTGGCGGCCCACGATTTCGGCGAGCCGGGCCGGCCGGTGCACGTGACAATCAGCATCGGGGTGGCCACGTATCCCGACGAGCGCATCTCCGATCCGGAGTCGTTCCTCAAGCTGGCCGACGCCAACATGTACAAGGCGAAGGCGGACGGCCGCAACCGGTTCCGGGATTGAGCGCCCTCCGCTGCCCTCAGTGCCGGGCAGTCTACGCCGAGCCGGCGCGGTTCTGCACGCGGGACGGCACTGCGCTGGAGCCGAAGGAAGAGGCGTCCGATCTGCCGGGCACCGTGCTGGATGAACGCTTCGAGGTGCGGCGGCAGATCGGGGAAGGGGGGATGGCGGCGGTCTTTCTGGCCTCCGACCGGACCACCGGCGCCGATGTGGCGGTCAAGGTCCTTGCCCCCCATCTCATGACCGATCCGCAGTCCGTCGAGCGTTTCAAGCGCGAGGCGCTCATCGCCAGCCGGTTCAACCATCCCAGCGTCTGCCCCATCCTACAGCTCGGCGCCACGCCCGCAGGACTCGTCTACCTGGTGATGCCCTGGCTGCCCGGCGAAGCGCTGCACGAGCGGATCAACCGCACGGGACCGCTGCCGCTCGCGGAGGGGCTCTCCCTGCTCCTGCAGGTGGTGCGCGGCCTGCAGCACGCGCACGAGCTCGGCGTGCTGCATCGCGACCTGAAGCCGGAAAACATCATGCTGGTCAACGATCCGGCGCTGCCGGGCGGAACCCGCGCGGTGGTCATGGATTTCGGCCTGGCGCTCGAGTTGGTGCGCCGCCCGGTGAGCCAGAAACTCACGGCGGCCGGGGTCATCCTCGGCACGCCGGAGTTCATGAGCCCCGAACAGATCCGCGGGCGCGACCTCGACGCCCGCAGCGACGTCTATTCGCTGGGCATCCTGGCCTTCGAGATGTTTGCCGGGCGGCTCCCGTTCGACGGCGAGACGGCCCAGGAGCTGCAGATCGCGCGCCTGCGCGGACAGCCGACCCAGCTGCGGGCGGTGCGCCCGGAACTGCCCGCGCGGCTCGAGGCGGCGCTCACCCGCGCGCTCGCCATGGATCCCGCGAACCGGTTCCCTACCATGGCCGCCTTCGGCGATGCCCTCGATACCGTCCTCCGGTCCACCCCTCCCAGCGAAGCGGGGCAGGCATGAAACGCTACCCGGCGTTCGAGCCGCCCGAGTATGTGAACTGGAAGGCCGATCCATCGCTGGTGGACGCCTTCCGCGCCACCATCAACCGGCTCCCGGAACGGCAGGAAGTGATCGCCCGGCTCTCGCGCGACGAGCTGCTGACCCTCTATGCGCGCCTGGTGCGCGCGCGGCAGCACGACATCGCGCTCTCGCGATGGGTGCGCCAGGGCGTCATCACCAAGGCGTGGCTCGGCACCGGCGAGGAAGCGGCGACGGTGGGGCCGGTCTTTGCACTGGACCACGAGACCGACTTCGTGGCGCCGATGATCCGGAATGCCGCCGCCTGCTGCGACATGGGGATGCCGCTGGCCGACATGCTGCGGGCCTACCTGGCCACGGCCGATTCCCCCTCAGCCGGCCGCGACCTGCACGCCGGCTCCCAGGCGCACCATGTGCTGCAGCCGGTCTCGCCCGTGGGGGTGATGGTGCCGGTCTCGGCGGGGATCGCCCTCGCCGGCCGGATCAGCGGTACGCCGCGCGTGGTGATGAACTGGGTGGGCGACGGCTCAGCCAAGTCGGGCGCCAGTCACGAGGGACTCAACTTCGCCGCGGTGCAGCGACTCCCGGTGGTCTACATTCTCCAGAACAACCAGGTCGCCCTCGGCACCCGGCTCGACCAGCATCACCTCGGCGGGGATTTTGCCGACTGGCCCGCCGCCTACGGCATGGCGGGGTGGGGATTCGACGGGAACAACGTGCTCGACGCCTACGCGGCGGCCGTGCTGGCGGTGGAACGGTGCCGCCGCGGCGAGGGACCAGTCCTCCTCCTGGCCAACACCTTCCGCATGGGCGGACACGCCACGCACGACGAGCGGGAGGCGCGCGCCACGCTGCCCGCCGAGCTCTTTGCCTACTGGGGCAAGCGGGACCCGATCGGCCTCTACGAGGAATTCCTGAAGGGTGCGGGGGTGACCGAGGCGGAGCTCGCCGACGTCGAATCCGCCGCCACCGCCGTGGTCGAAGCCGCCGCCGAGGCCGCGCTGGCGAGCCGGCACCACCTGCCGGAACCGGAGTCGGCACTTCGGGGTGTCTACAAGGGCTGAGGTCTGAGCGAGAGCAGAGAGATTACGAGGGAGTGTCGGAGCGGAAGAAGGGTCGGAAGGCAGCCTGATGGTTGTGTTGCGACACCTCCAGTGCAGTTCTCCGACTCTCCTTGACCTCCGACCCTCCCGCGTCCCCTTCGTAACGCTCGAGATAAGGAGATTGCCGTGCGCCGCGCCATTCCACTCCTGACGGCCGTTGCCGCGGTCGCGGTCCTTGCCGCCTCGGCAGCGCGCCCGCGCTCCGCAGCCGAGCCCCATGCCCAGTGGGTCAAGTTCGCCAACGCGGCCGGGGACTCGATTCCCGCGTACGTCGCCTGGCCGGAGCGGAGGGACCGGGCGCCGACGGTCCTCGTCATTCACCAGATCTACGGCCTGACGCAGTGGGAAACGACCGTCGTGGACAAGCTCGCGGCGCAGGGGTACCTCGCGATCGCGCCCGATCTCCTCGCATCCAGGTACGGCCAGTCGCCCGCGAACCCCGACTCGGCGAGGAAGCTCTTCGCGGGGCTCTCGTCCGACCGGATCATGGGTGATCTCGATGCCACGGCCGCCTTTGTGGACACCCTCCCCGGCGCGGCACGCGGCCAGATGGCGAGCATCGGTTTCTGCTGGGGCGGCCAGCAGAGCTTCGCGTATGCCACGCACAATCCGAGGCTCAAGGCCGCCGTCGTCTGTTACGGCCCGGCACCCGACTCCGCTGCCATGGCCCGCATCCAGGCGCCCATCCTGGGGGTCTATGCCGAGAACGACGCCCGGGTCGATGATCCCCTGCCGCAGGTGAGTGCCACGATGAAGGCGCTCGGCAAGTCGTTCACCTACGACATCTATCCGGGCACCGGCCACGGCTTCCTGACGCCCGGCCGGATGGGGAACGACACCGACCAGCCGGACAAGGCGTGGGCGCGGATTTTCGAGTTCTACAAGAAGACGCTCAAGGACTGAGGGCCGAGGACTGAGGTCCCACATGCCCATGACTGAACACGCGGGAGAGTCGGAAGAGCGGGAATGCCGGAGAAAAGCTCGATGTGTGGGTGCTCTCCTGAGCAGTTTTCCGACCCTCCTCCGCCTCCGACCCTCCCTCGTCTACTGTTAATTTGAGTGCAATGAACCGAATCGTGCTGTCGTGCCTTCGTGCCTGCTGCCTCCTGTCCCTGGCGGGAATCTCGGCCTGCCGGGTTTCCATGTCCCCTGTCCAGAACCGCCTGGCGCCGGGGGAGGAGCCGTTTGCCGTCTTCGTGGCGACCGGGGAGGCGGGCGTGGGCGATCTCTTCGCGGTCCGCGCCGAGGGTGGCGCCACCTTTCCGATCACGTACACCCGCGTCCGTGAAATGGCCCCCGCGCTCTCGCCGCTCGGCACCGACATCGCGTTCATCCGCGAAGGAGTGCGCAACGACCCCTCCTCCCGCCGCGTGGTGGTCATGAACCTCCTCAACGGCGCCGAGCGGGTCATCCCCCCGGGCGACACCCCGCCCGACGCCGTCGCGTGGAGCGACGACGCCACGCTGCTGTATGTCCGGGAAGGGTCGGCCACCCTCGTAGCTCAGGCGCCCCCAGCCGAGCCGGCGACGCGGATCCTCGACAGCATCGAAGCTGTTCACGCGGACTCGGCCTTCGCGGTGCTGGTGGGCTCGCCGGCGTTTGCGCAGGTGATCGACTGCCCGGAGGGGGGCATCTGTGTTGAACAGGGTGGCGGGGAGCGCACCCTGTACTCGGCGGACGGCAGGGGTCCCGTGCGGTGGGGCAGCGACTCGGTGGGTTATTTCGTCGGGGCGTCGTTCTTCATCCGTCCCCTCGGGCCGGGACGCATGCGCGAGCTGCGGCTCACCCCGCCGCGGCTCGATCCGAGGGAGATGACCTACTTTCCGGGGCCGGCAGGGCAGGGGCCGCAATAGCACTCCACGCCGACTCGATGGCCTGCCCGATCTGGGGTTGATCCATCGTCCACTCGCGCGACGCGACGCGCTCGATGATGAACCCCAGGACGACCAGCCAGATCGAAGTCCACAGTTCTGCGGGGCCCGCCCGCACCATTCCGTCCGCCTTCCCCGCTGCGACAATCTGCTGGACCGCTTCCCGAAACTCCCGCGCGGCGTCACGGCTCGGCACATCGAGGAAGTTTGCATCGCGCTGGCGGAGCAGCATCCTGGCTCCCGCCGGGTCGCGCTCGGCCGTCTCCACGAACCGCCTGGCAATGCGCGCCAGGCGCTCCGGCGCCTTGAGCGACCGGTCGGCGTCGACCTCCCGCACCACGCCCGTCGCCCACCGCTGGGTGCCCCGGTACACCTCGTTGAGGAGATGTTCCTTGCTGGTGAAGTGCCGGTAGATGGTCCCTTCCGCCACCCCCGCCCGCTGGGCGATGATCGGCGTGGTGCTGGCGAGAAACCCTTCTCCCGTAAAGAGTTCCAGCGCTGCCCGGAGGAGCTTCTGCCGGGTGGCCTCGCCGTCGCGGCGGCCGGATGGGGGAGTCGCTGGGGTCGTCATCGTGCTCCAGGAATCTGGGTTGAAGCCGGAACCCGCTCCGGGGTAGATTTCAAGGCTGTCTCGAAACTCGTGATTTGACAAGGACTAATGTATGAAGATGCTGGTTCTCGGTGCCGGCCTCCAGGGCTGTGCAACTGCCTTCGATCTGCTTCAGAATCCGGCCGTCACCCAGGTGACCATCGCCGACCTGCACCCCGAGCGCCTGGCTCCCTTCCTCGATCCGTACAAGGGGAGCGACCGTCTCAAGTCCGTCAAACTCGACGTCAAGGACCTGCCGGCAGCGACCGCGCTGATGCGCGGTCACGTCTCCGTCATGAGCGCCATCCCCTACTATTTCAACGGGCCGATGGCCGCCTGCGCGGTCGAGGCGGGATGCCATTTTTGCGACCTCGGTGGCAACACGGAGATCGTCTTCGAACAGAAGAAGCTGCACGACGCGGCCCTCGCCAAGGGACTCTCCGTCATTCCCGACTGCGGGCTGGCCCCGGGGATGGTCAACATCCTCGCCGCCGAGGGTATTCGGCGCTTCGACAAGGCGGAGCGGGTCAAGATCTTCGTGGGGGGATTGCCCCGGCATCCCGAGCCGCCGCTCAACTACCAGATCGTCTATTCGCTCGAAGGCGCGCTGGACTACTACACCACCACCTCGTGGATCCTCCGCGGCGGCAAGCGCACCCCGATCGAGGCCCTGAGCGAGCTGGAGCCCGTGGCCTTCCCGGAGCCGGTCGGCACCCTCGAGGCGTTTCATACCGCCGGCGGTGTCAGCACGATGCCCTTCACCTACGAAGGGAAAGTGGACGTCCTGGAGTACAAGACCCTTCGCTACCCCGGGCATGTGGCCATCATGAAGCCGATTCGCGAGCTGGGCCTGCTCGGCAATGAGCCGATCGATGTGAAGGGCGTGCAGGTGCGGCCCCGTGACGTGTTCATCGCCGC
>DAOLIZ010000088.1:0-10885 GCA_035328285.1 Gemmatimonadales bacterium
GGCGATGGTCACCACCTGCTCCACCGTCTTGCCGGCGCAGAAGATCACCTCCGGCTGTCCCTGCCGCAGGGCGCGGTGATGATCGATGCTGGCGAACGGAAGGTGTTCGGCGGGGAAATGGCGCAGCTGCTCGAGCGCCAGCGCCGGGGTGATCCGGCCGTCGGCAACGCTCGCCAGCAGCTCGGCCAGCCGCTCGGGGGTCACGCCACCTGCGCGAGTGGCGCGAGGTACCGGACGAAGATCTCCTCCGCCTCGGCGAACGACTCCACCTGGAAGAGCCGCTGGCGCAGGTCGCTCGCCCCGTGGAGCCCCTTCGTGTACCAGCCGAAGTGCTTGCGGAACTCGAGGACGGTGTGCCGTGAGTCGCCCTGCAGGCGCAGGGCCAGGCGCGCGTGGGTGAGCGCCATCTCGAAGCGCTCCGCGGCGCCCGGCGCCTCCGGCTTCGAGCGGCCCTCGAGCAGCGCGCGTGCGTCGCGGAAGAGCCAGGGATTGCCGAACGCGCCGCGGCCGACCATCACGCCGGCGGCCCCGGTGTGGTCGCGCATCCGCACCACGTCCTCCGGCGTCTGCACGTCGCCGTTGCCGATGACGGGAATCTCCAGCGCCTCGACCACGCGGGCGATCTCGTCCCAGTCGGCCTTGCCGGAGTACATCTGGGTGCGCGTCCGGGCGTGGAGCGTGAACGCCCGCGCACCGCCGTCCTGCATCCGCAGCGCGATCCCGACGGGATCCCGCATCTCGTCGTTCCACCCGCTGCGGGTCTTCACCGTCACCGGCAGGTGGGTGGCGGCGACGCAGGCCCGGATGATGTCGGTGACCAGCTGCGGTTCTCGCAGGCAGCCCGACCCGCCGTTCCGCCGGACCACCTTCTTGACCGGGCAGCCGAAGTTGATGTCGATGAACTCCGGCTGGTAGTGCTCGGTGATGAGCGCGGCGGCCTCCGCCATGGCCTTCGGATCCGCGCCATAGATCTGGATCCCGATCGGGCGTTCACACTCCTCGAATTCCGCCCCCTCCAGGGTGTTCCGGATCCGACGGCGGATGGCCTCGGAGGAGAGGAATTCCGACAGCACGACGTCCGCCCCCATCCGCCGGCAGATCTGGCGGAAAGGGGGCTCCGAGACACCGGCCATCGGGGCCAGGATCAGGGCGAAATCGCGGGGAACGGGATAGGGGAGCCGCATGCACCCAAAATACGGCCGTGGGCTAAACCGAGCAATGATAGGGATTTGACACGCGTTCCGGGCGGCGATTAGCTTCCGCGTCATGCATCTCAAAGAATTCTTTGCGCCCGACGCCGTCCAGCTGCCGCTCCGCGCCACCACCAGGGACGAGGCGCTCGCCGAACTGGTGGGCCTGCTGCACGTCGACGAGAAGTCGTCGGAGACGCTGCTCAAGATGCTGCACCGGCGCGAATCGCTGGGCTCGACCGGCGTGGGCCGGGGCGTGGCGGTCCCCCACTGCCGCTCGCTCGTCGTCCATCGGCTGCAGCTCGCCTACGGCTATTCTCCGACCGGGCTCGAGTTCGGTGCGGCGGACGGGCAGCCGGTCCACCATCTCTTCCTCATCGTAGCCCCGCCCAACGAGATGTCCAACCAGTACCTCCCGACGCTCGGCAAGATTGCCCAGCTCGCCAAGGAACCGGGCGTGCCGGAGCAGCTCTCCAGGCTGACCTCGGCGGACGGGTTCTTCCAGCTCCTCGCAGACAAGGGCGTCTGACCCCCCGCTTGACGACCGCTTGACCCCTCCGCGGCACTCTCCCTCCAACGATGGAGGGTGCCATGACCCACACAACCGATTCGACCGCTCGCCAAGATCCCTCGCGCCGGCAGGCTATCCGCATGCTGGCCGGCGGGGTCGCCGCCCTCGCGATGGGCGCGTGCACCCCCGCGACAATCGTCCTGAAGGCGTACCCGGAAGAGTATCGCAAGGGGAGCGACGCCACCGAGGCCGCGCTGCTGGCCTTCATCGACACCGTGGTGCCCGGCCTGACCCCGGCGGAACGGCGGGCCGTGACCGTGCTGCACGATCCCTTCTATCCCCTGTCCCCGTACAGCGACTTCCTGGCGAGTGACCTCGACCGGCGGTCGCGGAAGCGGTACCGGTCGAGATTCAGCATCCTGCCGCTCGACCAGCGGACAACCGTGGTGGAAGCTGGATTTTCGGGCGACACGATCACCCGGAAGCTGTACACCGGCGCCGCGTTCCTGGTCCAGGCGGCCGTGTACGCCGGCATCCAAGACGACCGGGCCGGGTCCCGGCTGATCGACTTCCCCGGCGGCTATACCCTGACCCCAACCACCACCGCGTGGCTGCCGGGCGCGCCACGCTTCGCATCCTGGGCCAGCACGACAGACGGCAACCCTGCCTGAGGAGGGACCATGCGCACCATGCGGACGGATGTGCTCATCGTCGGGTCGGGGTTCGGTGCCGCCGCCCCGGCCCTTCGCCTTGCGCAGGCGGGCCTGGGCGTGACGGTGCTCGAGAAGGGCCCGATGGTCGGCCCGGGACAGTATCGGCAGACCCAGGATCCCAAGTACCTGCTGACCTACCTCAAGGGGCTGGGGAGCGAGCACCTCGGGCTCACCTATGCCGAGGCGTATGGCGGCGGCTCGGGATTCTACGAAATGGTCTCGCTGCGGGCGCCTTCGATCGCCTTCGCGCAGCGCGACCCCCGCGGTCGCCGGCTCTGGCCCGCCGGCATCGACCGGGGCGCCATGGATCCGTGGTACGACCTCGCGGAATCGATGCTCCGGGTGGAGCAGATCGGCGAGGGGGACGTGCCCCGGAGCGGCCAGGTCTTCGCGCAGCTCATGGCCCGCCTCGGATACTCATGCGACCGGGCCAGGTATGCCGTGCGCAATTGCCTCGGCAGCGGCTTCTGCGTGACCGGCTGCATCTACGGCGCCAAGCAGTCGCTGCATGTCAACTACCTGCCGCAGGCCATCGCTGCCGGCGCCACGGTCACTTGTGACGCCGAGGTCATCGACATCCGCGCCGCCCGAGGCGGAGCCTCCGGCCCGGCCGGCTCGCGGGGAGCTGGTTACCGCGTCCGATGCCGCGTTGGAGGGCCAAAGGGCGAGCTGGTCGAGTACCACGCCGGGCTGGTGGTCCTCGGCGGGGGCACCGTCGGCTCCGCGCTGCTGCTGCTGCGGTCGGCGAAGGGGCTGCCCAATCTGAGCCCGCATGTCGGGCGCAATATCGCCTTCAACGGCAGCGTCAAGGCCGCGGCACTGCTCCCCGACGACATGCCCGACGGGGACATGTACGCCGGCCGTTCCCATCCGGGAATGATCAGCTATGCATTCCTCGCGTCGCACGGGATCACGATTTCGACCGTGAAGCCGCTCCCCCTGCAGATGATGGCCGCGGGGCGGCTCCGGCTCGACGACGTCCAGCCGACGCCGCGATGGTGGGGAGCCGAACACGTCGCGCTGATGAAGCAGGTGCGGCACCGGATGATCATCCTCCTCAGCCTCGGCCTGACGCCGCCCGCCGGACGGATCACCCTCGACGGGAAGCGCGCACCCAGGCTGTCGGTGGAGGGGTTGCCGCAGATGGCGGCGTACGAGTCGAAGATCGAGGCGGTCCTGCGGTCCATCCTGGACCGGAACGGCTGCCGCCCCATCTCGGTCGAGCCGGTGGACCGCGGCGGCATGGCGCATCACGGAGCGTACTACTCCACCGCGCACCAGACCGGATCATGCCGGATGGCCGACACGCCGGAGATGGGTGTCGTGGATGCACACGGAGAGGTGTTCGGATATCCCGGCCTGTACGTGTCGGACGGCGCGGCGATTCCGACGTCGCTGGCGGTGAACACCAGCCTGACCATTCTCGCGAACGCCGAACGTATTGCGGCGGGAATCGTCGCACGGCTGGGTCGGGCGCCGGTCCCGTCAGGGGGGAGCCCGATGCTCGTCCCGCGCGGCTAGCGCCCCCCTACTCCCACTCGATCGTCGCGGGGGGCTTGCTGCTCACGTCGTAGACCACCCGGTTGACGCCCTTGACCTCGTTGGCGATCCGGTTCGAGATGTGCGCGAGCACCTCGTGCGGGAACGGGAACCAGTCGGCGGTCATCCCGTCGCGGCTGGTCACCGCCCGGAGCGCCACCGCCTGGTCGTAGGTGCGGAAATCGCCCTGCACGCCGACCGACCGGATGGGGAGCAGCACCGCGAACGCCTGCCAGATGTCGTCGTACAGCCCTGCCGCCCGGATTTCCTCGATGTAGATGTCATCCACGGCCCGGAGGATATCGAGGTCCGGCTTCGAGACGGCACCAAGGATGCGAATGGCAAGCCCCGGACCGGGGAAGGGGTGGCGCCCCACCATTTCCTCGGGCAGCCCGAGTTCCCGCCCCACCTGCCGCACCTCGTCCTTGAACAGTTCGCGCAGCGGCTCGATCAGCTTGAACGGAAGCCGCTCCGGCAGCCCGCCGACATTGTGGTGCGTCTTGATGGTGACCGACGGTCCCCCGGTGGGTGACACCGACTCGATCACGTCGGGATAGAGCGTCCCCTGCACCAGGAACCCGACGTCGGGACCCACCTGCTTGGCCTCCGCCTCGAACACGTCGATGAAGGTGTGGCCAATCCGGCGGCGCTTTTCCTCCGGGTCGCTGATCCCGTCGAGCGCCTTGAGAAACAACGCGCTCGCGTCCACGACCCGCAGGTCGATGCCGAGGTGGCGGCGGAAGGTCGCCTCGACCTGGTCGCGCTCGTGCAGGCGGAGCAGGCCGTGGTCGACGAAGATACAGGTCAGCCGGTCGCCCACGGCCCGGTGAACCAGCGCCGCGGCCACCGAGGAGTCCACGCCGCCCGAGAGGCCGCAGATGACGCGGGCCGAGCCGGCCAGGTCGCGGATCCGCGCGGTCTCGGTCTCGATGAAGTGCCCCGCGGTCCAGTCCGGCGTGGCCCCGCAGACGTCGAACAGGAAGGCGCCGATGATCTCGCCGCCCCGCGCGGTGTGCGCCACCTCGGGGTGGAACTGGACCCCGAAGATCGGCCGGCTGGCGTGCTCGAACCCCGCCACGGGACAGTTGGGGCTCGAGGCGGTGAGGGTGAACCCGGGGGGCGGCGTGTCGACATGGTCGCCGTGACTCATCCACACCGCCGTCTCCTCACCCTTGGCGAACCCGCGGAAGAGCCTGCCGCCCGCCACCGTCACTACCGCCCGGCCGTACTCGCGGCGATCCGCTCCCACCACCTTGGCCCCCGCCATCTGCGCGAGGATCTGCATCCCATAGCAGAGGCCCAACACCGGGACGCCGAGATCGAGAATGCCCGGCGGCGCGGTCGGCGCGCCCTCGTCGTACACCGAATTGGGGCCGCCCGACAGGATGATGCCTTTCGGAGCCCACTCACGGATCCACTCCAGCGAGCGGGTGCCCGGGTGGATCTCGCAGTAAACGTGGGCCTCGCGCACCCGCCGCGCGATGAGCTGGGTGAACTGCGACCCGTAATCGAGGATCAGGATGCCGTCGTGGTGCCTGGGAGTCTGCATTCCGCTGGTACCTCAGCCGTTGTCGGAGAGGGTGGCAAAGGGATCGGCCGTCTCGGACGCGAAGAGGCCGTCGACGGACTCGCGGGGGCGCACGACCGCCGCGCGCCCCCCGTCGACCAGGACCTCCGCGGCGCGACCGCGCGTGTTGTAATTGGAACTCATGACGAAGCCGTACGCGCCGGCACAGAGCACGGCCAGCCGCTCGCCGGGCTCCACCGTCGGCAGGACCCGCTCGAGCGCCAGGAAGTCGCCCGTCTCGCAGATCGGCCCGACCACGTCGACCGGGCCGGCGGGTCGGCCCGCCGGGACGACCTCCACAATTTCGTGGTGCGCCCGATAGAGGCTCGGCCGCAGCAGGTCGTTCATCGCGGCGTCCACGATGACGAAGTCGCGCCCGCCCGAATGCTTCCGGTACAGCACCGTCGTCAGCAACACCCCCGCGCTGCCGACCAGGAACCGTCCCGGTTCCATGGTGACGGGGAGGCCCGCCTGCGCGGCGAGAGGGCCCACGACGGCGGCGAGCGCCGCCGGGTCCATTCCCGGCCCGGCCCCGGGCTCGTAGCGGATCCCGAGACCGCCGCCGATATCCAGCGATTCGAGCGTGGTGATCCCGGCGGCGCGCAGCTCCTGGACCAGCGCCACCAGCTTCCCGAGCGCTTCGGCATACGGCGCGGGGTCGAGCAGTTGGCTCCCGAGATGCATCGCGACCGCGGTGAGCCGCAATTGAGGATGCTCGCGGATGTAGTCCGCCGCCTGACGCACCTGGTCGTGGGGGACGCCGAACTTGATGCCGCCGTGGCTGGTCGAGATGTAGGGGTGGGTGTCGGTCGTGACGTCGGGGTTCACCCGGATGCCGACGGAGGTGACCCGGTCGAGGCGCGCCGCCACCGCGCCGAGCAGCCGGAGCTCCTCGACCGATTCGACGTTCACCTGGCCGATGCCGGCGGCCACCGTCTCCTCCAGCTCCCCCGCCGTCTTCCCGACGCCGCTGAAGACGAGGGCGCCTGGCGCAAATCCCGCGGCGAGGGCCCGTCGCATCTCGCCGGCGGACACGAGGTCCGCGCCGGCGCCCAGGTCGTGGAGCAGCCGCAGGATCGCGAGGTTGCTGTTCGCCTTGACGGCGAAGCAGATGCGATGGGGGATGCCGGCGAACGCCGACTCCAGCGCCCGATACTGCCGGCGGATCACTTCCGCATTGTAGACGAAGGCGGGGGTGCCGACCTCGCGCGCAATCCGCGCGAGTGGCACCCCCGCCATCACCAGCCCCTCGTCGGACACGATCATCCCCGCATCCGCCAGGAGCGCCTCCTGCCCCCCTGCCCCGCTGCCCCGCTGCCCCGCCTTCATCAGTACGCCTTCGCCCACACCGCCTCCGTCACGGCGTCGCGGTTGCACCAGGTGCAGCGCGTCGGGGCGGGATTGGAACGGAACTCCTCGTCGGGGAGCACCCGGATCGTCGCCTTGGTCTGTTCCTTGATGTCCGCCTCGCAGGTGGCGTCGCCGCACCAGCCGCCATAGACGAATCCACCGGCGCCGTTCATCGCCTCGATCAGCTGGTCGCGGGTCGCGCCCCGGATGGTAGCCGCGTCGCGCCGCGCGACCGCCGCGCCAAGCAGCGCCTGCTGCATGGCGTCGATCTCGACGTGGATGCGGTCGCCGAGGCCGGCCATCGGCACCGGCTCCTTGCCCCCGGTGCGCCGCGCGAGCATCACCTGCTCCGCCGCGAGGTCACGCGGGCCAAGTTCGAGGCGGAACGGGACGCCCCGCGACTCCCACTCGTAATACTTGGCCCCGGGCTTCAGGCCGTCGCGCGCGTCGAGGTGCACCCGGATGCCCGCCGCACGGAGCGACTGCTGCAGACGCTCCGCCGCCTCGACGACAGCCACCCGCTCCTCGTCCTTCCGATAGATCGGGACGATCACCACCTGGTACTGCGCCAGGCGCGGCGGACAGACCAGGCCGGCGTCGTCGCTATGCGTCATGATCAACCCGCCGACCAGCCGGGTGGAGACGCCCCACGAGGTGTTCCACACATGCCCGAGCCCGCCGTCGGCGGTCTGGAAGGTCACGTCGAACGCCTTCGAGAAGTTCTGGCCGAGGTTGTGGCTGGTCCCCGCCTGCAGGGCGCGGTTGTCCTGCATCAGCGCCTCGATCGCGTAGGTGCGGAGCGCGCCGGCAAACTTCTCGCCGTCGCTCTTCCGCCCGGTGAGCACCGGCATCGCCATCCACTCCTCGGCGAACCGTCGGTAGATGCCGAGGATCAGCAGCGTCTCCGCCTCCGCCTCCGCCTCCGTGGCGTGGGCGGTGTGCCCCTCCTGCCAGAGGAACTCGGTGGTGCGGAGGAAGAGGCGGGTCCGCAGCTCCCACCGCACCACGTTGGCCCACTGGTTGATGAGCAGGGGCAGGTCCCGCCAGCTCTGGATCCACTTGGCGTACATCGAGTAGATGATGGTCTCGGAGGTGGGCCGGATAACGAGCGGCTCCTCGAGTTCCTTGCCGCCGGCGTGCGTCACGACCGCCAGTTCGGGGGCGAATCCCTCCACGTGCTCGGCCTCGCGGGCCAGGAAGCTCTGCGGAATGAAGAGGGGGAAGTAGGCGTTCTGGTGCCCGGTCTCCTTGAACATCCGGTCGAGGGCCTGCTGCATCTGCTCCCAGATGGCGTAGCCGTTCGGCCGGATGACCATGCACCCGCGCACCGGACTGTAGTCCGCCAGCTGCGCCCGGGCGATGACTTCGTTGTACCAGGCGGAAAAGTCCGCCGCCCGGGTGGTAAGCGCCTTGTCGTCTGCCATGCTGCCTCGCTCGGTCGGGCCGGCTCGCGGCCCCGGGGGTCAGGAGCGTGCCGCCAGGAGCGCGGCCACCGCTTCGGTTCGGGAAACTGACCGCTGCTCCTTCGCGATCAGGTCCTTCAACTGGACTTCGTTGCGGGCCCGGTCGTCCGGACCGATCAGCACGGCGATCCGCGCCTTCCGCGCGTCCGCCAGCTTGAGCTGCTTCCCCACTGCCTGCGCCGTGAGGGCGTATTCGGTGCGGAGCCCCGCGTCGCGACAGTCGTGCGCGAGCGCCAGCACGTGCGGCAGGTCCTCCTCGGTCACCCCGGCAATGAACACCTCGATGGTCGCGGCGGCCGCGGGCTGCAGGCCGCGCTCCTTGAGCAATTCGCCGATGACGACGTCGCCCATCGCGAAGCCGACCGCCGGCAGGTCGACGCCGCCGAGCCGCCCGAGCAGCTCGTCGTAGCGGCCGCCCCCGGCGATGGCGCGCAGCGAGCGGCCGGCGTCGAAGAGCTCGAACACGGTGCCGGTGTAGTAGGCCAAACCGCGCACGATCGTGAGGTCGATGTCCACGAACTCCCGGAGGCCCATCGCCTCGAGCGCCCCCAGGGTTCGCCGGAGGGGCACGAGGGCCGCTGGACCTCCCGGCACCCGGGACAGGACGGCCGCTACTTCATCCAGGTCACGCAGGGCCGAGAGGTCGAGGACGCGCCGCGCCACCTGCGCCGTCAGGCCCCCCGTGCCGGCGCCCTGGAGCATGGCGAGAAGCGCCGCCTCGTCCATGCGCTCCCGCTTGTCGATGGCGGCGTAGGCCAGCGGCAGTTGCGCCTCGGTAACGCCCGCGCTCCCAAGGAGCGCCGAGAGCACGCGCCGGTCGGAGAGCCGCACGCGGACCGCCTTGGCATCAAGCATGAGCTCGCGTGCCACATCGATGAGCAGGGCGATCATCTCCGCATCGCCGAGCGGGCCAGCCTCGCCGATCAGGTCGCAGTTCAGCTGATAGTGCTCGCGCAGGCGCCCGCGCTGCTGGCGCTCGTACCGGAACATCTGGGCGATGGAGAACCAGCGGATCGGCTTGCGCAGCCCGTTGGCGCGCGAGGCGACCATCCGGGCGAGCGTCGGCGTCATCTCGGGGCGGAGCGCCACCTCGCGCCCGCCCTTGTCCACGAAGTTGTAGAGCTGCCCGACGATCTCCGGGCCGCTCTTTTCCGTGTACAACTCCTGCGGCTCGAGCGGCGGACCGTCGTACTCGTCGAAGCCGTAGCGCGCGGCCACCCGGCGCCACGCCTCGAAGAGGTGGGTGCGCGCGGTCAGGTCGTCTGGAAAGAACTCGCGGAAGCCAGGAAGGGACTGGTGCGACATGGGGGGCAAAATACTTGAAAACAAAGGATTTGGCTATGCCGGACGAGGCCCTAGTCACCGAGGCCCAGGGCCTCCATGACGTCGCCCACGGTGTGAAAGGAACCGGTCACCAGCACGGTGTTGGCGTCCATCTGCACCTCGCGGAGTGCGGCCGCGAAGTCGGGGACAAGCACCCACTGGGCGTGAGCCGGCGGTCGATCGGGGCGCGCCAGCCAGTTCTGGAGCCATCCGAGGTCCCACCCCCGCTCCGCCGCCGAGGGAGACACGGTCAGCACCCCCCGGTCGACCACGGCATCGAGCCACACCAGCATGGTGGCCCACTCCTTGTCGCCAAGAATGCTCACCAGGGCGTGCACCGGGCCCGGCGGGGGGTCGGCCTGAAGCGCGGCCACGAGTGCCTCCATCCCGTCGGGATTGTGGGCCACGTCAAACAGCCACTTGCCGCGCCGGTCCAGGCGGCCGGGGACACGGGCCGCCGCGAATCCCCGCTGAATCGCGTCGAGGTCCGGCCGCCACCGCTCCGGTAGCGCCATGAGAATCCCGTGCGCCACGCCGGCGTTCCGCCGCTGGTGGGGGCCCTGGAGTCGGAGCGGTCCCGTCCACTCGTAGTCCGGCGGCAACACCCGCACGTCCGCCTGGCCCCCGGCGTCGCACGCACGGCGGTGGGCCTCCTGCCGGAGGACGTCCACCACGGCGGGATCCCGCTCCCCGATGACGAAGGGAATCCCCGGCTTGGCGATGCCGGCCTTTTCCCGCGCGATGTCGGCCAGGTTCTCGCCGAGATACTTCATGTGATCCATCGCGATCTTGGTGACGGCGCTGACCAGCGGGGCCACAACGTTGGTGCTGTCGAGGCGGCCGCCGAGTCCCACCTCGACGACCGCGATGTCCACCCCGCGGGCGGCGAAGTCGGCAAAGGCCATGGCGGTGGAGGCTTCGAAGAAGGTCGCGCCGAGTTCCTGGATGCGGGGCGCCATCCGGGCCGTCCACATCGCGACCGCCGCCTCGGAAATCGGGACCCCGTCGACCCGAATCCGCTCCCGGAAGGAGACCAGATGGGGCGAGGTGTACAGCCCGACGCGCCAGCCGGCACAGCGGAGCGCCTCGGCCACGAGCGCTGCCACGCTGCC
This sequence comes from Gemmatimonadales bacterium, assembly GCA_035328285.1. GTDB lineage: Bacteria > Gemmatimonadota > Gemmatimonadetes > Gemmatimonadales > GWC2-71-9 > SPDF01. The sequence goes on from DAOLIZ010000088.1 coordinate 10,769, forward strand.
CTTGCCGTTGGTGCCGCCGATATGGATCGAGGGGAAAACGGTGTGCGGATCGCCCAGGTCCCGCAGGAGGGCGGTGGTGGTGTCGAGCCCGAACTTGATGGTGGTGGTACGGGGGAA
>DAOLIZ010000089.1:0-10761 GCA_035328285.1 Gemmatimonadales bacterium
GGGCGGGGGAGCGGCGGTCGCCGCGCCCGCCTTCAGTGGTGCGGTGAGCAGGCGGGCCGCGCTCACCACCTGGGTTCGCGCCGGGCTCGGCGTCCTGGTGGCGGCGGCCGTGCTGCAGTGGCCGTACGCGCACCGCTGCGGGCTCGGCCTGATACTCTACCTCGGCAGCGCGGCGATGGTGGCGGTCGCGGGTATCTGGACCATGGTCATCAGCTGGCAGCGCCGCCAGGGGTGGGCGCACCTGGCGGGGCTGGGCCTCCTCCTCGGTGGGCTCGCGCTGGTCGCGACGGTCCTCCTCCCCCGACTCGGCTACACCGCGACCGTCCTCCCCTGGATGTGCGAGTAGCCGCACCCTCTTTCACTCCGAACCTCTGAAAGCCTGATGCCAAAGACCTTCAAGAACTTCATCGACGGCCAGTGGGTCACCCCGACCACCGGCGCCTGGTTTGACAACCGGAATCCCGCCGACACCCGCGACCTCATCGGGCGGTTCCCCGACTCGGGCGCGGCGGACGTCAAGGCGGCGGTCAAGTCCGCGCAGCGCGGCTTCGAAATCTGGCGCCGGACGCCGGCGCCGGCGCGCGGCGACGTCCTGCGGCGCCTGGGCGACCTCCTGACGAAGCACAAGGAGGAGCTCGCGGACGGGATGACGCGTGAAATGGGCAAGGTGCTCGCCGAGACGCGCGGCGACGTGCAGGAGGGTATCGACACCGCCTATTACGCCGCGACCGAGGGGCGGCGTCTGTTCGGGCACACCGTGCCGTCGGAACTCAAGGACAAGTGGGCCATGAGCTTCCGGCGGCCGATCGGGGTGGCCGGCCTGATCACGCCCTTCAACTTCCCCCTGGCTATCCCGACCTGGAAGATGTTTCCCGCGCTCGTGTGCGGAAACGCCGTGATCCTCAAGCCCAGCGAGGACGTGCCTCACACTTCCCACCGGCTGGTGGAACTCCTCCTTGAGGCCGGGCTGCCGCCCGAGGTGATTCAGCTGGTGCACGGCCGGGGCGCCACGGCGGGCAAGGCACTGGTGGAGCACCCCGATGTCCCGGTCATCTCGTTCACCGGCTCCACGGCCACGGGGTCGTTCATCGGCGAGACCTGCGGGCGCATGCACAAGCGGCTGTCGCTCGAGATGGGCGGCAAGAACGCCCAGATCGTGATGGACGACGCCGACCTCGACCTGGCGCTCGACGGGGTCCTCTGGGGAGCCTTCGGCACCACGGGCCAGCGCTGCACCGCGACCAGTCGTCTCATCCTGCACCGGAAGATCCACGACAAGTTCCTCGGCAAACTGGTGGACGCTGCCGAAGGGCTCCGGCTGGGCGACGGGCGGAAGGGGTACGATGTGGGTCCCCTGATTCACGAACGGTCCCGGCAGAAGGTCGAGTCGTACGTGGAAATCGGGCTGGAGGAGTCTGCGGTCCTGCTCACCGGCGGCAAGAAGCCCGGCGGGGAGCGGCTCGGCCATGGATTCTTCTACCGGCCGACCATCTTTGCCGGGGTGAAGCCCTCGATGCGGATCGCGCAGGAGGAGATCTTCGGGCCCGTGCTCAGCGTCATCGAGGTGCGCAGCCTCGACGAGGCCATCCGCGTGAACAATGGCGTCAAGTACGGCCTCTCGAGCTCGATCTACACGCGGGACGTGAACCAGGGGTTCCGCGCACTGCAGGAGCTCGACAACGGCATCTCCTACGTCAACGCGCCCACGATCGGCGCCGAGGCGCACTTGCCGTTCGGCGGCGTAAAGGCGACCGGCAACGGGCATCGGGAAGGCGGCTGGGAGGTCTACGAGTTCTATTCGGAGACGAAGGTCGGCTACGTCGACTACAGCGGCACGCTCCAGCGGGCGCAGATCGACAACTATGACGATTGACGCCCGGTTGCGCCGTCACGGGGCGGCCGCTAAGGTTCGAGCGTAGCGGCTCGCCCACCAGAGGTCTCCGCGCATGCGCCCATTGCAGGTCGGATCCACCCGACGCGGTCCCACGTCCGACGAGGGGTCGCTCGACCAATACCTCCGCGAGATCAGCCGGTATCCGCTGATCCCGCAGACGGAGGAGGTCACGCTTGCGCAGGGCATCCGTCGAGGGGACGCAGAGTCCCTCGACAAGCTGGTGCGGAGCAACCTCCGGTTTGTCGTGTCGGTGGCCAAGAAGTACCAGAACCAGGGTGTCAGCCTCGCGGACCTGATCAACGAGGGGAACCTCGGCCTGATTCGCGCGGCTCACAAGTTCGACGAGACGAAGGGCATCAAGTTCATCTCCTACGCGGTCTGGTGGATCCGCCAGGCCATCCTGCAGGCGCTGGCGGAACAGAGCCGGATCGTGCGGGTCCCGCTCAACCGCGCCGGCACGCTGCACCGCATCGGCAAGAAGACCGCGATGCTGCTGCAGGAACTGGGGCGGGAGCCGACCCCGGCGGAAATCGCGGAGGGCATGGACATCTCGATGGAAGAGGTCCAGAAGACCATCTCCATCAGCCAGGCGCACCTGTCGCTCGATGCCCCGATGACGCCGGGGGAGGACAACCGGCTGCTCGACTATCTCCCCGACACGCAGAACGCCGGCTCCGACAGCGAGACGTTCGAGCACGCGCTGACCGAGGGCATCGAGGAAGTGCTCTCGACGCTCAAGGAGCGCGAGGCGAAGATCCTGCGCCTCTATTTCGGCCTGGACGGCCCCGAGCCGATGACGCTCGAGGAAATCGGGACCATGCTCGGGATCACCCGCGAACGGGTGCGCCAGATCAAGGAGAAGGCGCTGAGCCGCCTTCGGCACGTGAGCCGCGCCCGCTCCCTGGAGAGCTTCCTCTCCTAAGGTTGGCTCGCGGCGCGTGCGTCCCCCGTCCTCACTTCCCACCCCTTTCCCCCCTCCGGCCTATGGCAACCGCTTCGTCCTTTGACATTTCCACCGGCGCCGACCTCCAGGAGGTCGACAACGCGGTCAACCAGGCGCTGAAGGAAATCCAGCAGCGCTACGACTTCAAGGGCACCCATTGCACCATCGAGTTCGACCGCGCGAAGGCGGAAATCCGGCTGGCGGCGGATGACGACTTCCGGATGAAGAGCCTGCTCGACGTGCTCCAGACCCGGCTGATCAAGCGCGGCGTCCCCGTCAAGAACATGAAGACCGGCGACTTCGAAGCCGCCACCGGCAGCTCTGTCCGGTGCACGGTGACGCTCACGCAGGGGATCGCGGGCGACATCGCCAAGCGGATCACCAAGGCCATCAAGGACAACAAGTCCTTCAAGAAGGTCTCCGCCAGCATCCAGGGGGACGAGATCCGGGTCAGCAGCCCCTCCCGCGATGAACTGCAGGCGGTCATGGCCTTTCTGCGGGGCGAGGACTTCGATATCGAGCTGACCTTCGGGAATTACCGCGGATGAAGGTGGCGTACTCCCCGCTCCTGCTGGCGGCCGCGGCCGCGGCCGTGGCGGTCGCGTCCTGCCATCCGACCCAGCCGACCGCCCCACCTGCGCCGGAACCGCTTCCTCCCGCGGCCTCGCGCCCGCCCGCCGCGCTCGTGGTGGACTCGGGGCCCGGGGGCCCGCCGCGTGCGCCGCTCCCGCCCGATACCGTGGTCAGCACCGCCGATGTGCGCATCGGCCTGGCGGTTGGCGCCTCGGAGGTGACGGTTGGGGGAGGCGGCCCGCTCGTGATCACCAATCCGGCCGGTGTCCGAGTGCAGGACGTGATCGAAGGCGCCACGTGGCGCGTGCGCCCCACCGGGCCCGCGATGACGCTCACCGGCCCCGCCGGCCTCAATGGGGGCCGGCTCGACGCCATCGTCATCACGCCGCTCCACCCCGGGCAGTACGTGCGGGTGGACGGCCGGGACTACCGCGGCGAGGTGTCCGTCATTCCCGGTCCGGACGGGCTGACGGTGATCAACCGCCTCGGGCTCGAGTCGTATCTTGCGGGGGTGCTCTCCGCCGAGATGGGCCGCCGCGATCCGACCGAAGTGCAGGCCATGTACGCACAGGCGGTCATCTCGCGGACCTACGCCATCCGGAACCAGGGGAAGCGCCGCGCGCTCGGCTTCGACCTCTACGGCACGGTGTCGGACCAGGTCTACGGCGGGGTGGGGGCGGAGACCGCGCAGAGCTGGGACGCGGTCCGCGCCACCCGGGCGCAAATCGTGACGTGGAAAGGCCAGCCGATCGACGCCTTCTTCTACTCGACCTGCGGCGGGCGGACGGAATCCGGCGCCGCGGTCTTCCAGCTCGCCGGCGATCCCTACCTCAAGTCGGTGTCCGATCTTGATCCCAACGGGCAGGCGTACTGCCGTTTCTCGCCCCGATTCCGGTGGCGCGAGGAATATTCGGGCGACAGCCTCGAGGCGATGCTGCGGCGCACGCTGCCGGGACTGACCAGCGTCAGCGCCTCGTCGGTGTCGAGGATCGAGGATGTGAAGGTGTCCCGCCGCACCCCGTCGGGCCGGGTGGAGGCCGTCGAGTTCAAGCTGAACGGCCGGCACGTGTCCGTGTCCGGCCAGGCGGTGCGGCGCGCCTTCCTCCTGCCGGATGGAGGCATGCTCCGCAGCACCGCCTTCGATGTGCAGGAGCGGGCGGACGGCTCGCGGGTCAGCTGGCTGGCCATCGACGGGCGCGGCGCGGGCCACGGGGTGGGCTTCTGCCAGTGGGGCGCCGTGGGGCGGGCGCGCGAAGGCCAGGAGTACGGAGAGATTCTTGCGGCCTATTATCCTTCCACGAAGATCGAGCGCTTGAATTGACCGGCTACCCCGGGGGCAAGGCATGAGCGAGACGTTGCGCGTCGGCGTGATCGGGGCGGGGGCCATCTCCCAGGTGGCGCACCTGCCCGTGCTGCGGAAGCTGAAGGGAGCCGAGGTGGTGGCGATTTGCGACGCCGACTACCCCAAGGCGCGCGCCCTCGCCGATCGATTCAAGATCGAGAGCTCGTTCGACGACATCGAGGAGCTGCTTGGCCATTCGGAGCTCGACGCCGTCGTCATCTGCACCCCGAATCACCTGCACGAGGGCCATGTGCTGGCGGCGCTCCGGGCCGGCCTGCATGTGCTGGTGGAAAAGCCGCTCGCGCTCAACACCGCGAGCGCCCAGCGGGTGGTGCGCGCCGCCGCCAAGAAGGACCGCATCGTCATGGTCGGGATGAATCACCGCTACCGTGCCGATGTGCAGATCATCCGCAGCTTCGTGCAGACCGGCGAGCTGGGTGACGTCGAGAGCGTGCGCGGCAGCTGGCACGTGTTCCGGCCCAGCCGTTCGATGCTGGGGTGGCGGCTGAAGAGGGACCTCTCGGGTGGCGGCGCCATGCTCGACCTCGGCCTCTCAATCCTCGATCTCGGTCTCTGGCTGGCGGGCAACCCGAAGCCGGTGCGGGTCAGCGCCACCCTCGACCGGGCGGGACGGGAGCGGGCCACTGAGCACGCCGGCAGCGCCTTCGTGGTCTGCGAGAACGGCGCCTGCATCTTCGTGGACGTGACGTGGCATCACCTCGGCGAGGGCGAGCGCTTCGGCGTCGGCCTCCGGGGGAGCAAGGGCACCGCGAGCATCAATCCGCTGAAGGTCTGGAAGGAAATGCACGGTACCCCCGTCGACGTGGCGCCCACCGGCTCCGTGTCGCGCGAGAGCCTCTTCAACGCGTCGTATCGCGCGGAGTGGGCCCACTTCCTCGCTGCCATCCGCGGGGAGGCCAAGGCGCCGGACCTCGACGAGCACCTGGCGCTGCACCGGGTGATCGACGCCATCTACAAGTCGGCCGACGACGGCCGCGACGTCCTGCTGTGAGCCATGGGCACCGGGTAGCCCTCCTTCTGGGGTTGCTCGGCGCCGCGGGAGCCGGGGCTGCCCGGGCGCAACTCCCTTCTGCGGAGGCCGTCGGCCCGGCCCCGAAGATCTCACTCGTGACGATCGGTCCCGGGCCAATCCTCTGGGAAAAGTTCGGACACAACATGATCCGGGTGACCGACTCGGCCGCCGGGACCGACATCGCCTACAACTTCGGGATCTTCGACTTCCGCCAGAAGAACTTCTACTGGAACTTCCTGCAGGGGCGGATGCTCTACTCCATGGCCGGGTACATTGCGGCGTTGGATATCGAGCGCTACGTGAACGCGGGCCGATCCGTCGAAATCCAGGACCTCGCCCTGACGCCCGACCAGGCCCGGACCCTGGCCGCCAACCTCGCCCGGAATGCCCTTCCTGACATGAGGGACTACCGGTACGAACCGTACCGGGACAACTGCTCGACGCGGGTGCGGGACGCGCTGAACCTGAGCCTGGGCGGGTCGCTGGAGGCGCCCCTGGCCGCCCAGCCGGCACACGCGACCTACCGCTCGCGCACCGCCGAACTCACGGCGGGAAGTCCCGGTTGGTACTTCGGCCTCATGCTGCTGCTCGGCCCTTCCACCGATGAGCCACTGTCGGCCTGGGAGGATTCGTTCATCCCGATGAACTTTGCCCGCTACCTCGAACCCGCCCTGAATCCCGTCCTGGAGGGAGGGACGGCGCCACTCATAGAGGCGGCGAGTTTCCAGCCCGCCCGCGAGGGGGTCGGGCTGTCCGGCCGCTCGCCCGCATCATGGCTGGGGTGGTTCCTGGTGCTCGGGTGCCTGCTTGGCGGGCTGCTGGCCTGGACGGGAGGACGGAGCGGGGCGGGAAGGGGGAGGCGGCCGTTCCTGTTGCTCGCAGGCCTCTGGACACTGTGCTCAGGCCTCGCAGGGCTCATCATGATCTACCTGTGGGCGTTTACCGACCACACCTACGCCTATCGGAACGAAAACGTCCTCCAGGCGAGCGTCCTTGGCCTGGCGATGTTTGCGCTCCTGGCCGCGTGGGCCCGCCGGGACGGCCCCGCGCCAGCCGGGCTCCGCGTCCTTGCGGCGGCGGTGGCGGCGCTCTCGGCGCTCGGGGTGCTCATGCAGGTGCTGCCCTGGTTTTCGCAGGTGAATGCGCCGATCCTGGTCTTCTTCGTGCCGGCCAATCTCGGGATGGCGCTCGGCGCCATGCGGGCGGTCCCGACCATCCCTACGACGACTGGGCCGACCGCAACCCTTCCTTAGCCGCGGCGAAGTCCGGCGAGATCTTGAGCGCCTGCTGGTAGTACCGCACCGCTGCCGCGTTGTCCCCCTGGTCCTGTGCGAGGACGGCGCGCCCGAAGAGCACGAGCGCATCCGAACTGATGATGGCGGGGGACGGCGTGCCCGCCGAGAGGGCGGGCAGCCGCTTCCCGGACATCAGTTGCGACGCGATGTCGGCAATCATCTGCGGCAGTTCCACGCGCGCGCGCTGCCCGGTGGAGACCACCTCCAGGATCGTGCCCGTGCCGCCGTCAATGAGACGGGCATCGATGCGTACCCGCCCGTAGTAATCCACGAACGTCCCCGTGACCACGTACGACGCGCCCAACTGCTTGCCGAGCCTGGCGGCGGCTGCGGCGTCCATCCGGCCGTTCCGACCCAGCCCCTCGCGTTCGATCAGCTGCTGGGCCTGGGCGCGGTCGAGCGTGCGCAGGGCCGGATTGCGCGCGAGGTACGCGGTGAGGGCCGCGGGAATCCCGCGACCCAGACCGGCGAAATCCAGGGAATCGAGGCCGTAGGAGCCTCCGTTCTCGAAGGTCAGGACGACGACGGTCGGCTCCGCGGCCTGGCCATGGAGCGGCGGCGCGGCGGAGACGAGCGCACAGAGGCAAAGCAGGCGGGCCGTGCGAATCATCGGTCCACTCCTTGTGAGAATCTGGATCACAGCGTCACCGTCCAGCCTTCGCGGGCCGCGCTGACGGTGAGTCCTTCAGGTGCCGCGGCCCGCGCCATGGCGAGGAGGGCGTCGACCTGCCCGTCGTCATGCTCGGGATCGTGGTGGAAGAGGGTCAGCTCCCGGACGGACGCCTCCGCCGCCAGTGCCACGGCGTCGAGCGCATTCGAGTGCCCCCAGCCCGGGCGCTCCTCCTGGAGTGCCGGGGTATACATCCCGTCGTGGATGAGGAGCGCCGCACCGCCGACAAATGTGGTCAGGGCGTTCCGCCATCCGGCGGGGACCCTGGTGGCCCCGCCCGGTCCCAGCTCGTTGTCGGTGAGGAACGCAACGGCCGGCCCGCCACGCTTCGGCGTGATCCGGTAGCCCAGCGCTCCGCCCGGATGCGAGAGCTGAAAGGACTGCACCCGAAATCCGGGAATCTCCACCTCGTCTCCCGGCCCGAGTTCCTGCACAGTCAAGCGGGCAGGGCGCGCCGCTCGCGGCACAGGGTAGACGGCGGGATCAAGCTGCCGGTCGAGCACGTCGCCGAGTGATGCGGCGACGGGTGTCGGACCGTGGACGAAGATCTCCTGCCGTTCGGCGTACATCGGCGAAAAGAATGGCAGTCCCTGGATATGATCCCAGTGCACATGCGACAGGAAGAGATCCACCCGACCGGTCGAAGCGTTTGCGGCGAGCTCGTTGCCGAGGCGCCGGATGCCCGTCCCTGCGTCAAGGATCAGGCAGTGCCCATCGCCGTCCCGAACGGAGACACACGGGGTGTTCCCGCCGTAGCGGACGGTGCCCTGGCCCGGGACAGGAATCGTCCCGCGCGTTCCCCAGAACGTGACGGAGACACTCATGGCCATGCTGGGGGAATGGGGCGAGATCCGTGCCGTGGAAGCCATGGGACAATGACAGACTTCCAGGGAGCGGGCGCCGTGATGTGGGTCACGTCGGCCGGACGGCCGCCTCGAGTGCCGCGCGATCGAGGATCGTGACCTGCCGGCGTCCGATCGCGATCACCTCCCGGTCCACAAGATGCCGCAGCGTTCGCGACACTGTTTCGCGGCTTGCCCCGATCAATTCGGCCATGTTCTGGTGGGTGAGCCGTCGGGGAAAGGTGTCGCTGCCTGCCTCGGCGGATTGCTGGAGGAGGAGGTGCGCGACCCTCCCGTTGACATCGAGCAGGCTCAGCGCGCGGATCCGCTCGTCGGCCGCGCGGAGCCGGCTCGACATGGCGGCGAGCATGGCAAGGGCCAGGTCGGGCGATGCACGGAGCCGCTCATGGAACGCCCCGCGGTAGAGCGTCATCACATGGCAGGGGGTCATGGCAATGACGTGCGCCGAACGCGGGGCATCGTCCAGCAGCGACATCTCTCCGAACACGGCGCCGGCACCGAGGACGCTCAGGATCACCTCGCGACCGTCCTCGCCAATGAGGACGACCTTGACCCGTCCTTCGATGACCACGTACATGGCATCGCCTGGCGCGTCTTGGCGGAGGATGACCTGTCCGGCCGGGTAGGACCGTTCGCGGGAGGCCTGGGCGAGGGCCGCCAGGTCCGCCGGGGGGACGTTGGATAAGATCGGGACCGAGCGCAGGATCTCGAGCGGGGACTGGGTCACCTGGCCTCAGCGTGGAAGTGGAAGCAGGGACGTTACTTAGAGGGAGAGGCGGAGTCAATTCTCCGGGGGACGTCCCGTCCAGGAAGGGGGTGGAGGGTGGTTCCGTTCAGCCTGTAACTCGTTTATCTTTCCCGGCTTGCGAACCCTGGCCCACTCCGGGCCTCGGCGACCACCCGATGCATCCAGGAGCACCCCGTGAAGGCCGACATCCATCCCGTATACAAGAAGCTGACGGCCATCTGTGCCTGCGGCAATTCGTTCGAGACCCGCTCGACGGCCAGCGCGATCCACGTCGAAGTGTGCGCGAAGTGCCACCCGTACTACACCGGGAAGCAGCGCCTGATGGACACCGCTGGTCGCGTCGATCGGTTCCGCCGCCGGTACCAGGCAGGCGCCGACGCTTCGAAGGAGTAGGGCATGGAGGCGCGCCTCCGCCAGGCCTTGGCCAGGGCGGAGGAGGTGTCGCGGGAACTGTCCGACCCCGCCACCGCCCGTGATTCGAAGCGCCTGACCACCCTCGGACGGGAACACGCCCGGCTGGTGCCGATCGTGCGCACGGCCGAGTTACTTCGGCGGCTCGAAGATGAACTCTCTCAGGCTCGGGAAATGGCGCAGGAGGCCGATCCCGAGCTTGTGGCGTTGGCGCGGGTCGATCTCGAGCGGCTCCCGGCCCAGGTGGAGGCCACCAGGGCGGAACTGCACGAGCTGCTGGTGCCTCGCGATCCGCTCGACGACCGCGACGCGATCGTCGAGATCCGGGCCGGGACCGGCGGGGACGAGGCGGCGCTGTTCGCGGCGGACCTCTACCGCATGTACACCCGGTACTGCGAGCGACACGGACTTCGGATCGAGCTCATTTCGGAAAGCGGGGCCTCGCTCGGCGGTCTGCGTGAAGTCATCTTCGCGGTGCGCGGGCAGGACGCGTACGGGCGGCTGCGGCGGGAGTCGGGCGTCCACCGGGTCCAGCGCGTCCCCGCCACCGAGACCCAGGGCCGGATCCACACCTCCGCCGCCACGGTCGCCGTCCTGCCCGAGGCCGAGGAGGTGGACGTGAAGATCGACCCCAACCACCTCAAGATCGACGTCTTCCGGTCCTCCGGTCCCGGGGGGCAGAGCGTGAACACCACCGACAGCGCGGTGCGGATCACCCACCTCCCGAGCGGCCTGGTGGTGAGCCAGCAGGACCAGAAATCGCAGCTGCAGAACAAGCTCAAGGCCATGGAAGTCCTGCGGGCCCGGCTGCTGGACCGGATGATCGCGGAGCAGGAGGCGGCCCGCGCGCAGGATCGGCGGGCGATGGTCGGCACCGGCGACCGCTCCGCCAAGATCCGGACCTACAATTACCCGCAGAGTCGCGTTACCGACCACCGCATCAATCTCTCGGTGCACAACCTGCCGGACATCATGGACGGGCACATCGA
>DAOLIZ010000090.1:0-10682 GCA_035328285.1 Gemmatimonadales bacterium
CGGCGACGGCCGCCGGGCGGCTGGCCGGCGGCGCGTCGGCGCGTGAGCAGGCGATGATCGGCGCGCTGCGGCTCCGGTACGCGATGCCGCCGGCCTCCGAGCGCGCCAGTCAGGACAGCGCGTACGCGGACGCCATGCTGGCGGTGGCGAGGGCCTACCCCGGCGATCCGGAGGCGGCCACGCTCGCCGCGGATGCGCTGATGAACCTCAGCCCCTGGTTCTACTGGACGCCGGGCGGGGAGCCGCGACCGGCCACCCCGCTCATCCTGGAACTGCTGGAAGGGGTCATCGCCGTGCAGCCCGACCACCCGGGCGCGTGCCACCTCTACATCCATGCCGTCGAGGCGGCGGAGCCGGAGAAGGCCGTGCCGTGCGCGGAGCGCCTCGCGGGGCTGATGCCGGGGGCGGGCCACATCGTGCACATGCCCGCCCACATCTACATCCGGGTTGGCCGCTTTGCCGACGCGGTGGAGGCGAACCAGCACGCGGTCCATGCCGACGAGACGTTCCTCCAGGATCAGCGTCCCACCGGCATCTATGCGATGGGGTACTACCCGCACAACTTTCACTTTCTTGCCTTCGCGGCCACGATGTCGGGACAGCGAGAGATCGCCCTGGACGCCGCGGGACAACTGTCGGGCAAGGTGTCGGAGGAAATCGCGCGCGACGTCATGTTCATGCAGACAATGATCCCGTACTACACGTTGTCGCTGGTGACGTTCGGCGAGTGGACCGAAGTGCTTGCGCAGGCCCTCCCGCCCGAGGATCTGCCCGTCTCCCGCGGGCTGGTGCGTTACGCCCGGGGCGTCGCCTACGCGGCGAAGGGACGGTTCGCGGAGGCCGAATACGAACTGGTGCTGCTGGGCCAGGAATTCGGGCGGACGACGGCGCCCGAAGGGCGGACCGTGCTGGCCATCGCGCAGGACGCGCTTCGGGGTGAGATTGCGCTCCGGAAGGGCGACGCGGCGGGCGCGGTGACGCACTTCATGGCGGCGCAAGTCCTCGAGGATGGCCTGCGCTACGAGGAGCCGCCGTTCTGGTACTACCCAATCCGGAATTCGCTGGGGCAGGCCCTCCTGGCGGCGGGGCGGCCCGCCGAGGCGGAGCGCGTCTACGAGGAGAGCCTGGCGCTGTATCCCGAGAATGTCTGGTCGCTTGCCGGGCTGCGCAACAGCCTGGCTGCCCAGGGGAAGACAGCGGCCGCCCGCGCGGTGCAGGGACGGCTCGACCGGGCGGGCGCCTCCGCGGATATCGAACTGACCGCATCGCGGTACTGATGCGGCCCGACCGAACGGTACCCGGCGGTGCCACGGGAGGTGGGATGCACAAAGTCCGACTGGCCGCGGCGCTGGCGGAAATCTCCGAACACTGGCGGCCGAAGGTCGTCGGCGAGCTGAACGGCCAGGAGGTCAAGCTCGCGAAGTTCTCGGGGACCTTCCCCTGGCACCATCACGACGACGCCGACGAGCTCTTCCTCGGCGTGGAAGGGACCTTCCGCGTCGAATTCCGGGACCGGGTGGTGACCCTCGGCCCCGGGGAGTTCCTGGTCGTCCCGCGCGGCGTGGAGCACCGCACCGTGGCCGATGCGGAGGCGTCGGTGCTGCTGTTCGAGCCGGCCGGCGTGCGCAACACGGGGAACGTGGTCGATCCTCGCTTCACCGCCCCCGGCCCCTCGACATGAGCGTCCTCCTCGTCTTCACCGGCCTCATGTTCGCGTACAGCCTCGTCTCGGCACGGGTCGAGCGGGTCGCCACTGCGCCGCTCGTCTTCGTCCTGGCCGGAATGGTGGTCCCCCTCCTGATTCCCGAGTTGCGATCGCCCGAGTACCGCCTCACCCGGTTCCTCTGGGTGGCGGAGGCCGGGCTGGTGCTCCTGCTGTTTACCGACGCGACCCGGACCAATCTCTCGCTCCTGCGGAAGACCAAGGCCCTGCCGGCTCGGCTCCTTGGCCCCGGCCTGCTGATGACGATCGGCCTCGGCGCCCTGCTCGCGGGCCTGCTGTTTGGTCACCTCTCGTTCTGGGAGGCGTGCATCGTCGGCGCCATTCTCGCCCCGACCGACGCAGGCCTGGGGCAGGTCATCGTCCAGAGCCCCCGGGTGCCGGAGCGCATCCGCGAGGCCCTCAACGTCGAGGCGGGCCTCAACGACGGGATGTCCGTGCCGTTCCTGCTCTTCTTCATCGCGCTGCTCGACGTCGCGGGCGGGGCATCGGCCGCCAGCCTCGCCACGTTCATCTGGCAGCAGCTGGGGCTCGGCGTGCTGGTGGGGGCGGGCATCGGGCTGGCTGGCGGCTGGCTGCTGCAGCGGGCTGTCCGCACCGGGCGGGTGACTCCCGAGCTGGTGCCACGCGGCGTGGTGGCGTTGCCCATCTTCTGCGTGATCGCCGCCGAGGCGGTCGGGGCGAGCATGTTCATCGCGGCGTTCGTGGCCGGGCTGGCGACGCAGACCCAGTTCCACGAGGCCGGGTCCCACGCCGTCGACTTCACGGAGCAGTGGGGCGGGATCCTCAACCTTGCCGTCTTCTTCCTCTTCGGCGTGCTGGTCTACCGCGTCCTGGGCCGGCTCCAACCGATCTTCGGCGTCTACGCGCTGCTGAGCCTGACCGTCGTGCGGATGCTCCCCGTGGCGCTGGCGCTGCTCGGTACCGGACTGAGCCGCGCCACGGGCCTCTTCATGGGGTGGTTCGGGCCGCGCGGCCTCGCCTCGGTCGTGCTGGGCCTCGTCTTCGTGGAGCAGGAAATCCACACCGCGGGGGAGACGACCATCCAGGGCATCGTGATTGTGACGGTCCTGGCGAGTGTGCTCCTGCACGGCCTTTCCGCGCAGCCGGGCATCGCCTGGTACGCGAGGCGCGTGGCCGCGCTCCCTCCTGGCGCTCCCGAGCTCGCGGAATGAGGTCCTTCGTGATCCGCAACCTGCCGCGCTCCTACCGCCGGCTGCTCATCCTGCTGCTCTCGCTGCCCGTCCTGCTCGTCGTGCTGGGGCTGGTCTACCAGCTCGGCATGCTCTACCTCGAGGGGCAGCCCCGGACCCTGCTCGACAGCATCGAATGGGCGGCCGAAAGCCTGACCACCACCGGCTACGGCCGGGACATGCACTGGGTCCATCCGGCGATGGTGGGGTACGTGGTCGCCGTCCAGTTCGTCGGCACGATGCTGGTCTTTCTGGTCTTTCCGGTCTTCCTCATTCCGTTCTTCGAGGAGCGCTTCGAGGCCCGCCTGCCGCGGGTGCTTCCGCCCATGGCGGGCCGGGTGCTGATCTATCGGTACGGTCCGGCGGTCACCTCGCTGCTCGACCTCCTCGAGCACGAGGGCGTCAGCGCGGTCGTCTTCGAGGAGGACGAGGCCACGGCGCGGCGCCTGCGGGAAAGGGGGCTCGAGGTCGTGTTCGGCAACCTCCGCGAGGAGGACCCCGACCTGTCCAACCTGGTCGGCGCGCGCGGGCTGGTCCTCAACGGCGAGGACAACTACAACGCGGCCATGACGCTGAACGCCCGCTACTACGGCTACACCGGGAAGATCGTGGCGATGGTGCAGGATCCGAACCGGCGGCCCCCGATGGTGCGGGCCGGCGCCACCACCGCCTTCACGCCGACCCACGTGCTCGCGGCCGCGCTCGCCGCGCGGGCCAGCATGAAGATCAGTCCCCGCGTCGCCGGGGTCCGCCATCTCGGCGAGCACCTGGAGGTCGCCGAGCTCCGCGTCCACGCGGCGAGCCCCTTTGCCGGGAAGACCATCGGCGAGGCCCGCATCCGCGAACAGACCGGCGCCACCATCATCGGGCTCTGGGTCGGCGGCGTCCTCTCCGCCCAGCCCCGGCTCGACAGCCCGCTCAACGTCGGCACGATCCTCGTCGCGATCGGCAGCCACACCTCGATCGACCGCCTCGGCGCCCTCGCCACCCCGGTGCCCCGGGAGGGCGCCTTCCTCGTGGTGGGCGACACGGAGATCGGCCGCAAGGTGACCGAGTTTCTCCGGGACGCCGGGGAGACGGTGCGCCTGCTCGCGCCGGCGGCCGCGCCCGGGGTGGACGTGGTCGGGGACCACCTCGACAACAAGGTCCTCGAGCAGGTCGGGGTCGGCGGGCTGCAGGGGATCATCCTGGCGCTCGACTCCGACAGCGGGACGCTCTTCGCCACCGCCGTCATGCGGAGCCTGTCGCCGGACGCGATGATCATGGCCGGGGTGCGCCAGGCGGAGAACGTCGCGCGGATTCACCGGGCCGGGGCCGACTTCGCCCTCTCGATGAGCCAGGTGGCGGGGCAGCTCCTCTCCTACCATCTCCTCGGGCAGTCGGCGGTGTCGCTGGAGGGGAAGATCAAGATCGTGGCGACGGCGGCGGGCAACTTCGTGGGCCGGCCGCTGCTCAAGCACTGGATCCGGGACCGCACCGGCTGTTCGGTGGTGGCGGTGGAACGGGGCGACAAGATCATCGTCGACTTCGACGAGACCTTCGAGGTGCGCGACGGCGACATCGTCTACCTCAGCGGCACCAACGAGACGATCCAGACCTACTTCCAGATGTTCCCGGCGACGCGGGAGATCCGGATCCCCACGCTGCACACGGGGTTGGTGGACGACTCGGGCGCGGCCGCGCCGCGGAGCATCGACCTCGACCTGACGGGATGAGGCGCGGCGCCGGGCGGCCCGCCGATTTGACATTGCCGCCGAAGGGCGCAGATTCCCTGCATACCCCCTGTTCACGCGTGCAGGCCCATATCACTCCGGTCGTCAGCCCCCGGCGGCTCCCGACCGTGCGCGGGGCAGGGACGGGAATGGGTCCGAACCGGAGAAGGAGCGACCGATGCTGCCGTTCGACGTGAGCCCCATCGGGGTGCTGCTGGCAGCGGTCGCCACGATGGTGATCGGGATGCTCTGGTATTCGCCGCTGCTCTTCGCCAAGCCGTGGGTGGAGCTCAACGGATACACGCCGGAGAAGCTGGCGGCGCTGAAGGCGGGGGCGGGACGGACGTACGGGATCTCCTTCCTGGCGTACCTCGTCCTGGCCGTGGGGATCGGGGCGGTGGTGCGCGGGGGGACGGCGACGGAGGGCGCCCTCCGCGCCATGCACCTCTGGGCGTTCATCGTGATGCCGGTGAGCCTGACGGCGCTGGTGTTCTCGGAGAAACGGTTCGGGGCCTGGCTGATCGACGCGCTGTATCAGTTCGTGTACTTTGCAGCGATGGGCGCCATTCTCTCGCGGTGGGGTTGACCGGACACATGGACATGGAAATCCGCATGGCCCGTCTCCGCGTCGAGTTCGCGGAACACTATCCGCCGCTCAAGCCGGGGGAATGGATGCCGGCCGCCGAGGTCGGGGCGCGCATGCTCTTCTGGCACCTGGAACTGGCGGGCACCATCCCGCTGGGCGACCGGCTGCTGCCGGAGGAGCATTTTGAGTTCCGTGGCGGGTGGACGCGGGGTGGCGCCTCTCCGCTGCGGACCCGCGCGTACGACGCCGCCTCGGTGGAACCGCGCCGAGAGGCGACCGGCTAGCCGGCCGGGGCGGCATCGCGAAGTCCCCGGTATATTGCCTCACCACCCTTGACTGTTCACTCCGCTTCACCGAGGTCGACACGATGTCCGAGACCCCCCAGCTCACGCCCATCACCGTGGCGCGCCTGCTCGAGGAGCTGCACAACATCAGCGACATGCGGGCCAACGGCGAACTGAACGCCGACCAGTTCGAGGCGCGCTTCGCGCGCATGATCGGGGAGCTCCGCGATCGCCGGATCGACGCCTCGCGCGCCGACATCCTCCAGGCGCTGGCGCCCCTCGCCACCGACGGGACCCTCCGGCCCGAGGAACACTACCGGCTCACCAAGAAGCTCGGGCTGGTGTGATCGAACGCCCGCTGGGTCCCGGCGCTCCCCGCGTGCCCCCGGTCGGTTTCGGGGGCATGCCGCTTTCTACCGCCGGCCGTCCGGACGAAACCGAGGCCGTCCGCGTCATTCACGCCGCCCTCGACGCCGGGGTGCGCCTGCTCGACACCGCCGACGTGTACTGTCTCTCCGACGAGGATCTCGGCCACAACGAGCGCCTGATGGCCCGCGCGCTCCGGGAGTGGCACGGGCCGCGTGACGAGGTGATCGTGGCCACCAAGGGAGGGATGACCCGTCCCCAGGGGAGCTGGGACCGCAACGGCCGCCCCGAGCACCTCCGGCGGGCCTGCGACCGGTCCCTCCTGGCGCTGGGCGTCGACCGGATCGATCTCTACCAGTTCCACGCCCCTGACCCGCGGGTGCCGTTCGCCGAAAGCGTGGGCATGCTCGCGGAACTCCAGCAGGCGGGGAAGATCCGCTGGGTGGGGCTGTCGAACGTCTCCGTCGACCAGATCAACGCCGCGCGGCGCCACGTCGAGGTGGTGACGGTCCAGAATCGCCTGAACCCGTACTTCCGGGAGGCGCTCACGGAGGGCGTGGTGGAGCACTGCGAAAACCTCGGCATCGGCTTCCTGGCCTACAGTCCGGTCGGGGGCGGCCGGCTCAACAAGAAGCTCCCGGACCACCCGGTGGTGACATCGATCGCGAAGCGGCACGGTGCCTCGCCGCACGCCGTGGTGCTCGCCTGGGTGCTGGAACAGGCGTCGAACGTGATCGTCATCCCCGGCGCCCGGACCGTGGCCCACGCCCTCGACAGTTGGACGGCCGGGGACCTTCGGCTGGACCCGCAGGAGATGCGCGACCTCGACGCCGCGGAGTTCGACCGACGCTGACTGGCGGCGGGAGGGGGGAGCGCCGAGTCCCTATCTCCTTCCGCTTCCATTTATATTTGGCCCCATGCCTCCCTCCCGCCGCCAGACCGTCACCACCCGCATCGGGTCCGTGCTCGTCGGCTCCTGTCACCCCATCGTCGTCCAGTCGATGACCAATACCGACACCGCCGACGTCGTCGGGACGGTGCGGCAGGTGGCGGCGCTGGCGAAGGCGGGCAGCGAACTGGTTCGGGTGACGGTGAATACCGAGGAGGCGGCGCGCGCAGTTCCGGACATTGTCGAGGGGCTGGACCGGATCGGTGTCTCGGTGCCGGTCATCGGCGATTTCCACTACAACGGCCACATCCTCCTCACCAAGTACCCCGACTGCGCCGCCGCCCTCGCCAAGTACCGCATCAATCCGGGCAACGTCGGGGGCAAGCGCCGGGACGAGCACTTCCGCGCCATCATCGAGGTCGCCCTCCGGCACGACCGCCCCGTGCGGATCGGGGTCAACTGGGGCTCCCTCGACCAGGCGCTGCTGACGGAACTGATGGACGCCAACCACCGGCTGCCGGCGCCCCGCGAGGCGCGGGACGTGACCCTCGATGCCATGGTGGAAAGCGCCATGCGCTCGGCGGCGCTCGCCGAGGCGACGGGAATGGCCCATGACCGGATCATCCTCTCGGCGAAGGTCTCGGCGGTGCAGGACCTGGTGGATGTCTACCGACTCCTGGCCGCGCGAAGCGACTACCCGCTGCACCTCGGGCTGACCGAGGCCGGCCTCGGGACCAAGGGCATCGTGGCGAGCACCGCCGGACTGGCCATCCTCCTGCAGGAAGGCATCGGCGACACGATCCGCGTCTCCCTCACCCCCGCCCCCGACGGCGACCGCACGGAAGAAGTGCAGGTGGCGCAGCAGATCCTGCAGTCGCTCGACCTGCGCAGCTTCACCCCGCAGGTCACCAGCTGCCCGGGATGCGGGCGCACCACCAGCACCTTCTTCCAGTCGATGGCGCAGGACATCGAGCGCTACCTCCGCGCCCAGATGCCGGTCTGGCGCGAGGCGCACCCCGGCGTCGAGTCGATGCGGGTGGCGGTGATGGGATGTGTCGTCAACGGGCCGGGGGAGTCAAAGCACGCCGACATCGGGATCTCGCTGCCCGGCACCGCGGAGGATCCGCGGGCACCGGTGTATGTGGATGGGCAGTTGCGCGTCACCCTGAGCGGCGACCGCATCGTGCCCGAGTTCCTGGCACTGCTCGAGGAGTACGTCGGGCAGCGGTACGCGCCCGCGGAACCGGTCGCGCGCTAGATGGGCCGGAGAGGGGGCGCGGCCCTCGTGGCCATGGCGTTCGCGCTGGCGGCCAGCCCGGGACTCGCGGCCCAGACCCCCGGCGTTGGCGACGCCGCCCCGGTCCTTGCCGTCCACGACCTGGATGGGCGGCCGGTCGACCTCGGTCAGTGGATCGGCAAGCAGCCGGTCTTCCTGCAGTTCTGGGCGACCTGGTGCACCTCCTGCGCGGCGCTGGAGCCGGCGATCGAGGCGGCCAAGGCGGCCTACGGCGGGGAGGTCCAGTTCATCGGCGTCAACATCACCGTCGGCGACCCCCGCGATTCGGTGCGTGCCTGGGTGGCACGCCACGACCCACCATGGCTTGTCCTCTACGACGACGAGGGGGCCAGCCAGCGCGCCTATGACGTCGCGGAAACGTCGTACGTGGTCATCATCGACCGCGCGGGACGGATCATCTATACTGGCGTCGGCGGGAAACAGTCCTTCGGGGCCGCCCTCCGCCGCGCCACCGCCAGGTAACTCGATCGAGGTCCATCCATGAAATCGATATTCGGTTTGCTTCTGATCCTCGCCGTGGCCGCTGGCCCCGTGGCCGCGCAGGATTCCGCCGCCGCCACGCTGGGCCCCGCCACCGCCATCCTCGTCACCGGCCCCGAGCCGGGCATGAAGGCCGTGGACTTCACCCTCCCCTGGGCCGACAGGAACGGCATCGGCGCCTCGGACGATCCCTTCTCGCTCGGGGCGCTCAAGGGGCAGGTGGTCGTGCTCGCCTTCTACCCCCAGGATTTCACTTCGGGGTGCACCGCGGAGATGCGGACCTTTGCCGACAGGTACGACGCGATGTTCGCCGGGGCGGTGGTGGTGGGCATCAGCATCGACAGCCTCGAGACCCACGTCCGCTTCGCCGAGAGCCTGGGGCTGCCATTCAAGCTCCTCTCCGACCCCAGGCAGCGGATCGCGGCCAAGTATGGGGCCAAGGGCTCCGGGGCCCAGATGCGCCGGGTGGTGTACGTCATCGGGAAGGATGGGAGGGTTGCCTGGCGGGAAATGCAGTTCAACGCCACGGATCCGAAGGGCTACGATCGCCTCCAGCAGGCGATCGCCACCGCCCGAGGGAAATCGTGACCCCGAGGCCTCTCTGGGCGGCAGTGGGCCTGCTGGGCATTCTGGCGGCGCCCGCCCACGCGCAGGATGCCGCTGAAAAGGGGTACGTCTGGGCCTTTCGGGATGTCAGCTTCTACGCCTGCGTCGATTTCCTGATGGACAGAACCGCGGCGGAAAAGGAGCTGGCGCCCGGTTTCCAGGTCATCCCCGCCGGCAGCTTCACACCGCTCTCCCCGGTGCTGGGCCGGGAAGTGGAAGGGGATTCCGCCAAGAGCGCCATGATTCCGGCCCAGGTCTGCGTGATCGAGGCACCCGCCATGACATCGGGTGACGCGCTGTTTTCCCCCACAAAGAAGATGGGAATGCAGGAGGCGGTGGGCTACTGGGCCATCGCCGCCACCCGCGCCGGCGGCACGCCCACCTTCGACCGCTGGTTCGTGGCCAGCTACTGGACCAACGACTGGCAGGTGCGGAAGCGGACCGAGACGGCCTTCATCCCGGTGTCGACCTTCAAGCGGGCGTCCGAGGCCGTCCCCGCCACCGGCCGTCACCGCTACTCGGTGACCATCCAGAAGACGGTGATCTCGTGGACCGGCGAGCTGGCAGGGCGGGACTCGACTCCTTCCGCCGAGACAGAGCCCTCCTACCAGATCTTCGATGGCAAGCGGGGCATCCAGTGGAGCGCCACGGTCCATTCCTCCTCGCGCTGGACCCGCACCCTCCCCGGGGTGTTGCATGTGGAGGGGAAGGACGACCTGGCGAAGGCCCTGAAGGCGTCCCCGATCCGGATGTTCGGGCCGATGCAGTGGGGCGGGGAGGCCCGGATCGAGTTCGAGCGCTAGCCCCCTCTGGCGCTCCGCGGGAATGGGGGTAGGTTCGCCATTCCCCCGCAGGGAGCAGCCATGTCTACCCTCGTACGCCAGCAGGTCGTCCTGGAGCGGTACGGCGCCAGCACCTACGCCAAGGTCTTCCTCCCGCCAGGAACTCTTCCTCTTGGCAAGAGCGTCCCCGTGACCGTGAGGGTGGGTGGCAGGCGCTTCAAGACCCGTGGATGGAGCTTCAGCAGCGGGGCAGGGGTGACCCTCCCGGAGCGGATCGTGAAGGAGCTTGGCCTTCACTCCGGTCAGGAGCTGGACCTGGAACTGCTGGACTGAATTTCGGTTCTCCACACCGCGTCATGCCAAGAGCCCCGGCCGCATCCCTCTCCAGGGGTCCCCGGGGCTCTTTTATGCACCATTTGCGCATGTTACGGTCTTGGTAACGACACTGTCACCACTCTCTTTTCCACATATTATCAAGTGCTGTAAGTGATGTTAATAATAAACTTAAGAGTTCCACTTAAAGTGGAAAATTAACTATACCTCTAGTGCTTTGTCCTGCAATGACTAGGGAAGTGATTTCCACGCTTTCCACGCCGGATTTGAGGGAAAGTTTACCCATTCCACACCCGCGTGGATAGTCACCGACCCGCCACCTCGTGGGCAGCCGAACTGGCTGTTGGCAGGTGGAAATGATATATGAACATCCTCCCCAAATGGGGATATCGGGCGTTGGGATGTTCGGTCCTGATTCGGATCGCCGACCGACC
>DAOLIZ010000091.1:0-6921 GCA_035328285.1 Gemmatimonadales bacterium
ACGCGATGCTGGAACTGCAGCGCCGCGGCGCGGTGGTGTTCGACTACGGGAACAATCTGCGGGGCCAGGTGGCGGACCTCCGCGCCATGCCGGAGGCGTTCGACTTCCCCGGCTTCGTACCGGCTTTCATCCGCCCCCTCTTCTGCCGCGGAGCCGGGCCCTTCCGCTGGGCGGCACTCTCCGGCAACCCGAAGGACATCGCCGTCACCGACGACGCCGTGCTCGAGACCTTTCCAAAGAACGAGGCGCTGGCCCGCTGGATCCGGAAGGCCCGCGAGAAGGTGCACTTCCAGGGGCTCCCCGCGCGGATCTGCTGGCTGGAGTACGGGGAGCGCGCCGAGATGGGCCTCCGGTTCAACTGGCTGGTCAAGAAGGGGAAGGTCGAGGCGCCGATCGTGATCGGCCGCGACCATCTCGACACCGGGTCGGTCGCCTCTCCCAACCGGGAGACGGAGGGAATGATGGACGGCTCCGACGCGATCGCCGACTGGCCGCTGCTCAACGCGATGCTCAACACCGCGTGCGGTGCCAGCTGGGTGTCGCTCCACCACGGGGGCGGGGTCGGTATCGGGTACTCCATTCATTCCGGCATGGTGGCGGTCGCCGACGGGACCGAGATGGCGGACCGCCGGCTGCAGCGGGTGCTGACCGCCGATCCAGGGACCGGCGTGATGCGCCATGCCGACGCGGGGTATCCGCTCGCGATCGAGACCGCCAACGAGCGCGGGATCGACCTGCCGATGATCAATGGCACGTGAGTCGTCCGTGACCGTCCTCCGGAACATCGGCCTCCTGGCCACCTGCCGTCCGGCGGGTGGTCAGGATGAAATCCACCTCGTGCCCGGGGCGGCGGTGGCATGGGAAGGCGAGAGCATCCGGTGGGCCGGCCCCGAGTCGGAGTTGCCGGCGGAATACCGCGCTGGTGCCTCGATCGACGCCGGCGGACGGCTTGTCGTCCCGGGTCTGGTGGATTGCCACACCCACCTGGCCTTCGGCGGATGGCGTGCCGACGAGTTCGAGCAGCGTCTGCGGGGCGTGGGATACCTCGACATCGCGCGGGCGGGTGGCGGGATCATGTCCACCGTGCGGGCGACGCGCGCCGCGACCGACGCCGAACTTGTGGCGAAGGCCTCGGCGGCGCTTGACGGGATGCGCCGGCTCGGCGTCACCACGGTTGAATGCAAGAGCGGGTACGGGCTGGATGTCGAGACCGAACTCCGCCTGCTCCGCGTATACCGGACGCTCGCGGGTGCCCAGCCGACCCGGATCGTGCCCACCTTTCTTGGCGCCCACGTGGTGCCCGCGGAGCACCGGGCCGACCGCCCCGCATACCTCCGGCTGCTCCTCGACGAGATGATCCCGGCCGTGGCTGCCGCCGGCCTGGCCCGCTGCTGCGACGTGTTCGTGGAGGACACGGCGTTCAGCGTGGAGGAGGCACGGGAGATTTTCCTCGCCGGAAAGGCCGCCGGGCTCGCCCCGAAGCTGCATGCCGACCAGCTGTCGGCCGGTGGCGGCGCCGAGCTGGCCGCCGAGGTTGGGGCGCTCAGCGCCGATCACCTCGAGTGCGCCTCGGACGCCGGGATCGCGGCGATGGCCGCCGCGGGCGTGGTGGCGGTGAGCCTGCCGCTCGCCACGCTCTACCTGAACCAGAAGCCGATGCCGGCCCGGAAGTTCATCGACGCCGGCGTGCCGGTGGCGGTGGCCACCGACTTCAATCCCGGGTCGGCGCCGAGCTGGGACCTGCCGCTGGCCATGATGCTCGCCTGCAATCTCCAGCGCATGACGCCGGCGGAGGTGCTGAAGGGAGCCACGTCGATCGCCGCCAGGGCGGTGGGGCTGCAGGGCGAGGCGGGCGAGGTGTCGGCGGGGTGCCGCGCCGACCTGGCTGTCATCGACGCACCCGACGTCAATCACTGGCTCTATCATTTTCGCCCCAACGCCTGTGTCCTGACCGTCGCCGCCGGCCGAGTCTGCTGGCAGGCCTGACCGTCCCCGTCACCGCGGAAACCTCATGCTGAACTTCACCCAGCCCGACGTGCTTCTCCCCGCCACCGCGGCCGATGATCCGCGCATCGGCCACCTTCTCGGCACGCAACTCGCCGACGGGACGGTGCCACGGGCGGTGCTCATCGGGTTTCCGTCGGACGAAGGGGTGCACCGGAACGGCGGCCGGGTCGGTGCGGCTGGCGCCCCGGACGAGATCCGGCGGATGCTCTTCCGCCTCACCCCCGACGCCGAGCGGTTCGAGGAGTCGGTGGAGCTGCTGGCGCACACCCTCGACCTCGGGAACCTGGTGCTCACCGACGACGTCGAGCAGGATCAGGCGCTGCTGGGGGCGGCACTGGCGCCCCACCTGGCGGCGGGGTCGTTTGTCATCGTGCTCGGCGGCGGGCATGAAACGTCGTTCGGCCACTTCCAGGGCTACGTAGCTGGGGGAGAGCGGGTCGGGATCCTGAACTGGGACGCGCATCCGGATGTGCGGGAGCTGCAGGATGGGCGCGGTCACGCCGGGTCGCCGTTCCGCCAGGCCATCCTGGACCCCTCCGGCGCTTGCCGCCAGTTCGTGGCCGCGGGGCTGCTTCCCCACGTGGTGGCGCGGTCGCACCTGGAGTTCCTGGCCGCGCATGGCGCGCGGTTCGTGTGGCGCCGCGATTTGTCGCCGGCCCGAATCGACGAGATCTACGGGTCGCTCGAGGGCCCGTCGTTCGTGAGCTTCGATCTCGACGCGGTGGAGCAGTCGGTGGCGCCGGGCGCCAGTTCACCCGCCGTGGGCGGGATCACCGCCGACCTGTGGCTCCATGCCGCCTACCGGGCGGGCCGGACGCGGGCGGTGCGGTCCTGCGACGTGGTGGAGATGAACCCGGTGTACGATCGCGACAACGCCGCGGCCCGGCTGGCGGCCGTGACGGTGTGGCATGTGCTGAAGGGGCTGGTGGAGCGGGACCTCTAGGCCAGGGCCGGCCACTGCTGCGACACGCAGTGGAAGGCGCCGAGCCCCCAGACGAGATCCACGGCATTGATCGGCACCACCCGGCGGGTCGGAAAAAGCTCCTGCAGGGTGGCGCGGGCGGTTTCGTCGCGGGCCGGATCGTACGCGGGGAGGAGCACCACCCCGTTGGCGATGTAGAAGTTCGCGTAGCTCGCGGGCAGGCGCTGGTCGTCCTGGTAGAGTGCCCGCGGCATCGGCAGCGTCACGATGCGCAGCGGCTGGCCGTCCTGGTCCGTCATCCCCTGGAGCCGCCGCAGGTTGTCCTGCAGCGGCTCGTAGTTTTCGTCCCGCGGGTCCTCCTCGACCACGGTCACCACCGTCCGCTCGTCGGTGAACCGGGTGATGTCGTCGACATGGCCGTCGGTGTCGTCGCCCACGATCCCGTCGCCCAGCCACAAGATGTGGGTCACCCCGAGGTAATCCCGGAGATATCCCTCGATCTCGTCCCGCCCGAGCTCGGGATTGCGATTCGGGTTGAGCAGGCATGCCTCGGTGGTGAGGAGGGTGCCGGCGCCGTTGACGTCGAGCGACCCGCCTTCCATCACGATGCCGGGGTGGAACACCGGGATGTGGTACGCGGCACCGATGCGGGTGGGGATCACGTCGTCGAGATCGAAGGGCGGGTACTTCCCGCCCCACGCGTTGTATCCCCAGTCCACGATGGCCTCCTCACGGCGCCCGTCGACCTCGCGCTGCACGAAGCAGGGGCCATGGTCGCGGCACCACGCGTCGTTGGTCGGATTTTCGTGCAGGACGACGCGGCCGATGGGCAGGTCGAAGGGTCGGAGCAGGGAGAGGACGTCCGCGGCCATTTCGGGGCCCGTGACGTTGATGTGGACTTCCTCGTGCGGTGCGAGGAGCCGTACCATCTCGGCGAAGATCGCCGGCACCGGCTCGAACTTGCCGGGCCAGGACGCCGTGTTATGCGGCCAGGAGAGCCAGGTGCCTCGGTGGGGGGCCCACTCCGCCGGCATCCGGTAGCCGAGCGCGGCGGGCGTGGGTCGGCCTTGGCGCTGGCTCACCCGTCGAGGTACCGCTGGGTGATGTCGCCGTAGGCGTCGATGCGCCGGTCGCGGAGGAAGGGCCAGTGGGTCCGCGCCACGTCGGTCAGCGCGAGGTTGCACTCGACGACCAGCACCTCCTCACCCTCGCCGGCGCGACCCAGGACCGATCCGTAGGGATCGGCCACGAAGCTGCCCCCCCAGAAGTCGATCCCGTTGGGGGCGGCCAGCCCCTCGTGGCCCACCCGGTTGACGGCCACCACGAACACGCCGTTGGCAATGGCGTGGCTCCGCTGCATCGTGGTCCAGGCGTCCTTCTGCGCGGCGCCGTATTCCGCCTTCTCGGGCGGCAGCCAGCCGATCGCCGTCGGGTAGAAGAGGATCTGCGCGCCACGGAGGGAGGTGAGACGGGCGGCCTCCGGGTACCACTGGTCCCAGCAGATGAGGACGCCGATCCGGCCCACCGCGGTGTCGAAGATCCGGAAACCGGTGTCGCCGGGGGCGAAGTAGAACTTTTCGTAGTACTGCGGGTCGTCCGGAATGTGCATCTTCCGGTACTTGCCGAGGTAGCTGCCGTCGGCGTCGATGACGGCGGCGGTGTTGTGATAGAGCCCTTCCGCACGCCGCTCGAAGAGCGAGGCCACGATCACCACCCCGAGTTCAGCCGCGACCGCCGAGAGCGACGTCGTGCTCGGCCCCGGAATCGCCTCGGCGAGGGCGAAATGGGCGTGGTCCTCCGTCTGGCAGAAATACTCGCTGCGAAAGAGCTCCTGGAGGCAGACGATCCTGGCGCCCTTCGAGGCCGCGGTCCGAATGCCGGCGACGGCGCGCGCGAGGTTGTCGGCGGCGTCGGCCGAGCAACGCATCTGGACCAGGCCGACCGGGACGTTCCGGGAGGGAGGGGGTGTGGGCATGCCGTGAAAATAGGGCTATTATCACCGCCTGCAACTTCCGGGCGGCTTTTCCGTCCGGCAGCCACACCCGCCGGTCCCCCTACGCGTCATGGAGCCCCAGTATGCTGATCCCGTTGCTGCTCGTTCTTGCACAGAATCCCCAGCAGGCCGCCGCACCTGTCATTGCCAGTGTGCAGGTGACCCCGGCGAGCGCGGAGGTGCAGGTCGGCCAGACGCTCCAGATGCAGGCCCGGGCGCTGGGGAGCGATGGGCAGCCGATCGCGGGGGTACGCATCCGATGGTTCGCCGCCGGGAACGGCGGGAGCATCGACTCGACCGGCCTCCTGACCGGCGGGTTCCTCGGGACCACCCAGGTCACCGCGGTGGCCTCCATCCCGGGCTCGAGGAACGCCCTCGGCCAGGCGGCGATTCGCATCGTGCCGGCGCCGGCGGCGGTGGTGGAATTCGTGGACGCTCCCGCACGCCTCGTGGCGGGCACCCGGCTCACCCTGCTGGCCGCCGCGTTCAGTGCCCAGGGGGACCGCCGATCGGATGCCATCCTGTTCTCGTCGAGCAATTCGAAGGCAGCCTCCGTCACCCCTGATGGCCGCCTGAGCGCGCTGGCGCCCGGGAGAGCGGTGATCACCGCCAAGGCAGGGGCGGCATCGGCCACGCTGCCGATCGAGGTCCTGGCCAATGCGCTCACCTCCCTGACGATCGCCCCGGCCACGACCTCCGTCCGCACGGGGGACGTGGTGGCGTTCTCGGCGAAGGCGGCCCAGACGAACGGGAGGCCGCTCGGCGATGTCGCCACGCGCTGGAGCGTCGCGGGAGGGCAGGGGGTGGCGATGATCGGCCCGGACGGGTCCTTCGTCGCGGAAACCCCGGGGAGCTATACGGTGACCGCCGAGATCGGGGGCCGGACCGCCGACGCGCTGGTGACGGTGACGGCCCGGAAGGTCGGGCGGGGCTTCGAGGTGCTGGGCCGGGTGCCGGTTTCGCAGCGGGCCGCGGAGGTCTGGGTGCACCCCGACGGCAGGTGCGCCTACCTGACCACCATTTCGGACCGGGTGTACGCGATCGACGTCTCCGACCCGCGGGCGCCGACCGTCGTCGACTCCATGATGACCGATGCCCGGCTGGTCAACGACGTGATGACGACGGAGGACGGCAGGTACGGCGTCTTCTCCCGCGAGGGCTCGTCGAACCGCAAGGACGGCATCGTCATCTTCGATGCGAGCGACGCCTGCCACCCGAAACCGATCTCGTCGTACACGGAGACGGTGTCGGGCGGGGTGCACAGCACCTACGTCTACCAGGGGCACGTCTACCTGACCGACGACGCGACCGGCTCCATGCGGGTCATCGACATCCGGGATCCGCTCCAGCCCCGCGAGGTGGCGCGCTGGCAGACGGAGCAGGTCACGGTCGGCCGGTACCTGCACGACATCGCCGTGACCGACGGCATCGCCTACCTCAGCTACTGGGACGACGGGCTCGTGGTGCTGGACGTCGGCAACGGCGTGAAGGGGGGCAGCCCGGAGCATCCGGTGTTCATTTCCCAGTTCAAGTACGACCTCGACGCCCTGTACGCCCGGGTGGACGAGTACTGGGGACTGAGCGCGCGAGGGACACACACGGCGTGGCGCCAGGGGAAGTACGTCTTCATCGGCGACGAGGTGTACGCGAGCAAGCCGTCCCCCGGCCTCAAGGACGGCAACGACCTGACCTTTGGGCGGCTGCAGGTGCTGGACGTGTCGAACCTGGAGAAGCCGAAGCTGGTGGCCTGGTACGAGCCGACCGACGGGGGGGTGCACAACATCTGGGCGGCGGGGGACACCCTCTACATGGGCAACTACCAGGGCGGCGCGCGGGCGGTGGACATCTCCGGCGAGCTGCAGGGGGACCTGCTCCGCCAGGGCCGCGAGATGGCCTGGACCTACACGGCCGACGACAAGGGGGTCAAGCCCCGCGCCACCTTCGCGTGGGGCGCGGTGGTGAAGAACGGCATCATCTACGTGCCGGACATCAACACCGG
>DAOLIZ010000091.1:7021-10589 GCA_035328285.1 Gemmatimonadales bacterium
GAAGGTGCCGGAGGTGACGGTGACGCCGCCCACCTTGACGTTGTAGGTGCCGGAGGTCGTCGTGGTGTTGTAGTTCCCCTGCGCGCTCAGCGTCCCCTCCGCCGTCGTCTTCGAGACAGTGAAGGTGGTGGCCGTGGCCGTGCCCGAGAAGTCGACCACGGTCCCGCCGTCTCCCACTGCCGTACCGAGGACGATGGTTCCGGCGACGACGGCGCTGAAGGTGCCCAGGTCTTCGCTTGGTGGATCGGTGGTCACGTCCTGGCCCGCAAAGGTGCCGCAGAACGCGAGCGCGGGAAACTCCGACGTGCTGCTGATGGCGGAGAGCGACCCCGTCACGCCACCCGGCGCGGTGAACGTCCCGGTGATCTTGCCGTTGAGGAGGGTCCCGGTCAGGGTCCACCCGCCGCCGGACATGGCGAGGGCACCGTTGGTGACGGAACCCGTGAGGTCCACGGGCGCGCCGCCGCCGATGCTGACGGTGCCGGTCGCGGCGGCCGTGGCCCCGCTGGAGAAGGACGGGCCGGTGCCGGGCTCGACCAGCACTGGGGGCGCGGACACCGCGCTGGCGAAGACGATCGACAGGGGCCCGGTCTGGCCATCAGTGCTCGCCACGAGTCCCGCGTAGTCGGTGGAGCCGGTGGCGGAGCCGCCTCCGCCGCCGTTGTCGTTGTTGCTGTCGCTGCAGGCCGCCAGCGCGAGGGCGAGCGCCAGGGTCGAGGCGACCGTGAATCGCTGGATGCGGCGGGAAACTGAGGGGGTCCGGTTGGTCATGCGGCGCTCCATCTGTGGGTGTGTAGGGGTCGTCGCCGAGGGGCCAGGGGCCTGGCCGCACGGCAGGCGATTGACGAATGTTCGTTTGCCCGGTTATTTCCCCGTTATCCAACCCGTAACGCCACCCTGACACCGTCTCTGGCGCCTGCATGATCCGGCTCAAGTCCTTCGGCAACCTCGACCTCCGTGGCGCCGATGGGGAATTGCGGGGCATTCTCACCCAGCCCAAGCGACTGGCGCTCCTGCTGCGGCTGGCGGCGGAGCGCCCCGGGACCTTCCTCCGGCGCGACACCCTGCTCGCCATGTTCTGGCCCGAGCTCGATACGGCCGGCGCGCGGAATGCCCTCCGGCAGGCGCTGTTCCATCTCCGCCGGGAGCTGGGGGACGGGGTCCTGGTGAACCGGGGGGACGACGAGGTCGGCCTCGATCCGCGACTCTTCCAGTCTGACATCACCGAATTCGAGGAGGCCGCCGCCACGGGGCGGTGGGAGGTCGCCCTCGATCTCCTTGGCGGGGAGCTGGCGCCGGGGCTGTTCGTCTCGGATGCGTCGGGGTTCGAGGAGTGGCTTGAGGCGAAGCGGGCGGAGCTCCACCGTCGGGCCGCGGGCGGGGCCTGGGGCCTCGCCCGGGAGGCGGAGGCCGCTGGCGTGCCCTCGGCGGCGGCGGCGTGGGCCCGGCGGGGGGTGCAGCATGCGCCCGAAGACGAGGCGGGAGTTCGGAAGCTCCTGGCGCTCCTGATCCAGGCCGGGGACACCGGGGGCGCGGTGCAGGTCTATTCGGCGTTCGAGGAGCGACTCCGGCGCGAGTATGGGGTGGCGCCGGCCCCTGAAACCGTGGCTATCCGGCGCACGATTCACACCGACCTGCCGGCGATTCCCCCCTTGGTGCCGCCTGCGGTTCAGCCGAGCGCCGACGCGCCTGCGTCGATCCAGGGAACCCTCCCGCCACCGACTCGGAGCCGATCCTGGCAGTGGCTGCTCGCGGGCGGGGCGTGCGTGCTCGCGCTCGCCGCCGCGGTGGTCACCCGGCGCGGCCGGCCTGCCGGTGCAGCCGAGACCGACCCTGCCCGGCTCCTGGTGGCGCCGTTTCGTGCCGGTGGATCGGACACCATGCTGACGGCGCTGGCCATCGGACTCGTGGATCTGACCAGCGCGCGGCTTTCCGGCGCGTCGTCGCCGCGCCCGGTGGACCCGGATGTCGCGCTCCGCGCGATGGCACGGGCAAGGGCGAGCGACACGGCCTCGGCGACGAGCGCCCTGGTGGCCGCGGCACGCGAGACGGGCGCCGGGCTGGTGTTGAGCGGCTCCCTGTTGCGCGAGGGCACACGGCTGGTGCTGGCGCCGGTCGTCATCCGCACCGCGAGTGGTGCCAGCACGCAGTTGCCGCAGGTGACCGGGCCGATGGACAGCCTGCCGTGGATGGTGGACCGGATGGTGGCGGACCTGCTCACCGCGCTCGCGGGCCAGGAGGGTGTCGACGCCCCGTCGCTGGCGTCGACGCCCCTTCCGGCGCTGCGCGCGTACCTCGACGGCCGGGAGGCGATGCGCAGCGGGCGCGTGGTGGACGCCATCGCCTTGCTGGCCCGGGCGCTCGAACTCGACTCGGCGTTTGCCCTGGCGGCGCGCGACTATGCGGAGGCGGTGGACTGGGCCGGGGAGGATCCGCGCGGCGCCGCCAAGCAGCGGGCGTGGGGGCTGCGCGAACGGCTGGGCGTCCGGGATCGTGCGATCCTGACCGCCCTCGTCGGGCGCCGTTGGCCGTCGCTGACCCCGGTGCGGGAGCAGGTGGAGGATTGGGAGGCGGCAATCCGCTGGGCGCCCGACCGGGCGGGCACGTGGTTCGGGCTTGGCGACGTGCTGTTCCACTCGGGCAACGTGGTCGGCATTGCCGGCGCCCAGGATCGGGCGCGAAACGCCTTCGACCGTGCGCTGGCGCTGGACTCGGCCTCGGTGCCGGCGCTGCTCCACCGGATCGAGATGGCCGCGCGCGAGGGAGACACGACGCTGGTGCGGCACCTCCTGCCGCTGCTGGAGCGCGGGCAGGCGCCCAGCGACGCGCTCGAGTTTGTGCGGTGGCGCGCCGCCGTGTCGCTGGGTGATCCGGCGGCCCTCCGCCGAAGCAGGGCGGGATTCGACTCGATGAGCAGTTTCGCGCTGGTGCGCGTCGTGGGCTGGGGCCAGCTCGACTTCGTCGGGATGGAGGATCCCGTCCGGGCACTGGCCATCCTGCAGCGACGCGTCAGCACGGGCGCGGAGGCGGCCTACCTCCTGTCGCTCGCCTCCTCCCTGGCCGGCAACCGCGGGCAGCCCTCCCGGCTGGCGCAGGTCCTCGCGGCCGCCGCGATGCCGCCGTCAGTCTCCGCGCCGAGCTTCTACGCCGCCGGGGCGGCGGTGCGGCCCCAGGTGGAAGCACTGCGGCGCGCGGTGCTGACTGGCACCGACACCACCACGAATTCGCGCGAGGAGCTGGTGTTCTGGCAGCTGTGGGAGGGTGGCCCGGTCGATGGTGCCCTGGCGCGCTCCTACCTCGCCGCGCTGGACCGCCACCGGGACGACCTGGGCTTCGCTGCGTACGGCTGCCTTGTCGCGGCCAGGCTCCAGTTGCCGGACGGTCCCGCGCGCCTGCGGCACGCCGATTCGCTGGCCAACTGGGTCGCGAACGCGAACCAGGTGGGCGCCGCGATGCTGGTGCTGGCGCGTTGTCACGAAGTGCTGGGGGATCCTGCGGGGGCGCTCGCCATGGTCGCGCGGCGGCCGCTCGACCCGGTGTACGGGCCCAACGCGCTCGCAGGGTATCT
>DAOLIZ010000092.1:0-10545 GCA_035328285.1 Gemmatimonadales bacterium
GCAGCCGCGCCGCGGCCGCGGCCAGCACGGCACGGGGCTCGCCAGCGTTCATCCAGCTTTCGAGCGGGAGTGCGGAGGGCAGCGGCGCCTCCCCGGTGCTCGGTGCCGTGACCGGGCGGCCCCGGCGGCGCCACCAGAAATGAACGGGAATGAGGAGGAGCACGGCGAGCAGGAGGAGCACGAGCACCGGGACCGCGGTCTGGATGGGCCGAAGGATCGGGGCGGCTTCCGGCTGCGCCGGCGGCAGCGAGTCACCGGGGAGCACCGGGAGCACGCTCGCGATCGTGACGGTGAGCGTCGCCGGTGGAAGCGAATCGGTGGTCCCGTCGGGCGACACGAGCACCGGGCCGGGCACCTCGACCGTGTGCGAGCCCGGCAGCCAGCCGACCGCCGGGTAGCGCACGTCCAGCGAATCCCCGCGGCGCACCAGCATCCCCGGCCCCAGCGCCTCCACGGCTCCTTCGGGGTTCCAGGGGGCCACGCGGGCCTCCCGGCCGACGGGCGCCGGAATGGTGCGGACCAGCCAGATCGTGTCCCCGACCTGCGGGAGCGGTGCCTGCTGCAGCGCCAGGAGCAGGAAGAGCGCCGTCATCAGCGGTGCAACCGCTTGGCACGGAGCGCGAACGCCCGCCGCAGCGGCAGCGCATAGTCCTGCCCCGTGATGAGTGCCACATGATCGACTCCCGCGGCAGCGAGGCTGCGGCGCCGTTCCTCGACCCGGCGCTCCGCCAGGCTGGCCAGCCGGCCCCGTACCTCACGGTCCCCCGCATTGATCATCACCCGGCGCCCCGACTCCGCGTCCTCCAGGTCGAGCCATCCCGATGCCGGCAGGGCGCGCTCGCGCGGGTCATCCACGGTGACCGCCACGACTTCGTGCCGCCCGGCAAGCCGCTGGAGGGGTCGTTCCCAGTTTGGGGCAAGAAAATCGGAGAGGATCACGACGATGCTCCGATGGTTCAGGAGCCGGACGGCGTAGGTGAGGCTGGCCGACAGGTCGGTGCTCCGTCCGGCGGGCTCGAAGGCGACGAGATCCCGGATGACCCGGAGGGCGTGACGACGGCCCTTCCGCGGCGGTATCACCTGCTCCACCCGATCCGAAAAGAGCAGCGCGCCCACGCGGTCGCTCTGGCGGGCGGCCGCGAGCGCCAGCACGGCCGCCACCTCCGCAGCGAGTCCCGCCTTGGTGCGCGGCTCGCCGAACCGGGTGGAGCCGGAGTGGTCCACCACGAGAAGCACGGTGAGCTCCCGCTCCTCCGTGAAGGTCTTGACGTAGGGGCTGCCGAGGCGGGCGGAGACGTTCCAGTCGATGGTGCGATAGTCGTCGCCGATCTCGTAGGCGCGGACCTCGGCGAACTCCATCCCCTGGCCGCGGAAGGTGGAGCGGTACTCGCCGGCAAAGAGCGACGACACGAGCCCGCGGGTGCGAAGCTCGATCGTCTTGACCTGCTTGAGGACTTCCTGGGACACCAGCGTCATGTCGGGAGGCGCCTCCAGGTGGGGGCGCCGTACCTCATGGGACGGGAACGGCGGCGAGGACGCGCTGGATGACGACGTCGGCGTCGACGTCCTCCGCCTCCGCCTCGAAGGTCAGCACCACGCGATGCCGGAGGACATCGGGGGCCAGCGCCCGCACATCCTCCGGCACCACGTAGGAGCGCCCGCGGAGGAAGGCGTGGGCGCGGGCGGCCTGCGCCAGCGCGATGGAGGCGCGCGGCGAGGCGCCGAAGGCGATCAGCGGCTTGAGTTCGGACAGCCCCACCGCCGCGGGTTCCCGCGTGGCGCGGACCACGTCCACCAGGTAGTCGAGCACCTTCTGGTCGGCGTACAGATTGGCGATCTCGGCGCGTGCCGCCATGATGCCCGCGGGGTCGAGCAGCTTCCGCACCGGGATCGGCGCCCCGCCCGCCATCCGCAGCAGGATTTCCCGTTCCTCGTCGCGCGTCGGGTAGCCCACCCGCACCTTGAGCATGAAGCGGTCGAGCTGCGCCTCGGGCAGCGGGTAGGTGCCCTCGTTCTCGATCGGGTTCTGCGTGGCCAGGACGAGGAAGGGCTCGGTCAGGTGAAAGGTGGCACCGCCGATGGTGACCTGCTTTTCCTGCATCGCCTCGAGCAGCGCCGACTGCACCTTGGCGGGGGCGCGGTTGATTTCGTCCGCCAGGATGATCTGCGCGAAGAGCGGCCCCTTCTTGACCCGGAACTCCTGGTTCTTCTGGTCGAACACCATGGTGCCGATCACGTCGGCCGGCAGGAGGTCGGGGGTGAACTGGATCCGGGAGAAGGTGGCGGAGATGATCTCCGACAGCGAGCGCACGGCGAGCGTCTTGGCGAGGCCCGGCACCCCCTCGAGCAGCACGTGCCCGCCGGTCAGCAGCCCGATGAGGAGCCGCTCGATCATCATGTCCTGCCCGACGATGCGAAGGCCCACCTCCTTGACGACGAGGGGGAGGCGTTCCGAGATGGCGCTGGGGGTGGATGCCTGCGGTGCGGTCATGCGTACTCCTCCGGGGGGTGGTCCGTGCGTCCGGGGCGAATGCCCGTCAGTCGCCGGACGGATCGAGCCGAATCGCCTTGTAGAGCGCGGCCTCCTCGCGGGGCGTGAGGGGCCGTGAGCGTCCGACGGGAAGGTCGCCGAGACGCACGGGGCCGTAGGAGAGCCGGGCCAGGCGTTCAACCTTGAGGCCCATGGCCTCAGCCCAGCGTCGCACGATCCGGTTCCGGCCTTCCGTCAGGGTCACGTCGAGGATGCAGCGCCCTTCCTTCCCGGGCCGCACCCGGACGTCCTCCGCCACCACCGGCCGCCCCTCCACCATGACCCGCTCGCGCACCAGCTTCTCGAGTTCGGCAGCAGGGCGGCCGTGGACCAGCGCCGTGTAGCGCCGCGGAACCCGGTACTTGGGATGGGTGAGCCGGTGGACGGCCTCGCCGTCGGTCGTGAGCAGCAAGAGGCCGGTCGTCATGACGTCCAGCCGGCCGACGTAGGTAAGGCCGGCGGGGTCGTTGATGAACTCGAGCACATTGCGCCGGCCCTGCTCGTCGCTGGCGGTGGTGACCACGCCGAGCGGCTTGTGGAACGCGAGCCAGCGCCGGGACACCACCTTCACGGCCTTGCCGCCGACCGTGATCTTCTGCCGGTCGGGATCGACCTTGCTGCCGAGCTCGGCGACCTTCCCGTCCACCCGTACGCGGCCGGCACGGATTAGTTCCTCCGCCGCCCGCCGGGAGGCGATCCCGGCGCGTGCGAGCGCGCGCTGCAGCCGCATTTCGCTCACGATTCGGCCGGCACGTAGGCGGCGGCGGCGTCTTCGTCGGGCGTCAGCGGCCGCGGCGGCTGGATGGCGATGCTCAGCTCTTCCGCACGCGGGAGGTCCGAGAGGTCCTTCAGGCCGAGGAGTTCGAGGAACATCGGCGAGGTGCCGTAGAGCAGGGGGCGGCCGAGGGCCTCGCTTCGGCCCACCACCTCGATGAGGCCGCGTTCCTGGAGCGAGCGC
Source organism: Gemmatimonadales bacterium (assembly GCA_035328285.1). Taxonomy (GTDB): domain Bacteria; phylum Gemmatimonadota; class Gemmatimonadetes; order Gemmatimonadales; family GWC2-71-9; genus SPDF01. The sequence goes on from DAOLIZ010000092.1 coordinate 3,489, forward strand.
AGGACGCCGCCGGCCGACACGCCGCGGATTTCCTCGATCTCGCTGCGCCCCACCGGCTGCCGGTAGGCGATGATGCTGAGCGTCTCCAGCGCCGCCGAGGTGAGCTTCGAGGCGCGGACGGTGAACTGGGCCCGCTCGAGGGCCTGCGCGAAGGCGGGCCGGGTCAGGAGCTGGAAGCCCCCGGCCATCTCGACGAGCTCGATGGCGTGCTGGTTGAAGTCGTAGACTTCCCGCAGCTGCTCGAGCGCGGTCCGCACATCGGCCAGCGACGCGTCGGCGTCGAGGACGGTGAGTTCCTCCGCCGTGAGCGGGCGGGCGGCGGCGAAGAGGGCCGCTTCAATCAACTGGGCGAGAGGCGTCACGGCGAATCACCATAGGCGCAAACGGAGCCGCCTGGGTCAGGGAGACAGTCCCCCGGCGCGCCAGTTCCAGCAGCGCGAGGAGGGTGGACAGCACGTCGGTAATGGTCGGCGTCGGCCCGAGCGCTTCACGCCAGCCGAACTCCTCCCGGTCCTCGAGCAGCGCGGTCAGCCGCCGGGTGGCCCCCTCGACGTCGAGCGGGCGGGCCACCACGCGATGGAGGACCGGAGTCGGAATGCCCTCGATGACTCGCTGGACGGCCTCGAGCAACTCCACCAGATCGACCTGGAGCGGCGGAGGCGGCAGCGCGGGGGGCGCGGGGAGGAAGCCCCGCGCGTACTGGTCGGCGCGGCGTTCCGCCGCGCGACCGAGCCAGAGCGCCACCTCGCGGATCTGCTGGTACTCGAGAAGGCGGCGGACCAGCTCGGCGCGGGGATCCTCCCAGCCGTCCTCCTCGCTCCGGCGGGGGAGGAGCATCTGCGCCTTCAGCCGGAGGAGGCGCCCCGCCATCTCCAGGTAGTCCGCCGCCTGGTTCAGCCCGAGGTCGTGGATGACGTGGAGGAACTGGTCCGCGATCCGCGCGATCGGGATGTCCGAGATCTCGAGCTCTTCCTCCCGCAGCAGGTGCAGCAAGAGGTCGAGCGGACCCGAAAAGGCCTCGAGTTCGACCACGAAGGCCGGCGAGGCTCCCAACGCCGCAGTGGGCGGTTCAGGCAAGGTGAGGGCGGCAGGCTGTTCCAACCGTCGTCCGGATCGAGGGTGGGGTGGACCGGGTGTGGCGCCACTGATGGCGCGCGGAACAATACACCCCGGCGTGAAGCAAGTCAAAGCACCGTGCCGCTTGACGTTGCGGGGGTGTCCGGCTAGTATTCCCGCTTGCTCATGATGGGGGGGATGGGCCCTCCCGCCGTACCGATTCCGAGAGGTCCGCTGTGCCCCGCATCAAGTCCGCCAAGAAGCGCATGCGCCAGACGAAGGTTCGCACGGCCCGCAACAAGGCCCAGCGGAGCAAGCTGCGCACGGCCGTCAAGACCGTTCGTACCGCCGCCACCAAGGCGGAGGCCACCAAGGCGCTCGCCGAGGCCGCGAGCCTGCTCGATCGCGCGGGGCGGAAGAATCTGGTGCATCCGCGCACCGCGGCGCGTCAGAAGAGCCGCCTCGCCAAGGCGATCAACGCCAAGGCGTAGCCCTCACCGCACCGCCACAACGACACGGGGCCCGGCAACTTGCCGGGCCCCGTTTGCGTGCGGTTGACCGGCCGGCTCAGAGCGCGGCCAGCTCCGCGCCGCAGCGCTCGCAGTACCACTCCGTGGGGCGGTTGAGCGTGCCGCACTCCCCGCACTTCAGCGTCTTCGGCGTGGCGGCCTGGCTCGGCCGCTCCAGGCCGGCCCCTGGCTTCGGCGCCTCCTCGGCCGGCGGCGCGCCGGAGCCGCTCACCCGCGGCGTCGACCCGCTGCCCCGCTTCGACACCGGCTGCTCATCGGCCATCGACTTGAGGAAGGCCAGGTCATCCGGCGACGGCTCGGTCCGCTGCGGAAACGGTATGGTCCGCGGCGGGGCCGGCTCCGAGGTCCGGCCGCTGGTGCGCGGCGTGAACCTGGGGGCGCTGGGAATCACCGGCGCCGGTGCCTCGGCCAGTGGAATGTCCGGCTCCCAGTCGTCCGAGCCATCGGGCTCCTCGGCCGCCGCCTCGACCACGGGTTCCGGCTCGGGGGCCGGTGCCGGGGCCTCGGGCTCCTCCGGCTCCGCCGCGATGAGCGCCTGGACCTCGCCGAGCCGGGTGATCTCGTCGCTGACCCGCGCCAGCTCCTCCCGCACGTCGATCAGCACCCGCTCGCTCCCGCCCCGCACCCGTTCCCACTCCGATTCCTCGTACTCGCCGACCGCGTGGCGCAACTCCGCCTCTGCCAGCGTCTCCTCAGCCGCGGCCTCCTGGGTCGCCAGGTCGTCCTCGCGCACGCGCAGGGTGGCCAGCTGCTCCGCGACCGACGCCGCGTGACTCCGGAGCTCCTCGATGACCTGGTCGAGCCGCTGCTGGTAGTCCCCGCGAATCTTGTCGCGCACCGCCGCGGGCGCGTCGGATCCGGCGGCGTCGAGACGCGTCAGCCACGTCTGGAACCGCGCCCGCTCTTCCAGCAGGGCGTCGATCGGGTTGTCGGGTTTGGGGGTCGATTTCGCCATGGTCGGACTTCCCTCTCGTGACGGCGGACGCCAGCACGGCTGGCGGCACGGCGGGCGGTCGGCATGCGCGCACCGGGGCGCTCTTGCCAAATGTAACGTGGTGCTGGGCGGTGGGAACCCCGGGACTCGTCCCAGTCGGGCTAGCGGGCCCCGATATCGTAGACCACCCGGCCCCGCACCACCGTCTGGTGGGTCCGCCCGACGAGCTCCGTGCCGGCGTACGGGGTGTTCCGGCTCTTGGAATAGAACTGTTCCGGGCGCACCACCCACCGCTCCGCCGGATCGAACACCACCACGTCCGCCGGCGCACCGACCGCCAGCGTCCCGCCTGGCAAGTGGAAGATCCGGGCCGCCTGCGTGCTCATGCGGTCGATCAGCTCCGGCAGGGTGAGCACCCCGGACTCGACCAGGTCGCGAATCGCCACCCCGAGCGCCGTTTCCAGCCCGATGATGCCGTTCGGGGCGTGGTCGAACTCCCGTTCCTTGGCGTCGTAGTGGTGTGGCGCGTGATCGCTCGCGATGACGTCGATCGTGCCGTCCTTCAGCCCCTGCCGGATCGCCTCGACGTCCGCCGCCTCCCGCAGCGGCGGGTTCATCTTGGCGTTGGTGTCGTACCCGCTGCACCGCTCGTGGGTCAGGGAGAAGTGGTGCGGCGTCGCCTCGGCGGTGACCCGGATCCCCTTCTCCTTCCCCCGGCGGATGAGCTCGACCGAGCCGCGGGTGGACATGTGGCAGAGATGGACATGCCCGCCGGTCAGTTCCGCCAGGATGATGTCCCGCGCCACCATGATCTCCTCGGCCGCCGCGGGAATCCCCTTGAGGCCGAGCCGGGTGCTGACCAGTCCCTCGTGCATGGCGCCACCCAGCGCCAGGCTCATCTCTTCGCAGTGATTGGCGACCGGGATGCCGAAGGTGCGCGCGTATTCCAGTGCGGTCCGCATCATGTGGCTGGACGCGACCGGCTTTCCGTCGTCGCTGACCGCCACGGCGCCGGCACCGACGAGTTCGCCGAATTCCGCCATCTGCTCGCCGCGTTGCCCCAGGGTCACCGCCCCGATCGGGTACACCCGTGCCTTGCCGGCGCGCTGCGCCTGGCTGACGATGAACCCGACGGCAGCCTGGTTGTCTGTGACCGGATCGGTGTTGGGCATGGCGCAGACGGCGGTGAAGCCGCCAGCCGCCGCCGCCATCGCCCCCGAGGCGACGGTCTCGAGATCCTCCTGGCCCGGCTCGCGGAGGTGGACGTGCAGGTCGATCAGACCCGGGGCCACCACTTTGCCCGACGCATCGATGATCTGGGCGCCCGGCGGCGCCTCCACCCCGCGCCCGACGGCGCCGACCTTGCCGTCTTCCACCAGCAGGTCCGCCACCCCGTCCGTGCCGCGGGACGGGTCGATGACACGGCCACCACGGATCAGGATCGTCGTCACGCCGCTTCCCCTCGTGCCGCGGCGGCCACCGCGCCGGTGCCGCCGGCCAGCAGGTACAGGACCGCCATCCGCACCGCCACGCCGTTGGTGACCTGCGGCAGGATGACGCTGTGCTCCCCGTCCGCCACGTCGCTGTCGATCTCCACGCCGCGGTTCATCGGCCCGGGGTGCAGGATGACCAAGTCCTTCGGCGCGCGCGCCAGGCGCTCGCGGGTGACGCCGAAGACCCGGTTGTATTCCCGCAGCGACGGGATGAACCCGGCCTGCATCCGCTCCAGCTGCAGCCGGAGCACGTTCAGCGCATCGGCCCAGGCGATGGCATCCTCGATGCGCGGCAGGATGGTGACCCCGAGCGCCTCGATGTCCCGCGGGAGGAGCGAGGGGGGGCCGCAGATGCCCACCTCGGCGCCCAGCTTGGTGAGGCCCCAGATGTTGCTGCGCGCCACGCGGCTGTGAAGGATGTCGCCGCAGATGGCGACCTTGAGCCCCTCGATGCGGCCGAACTTGTCGCGCAGGGTGAGCAGGTCCAGGAGGGCCTGCGTAGGGTGCTCGTGCTTGCCGTCGCCGGCGTTGATCACGTTCGACGCGATCCGGTCGCCGAGGAACTTCGCGGCGCCGGAGGACCCGTGGCGGATGACCACCATGTCGATCCGCATCGCCTCGAGGTTTCGGGCGGTGTCCACCAGCGTCTCGCCCTTGGAGACCGAGGAGCCCGCCGACGCCACGTTCACGGTGTCGGCCGAGAGACGCTTCTCGGCGAATTCGAAGGAGATGCGGGTGCGGGTGGAGGCTTCGAAGAAGAGGTTGACGATGGTCTTGCCGCGGAGGGCCGGCACCTTCTTGATGGCCCGCTCGCTGACTTCCTTGAACGGCTCCGCGGTGTCGAGGATGAACCGGAGCTGGTCCGCGCTCAGCGTCTCGAGCCCAATCAGGTCCTTCCCGAGCGCGAGCGCGGCGGCGTCAACCGACACGGGCCAGCTCCACGGCGTCGCGACCATCCAGTTCCGAGACGAAGACATCCACTCGCTCCCCGGGCCGCACGCGGACGGTCTGGCCGGCGATGTCGGGCTGGATGGGGAGCTCCCGGCCGCCCCGGTCGACCAGGACACAGAGGAGGATGCGCTGGGGGCGGCCGAAGTCGGCCAGCTCGTCCAGCGCGGCGCGGATGGTCCGGCCGGTGTGGAGCACGTCGTCCACGATTACCACCGTCCGCCCGTCGAGCGAGCCGGGGAGCTTGGTCTCCCCCACCACCGGCCCGACGCCGACCGTCTGCAGGTCGTCGCGATAGAGCGTGATGTCCAGCTTGCCGATGGGCACCTCGACCCCTTCGGCGGCGCCGATCACCCGGCCGATCCGCTCGGCCAGCTCCACCCCCCGGCGCTGGATCCCGACCAGCAAAAGGCCCTCCGTTCCGGCGCATCGCTCGACGATTTCAACGGCCATGCGCGCCAGGGTGCGTGCGATGGCTCGTTCATCGAGCAAAGGGGAACGTGAGGGCATCGAGTGCAAATAGTAGCCGAAGCCCGGGATCGAATCAAGCGCGCCGCTTCCAGAACGGGAGGCGCAGCAGCAGGAGCAGGACGAGGACCGCGCCGAACCGATCGGGCGTGGTGGTGTCCTTCTTGACCAGCCAGAGGAAGTGGAAGACACCCCCCGCCGCCGCCAGGTAGACCAGCTGATGCAGCCGCTGCCAGCGCCTCCCGCCGAGCCGCCGCACCATGCCCCGCGTCGAGGTGAGCGCCAGCGGAAGCATCAGGAGCCACGCCGTGAACCCCGCTGTGACCCAGGGATGCTCGATGACGTCGTCCCGGATCATGGTCAGGGAGAGGGACTGGTCGAAGACGAGATAGGTCAGGAAGTGCAGCGTCGCGAGGAAGAAGGCGAAGGTGCCGAAGAGCCGCCGGAGGCGGATCACCTCGTTCCACTTCGTGAGCCGCCGCAGGGGAGTGACCGACAGCGTCAGGAGCAGGCCGACCAGCGCCCCTTTCCCGGTCCACTCCTGCATGGTGAGGACCGGATCGCTGCCGAGGGCGTCGTGAAACGCCCCCCACGTCAGCCAGGCGGGAATGCTCAGGCCGACGGCCCACACCAGCGGCTTGACCACCCACTGGATGACCTGCGCCCGCGTCATGCGCGGGTCAGTAGTTGGTGCGGAGATTCATGCCGGCATACAGGCTGGCCACCTGGTCGCCGTAGCCGTTGAACATCAGCGTGTCCTTCTTGAAGAACTCGCCGACCGGCCGTTCGCGGGCCTGGCTCCACCGCGGGTGATCCACCTGGGGGTTGACGTTGGCGTAGAAGCCGTACTCGTTCGGGACCGCCATGTTCCAGGTGGTCATCGGCTGGGTCTCCATGAAGGTGATCCGGACAATCGCCTTCCCCCCCTTGAACCCGTACTTCCAGGGCACCACCAGCCGGAGCGGCGCGCCGTTCTGGTTGGGGAGCGGCTTCCCGTACAACCCGGTCGCGAGAATGGTCAGGGGGTGCATCGCCTCATCCATCCGCAGCCCCTCGACATAGGGCCAGGGGAGGATGCCGCTCCGCTGACCCGGCATCTGGGCCGGGTCCTCGAGGGTGGTGAAGGAGACGAACTTCGCCTTGCTGGTCGGTTCCAGCTTCTTGATGAGCTCGTTGAGCGGGAACCCCAGCCAGGGCACCACCATCGACCACCCCTCCACACAGCGGTGGCGATAGACGCGTTCCTGCGTGGGAATCGTTCGGATCAGGTCGTCGTAGTCGAACCGCCCGGTGCGCCTCGCCTCCCCCGACACCTCCACGGTCCAGGGCGAGACCCGCAGGCTCCCGGCCAGCTCGGACGGCGATTCCTTGCTGGTGCCGAACTCGTAGTAGTTGTTGTAGGTGGTGATGATCTTGTAGGACGTGGGCTTGAGGTCGTCCGGGCCCGCCAGCGCCCGCAGGCGCGGCGGGAGAAGGGCTCCGAGAGCCACGCCCCCGGCGGCGGCAACGAAGGCGCGCCGGTTCAGGTACGTCGATTCCGGGGTGATGGCGGACGCGGGGATGTCCCCGCCGCGGCGGATCAGCACGAGTCAGGCTCCGATGGGTGTCCCTAACTATACGCCAGGAGG
>DAOLIZ010000093.1:0-10410 GCA_035328285.1 Gemmatimonadales bacterium
CGTCGCGTCCGAGGGTTTCGGTGCGACCCACCGATCCGAACGCCGACTCGAGCTCCCCGCGCGTCGACTCCATGAAGCGCGCACAGCCGAGCGTCGCCACCGTGTAGGCCGGCGCCTGGGCGGCCGTGGGCGCCGGCAAACACGGCAATAGGACAAGGGGTAGGAGCGCACAGCTCTGCGCCCCTACCCCCGACCGCCTCCCTGCCCAGCGGCCCCCCGGCCCTGCCTTCCCCCTACTCCTCATTCATGAACGGATAGCGATAATCCAACGGGGGAACGAATGTCTCCTTGATCGTGCGCGGTGAAATCCAGCGCATCAGGTTCAGGATCGAACCCGCCTTGTCGTTGGTGCCGCTGGCCCGCGCGCCGCCGAACGGCTGCTGTCCCACGACTGCGCCGGTCGGCTTGTCGTTCAGGTAGAAGTTTCCGGCGGCGTTCCGCAGGGCCTCGGAGGCGCCGGCGAGTACCCGGCGGTCCCGCGCGAACACCGAGCCGGTCAGCGCGTACGGACTCGTGCTGTCCACCAGCGCCAGCGTCTCCTCCCACTTCGCCGCAGGATAGACGTGCAGCGTCAGCACCGGACCGAAAATCTCCTCGCACATCGTGCGGTACTTCGGGTCCTCGGCCTTCAGGAGGGTCGGCTCGATGAAGTAGCCGACCGAGTCATCGCATCCTCCGCCGGCCACGACCTCGACCCCCTTGGCCTTGCGGGCCGTCGTGATGTATTCCGAAATGCTGGCGTATGCCTTCTTGTCGATGACGGCACCCACGAAGTTCCGGAAATCCGAGACGTCTCCCATCGTGATGTCGGCCATCATCGCCACCACCCGCTCACGCACCGCCGGCCAGAGATTGTCCGGCACGTAGGCCCGCGAGGCGGCGCTGCACTTTTGCCCCTGGTACTCGAACGCCCCCCGCACCATCGCCACGGCCAGGGCGTCGACGTCGGCGCTCTGGTGCGCCACGATGAAGTCCTTTCCGCCCGTTTCGCCGACCAGCCGGGGATAGGAGGCGTAGCTGGGCAGGTTGGTGCCCACCGTGCGCCAGAGCGTCTGGAAGACCTCCGTCGAACCGGTGAAATGGATGCCGGCCAGCCGCCGGTCGGCGAGCAAGAGGTCCGATACCTGTGCCGCGCTCCCGGGCACGAAGTTGATCACGCCAGGCGGAAGCCCCGCCGCCTCGAGCAGCTTGTACACGTACCAGTTGCTCAGCAGCGCCGCTGACGCCGGCTTCCAGAGCACCACGTTGCCCAGAATGGCCGGTGTCGTGGGCAGGTTGCCGCCGATGGCCGTGAAGTTGAACGGCGTGATCGCGTAGATGAACCCCTCGAGCGGGCGGTGGTCCATCCGGTTCCAGATGCCGGGGGAGGAGATCGGCTGCTCCTCGTACAGGCGCTCGGCGAAGTGGACGTTGAATCGGAGGAAATCGATCAACTCGCAGGCGCTGTCGATCTCGGCCTGGAACGCCGTCTTGCTCTGGCCCAGCATCGTGGCGGCGTTGACGACCTGGCGCCACGGGCCGGCCAGCAGGTCCGCCGCCTTGAGGAACACCGCCGCCCGGTCGGTGAACGGCATCGCGGCCCACTCGCGCTGGGCCGCCGTCGCGGTGTCGATCGCCTTGGTGATCAGCGCCGGGTCCGCCAGGTGCGCCTTGGCGAGGACCCGCCCATGCTCGTGCGGGGAGACCACGTCGATGGTGCGGCCGGTACGGAACTCCTGCCCGCCGATCACGACCGGGATCTCGATCGTCTCCCCTGACATCCTGGCCAGGGCCGCCTTCAGCGCCGCTCGTTCGGGCGAGCCCGGGGCGTAGTTGAGGACCGGTTCGTTGCGGGGGGCGGGGGTGCGATAGGCGCTCATGTCGGTTCACTCATGGGGAAAAAGTCCCTGCAAAGATAACGGCGGCTGGCCCGGTCCGCCGAGCGAGGGCGGCACCGCCGGTTGCAGCCCCGCGTCGGCCAGGATCCGCTGTCCATCCTGCGAAAACAGGAACCGCACGAACGCCTCGGCGATCTCGGGATGGGGTGCACCGCGCGGGATGGTGAAGGCATAGACGATCGGCTCGCCGCGAAACTCGACGCTGTCCCGCTCCGAGCGATTCGCGCCGGGAAGCACGACCCGCGCCTGGGCATAGGTGGCGGCCTGCGACGGGTCGCTCAGGTTGATCTGCGGAGGCAGGTCCACCCACCTGAATCCGCTCGTCCGTGCGATCGAGGCGTAGGTCCAGATGTAATCGAGCTCACCGAGCTGCAGGAGCGCCGTGAGGTCGGACTCCTTGGGCCGCATGTAGCGAGGCGGGCTGGCGTTCTGGAGCAATCGCGCCAGCGTCGGTTGCCGGTAGTAGCGCTCCGCAAGCTGCCAGACCATGACCGTGCGGTACCCGGCCGGGTCGAGCGCCGGGTCCGACCGGCCCGTGCGGATCCCCGGACGGAGCAGCACCCGGTACCAGTTCTGGATGTCGATGTCGAGCGCCCCCTGCGACTCGTTCCGAAAGGCGAGTACCAGGGAATTGGTGGCGAAGGTGGCGTACCAGTCGGCGTGGTCCGGGATCAGCAGCTTGGGGATGATCGCGTAATCGGCCACGGCCAGGATGTCCGGCGTCTTGCCAAGCTCGGTGACCTTCCTGGCGGACTCCAGGCTTCCTGCCGACTCCTGCGATGTCCGGACCTCGGGATTCGCCTGCTTGAACGCCTTGAGCAGGTTGCGGAACGGCAGCCCCAGGCTGCCGGCGTTGAATACCACCAGTTCCCCCTTGAGCGGGGCGTCCTGCGCCCGCGCCATGGCCGGCAGTCCGGGGAGCAGGAGGGCGCCAGCCACGAGGAATCGTGTGGAGAGCAGTGCGCGCATGGGGGAAAACTCCTAGAAGGTGCCCTGCCAGCTGACCGTAACCTGGTGGCCGTTGGTGAAGACGGACGGGGGGCGGATGCCCCACACCTGCCACTTCCCGCTCACCAGCTTGGCGGAGGTGATGCCCACGATGGCCCCGGCAACGACGTCGCTGGTCCAGTGCTGGTTGTTGTACACCCGCGACCAGGCGGTGCCGGTGGCCACCGCGTACAGCCCAATCTTGGCCCAGAGCGGGTGGACATCCTCCGCCAGGCTGGCGGCAAACCCGAAGGCGGCCGAGGTGTGGCCGGAGGGCATGGAGGCGTCGTCGCTGGACAATTCGAATGGCTCGAAATCGAGCGGTTCCGACCCGGGCGAGCTGGGCCGTTCCCGGCCGAATGCAACCTTCAGGACCGCGGTCACACCGCCCGCCAGCACCGCGGAGGTGACAGCCCGCAACCCGGAGCGCGTGAGCCCCGGCTTCTGGAGCACGAGCCCCGTCCCCATCATCACGGCCGGCACGAGGGCCCAGACCTCCGGCTGGCCGACATGCTTGAAGGCGCTGGCGACGTCGTCCTTGGTGGCGGTCTGGTTGTCGAGCATGTAACTCCGGACCGGATTGTCCACCAGGAAGAGCACCGACACGCCCGCGGCCACCACAAGCGGCTGATACCATTGAATCTGGTACGGGGGCTTCGCGTCCTGGGCGAGGAGGGGGGATGCCGACGCCCAGAGCAGGCCGATGCCCAGGAGCGATCGGAATAGCCACCCCTTGGGGGAAAGTGCGGTCGGCATTATTTAAGGTAGTGGAATCCCCCTCCGGTCGGCACGGCCGGAGGCGCCCGACCGGTCCACCACACCTCAGGACGACCTGACATGCGCCGCTTCCTTGCCCTCCCCCTGCTCGCGATCACGCTGTCCGGCTGCCCCAGCTATGACAGCTACACTCCGGTGGTGTCCCAGAAGGGGCTCATCCCGCCGGACCAGTTTGCCCGCTACGGGAGGGAGCAGGCCCAGGCCGTGGCCGTGGCGCGCGAATTCGGCTTCGCGTACCAGGGTGACACGCCGGCGGACTACGGCGCGCAGGCCGCGGCTGGCGCCGCCTATGCCCGCACCATGCCCGACGTGGTCAACGTGACCATCGACAGCCTGGGCCACCGCATCACCCTGCAGTTCCGGAGCGGCTGGCGCACCGCCGTCGATCCGATCGCCGACGGCCGGCGTGGCAGCGAGACCCCTGGCCTTCCGGCGGCTGCGCCCGCCTCGTGACCGACGACTGCCTCCAGGTGACGGTGGCCGCCTCCTCGCGTGAGGAGGCGGACCGGCTCGCAGGGAGCGCGGTCGAACAGCGGTTGGCCGCCTGTGGCCAGGTGCTTGGCCCGGTCGCGTCCACCTACCACTGGGAAGGCCGGATACAGCACGCGGAGGAGTGGCTCTGCCTGCTGAAGACCACGCTCGCACGCTACCCCGAACTGGAAACATTGCTTCGCGCCGCTCACAGTTACGACAATCCTGAGATCATCGCCACCGCCGTCCTCGCGGGCAGTACCGACTACCTCGCGTGGCTCCGCGCCGAAACGGTGTCTCGAACCGGAGGATCCACATGACCGCTCCCACAGCACCGGCCCCCGAGACCACCCCGGTTTGGGAAGACTTCCTCGAAATCTTCCTCAAGCCATCCGCAGTCTTTGAGCGCCGCAAGAATGCCGGGTTCATCGTGCCGCTCCTCGTCTTCCTCGTGGTGTTTATCGCCATCTGGTTCGGCCTGAAGGGTGCGTTCCAGCCGATCATGGACGCCGAGATGTCGCGCGGCATCGCGAAGGCCATGGCCAAGAACCCGCAGATGACCGAGGAGATGGCCGCCGGCATGCGCGCCGCCTCCGCGAAGTTTGCGGTGGTTGGCCTTGTGGTCAGCCTGCCGGTCATCGTGCTTCTGCTGGGGCTCACCACCTGGGTGGCCGGCAAGATGGTCGGCGCCGCCGTGTCGGTTGGGGCGGCCATGATGATCGCCACCTACAGCTATTTCCCGCGGATTCTCGAGCTCCTCGTCTCCGGCGCCCAGGCGCTGCTCCTGCCGGAGGAGCAGCTGACCGGAGAGGCATCGGTCAAACTGGGGGTGGCGCGGATGTTCGACCCGGACACGACCTCGGGAGTCCTCATGGCCACCCTGATGCGCGTGGACGTCTTCACGCTCTGGGTCACCTTCCTCATCGCGGTCGGTCTCCACGTGGTCGGAAAGATCCCGATGAGCAAGGCGCTGGTCGGTGGCGTCATCGTCTGGGTGATCGGCGCGCTGCCGAAGGTCCTGCCCGCCCTGATGGCCGGCTGACCACCCATTCCCGCGCAGGAGAACGCATGAAGCGCAGCACCATCATCACGATCGCCATCGCCCTGGGCTTCGGGGCCATGCTCCTGTACTCCACGCTCAACAGCCAAAACGTGGAGTGCACCGTGACCGTCGAGTACAACGGGCGGCGCAACACCGCGACCGCTTCCGGTGCGTCCGAGTCCGACGCCCTGCAGCAGGCGCAGACCACCGCGTGCGGCCCGATCATCGCCGGCATGAACGAATCGATCGCCTGCGGCAAGGCGATTCCCGTCGCGAAGTCGTGTAGGCCGCTGTGAGCGTGCCGGGGCTCCGCCTCCCGCACCCGCTCGTCCTCCTGGTCGGGTTCGTGCTGGCGGCGGCGGCCCTGACCTGGGTGGTCCCCGCCGGGCAATACGACCGGCAGGAAGATCCCGCCACCGGCCGGCAGGTGGTGGTCCCCGGCACCTACCGGACCGTCGCGCCCGCGCCGGTCTCCCTGACCGACGCGCTCGTCGACATCCCGAAGGGGATGGCCGACGCCGCCTCCGTCATCTTTCTCGTGTTCCTGGTCGGCGCCGCCTGGACCGTTGTGGAACGGACCGGCGTCTTCGGCACCCTGCTCGATGAACTCGTGGCGCGACTCCGCGGCCACGACACCCTCGTCATTCCCATTTCCTGCCTGGTCTTCGCCACGGGCGGCATCCTGATCCAGATGCAGGAAGAGCTGATCGCCTTCGCCCCGATCCTCCTCCTCCTCGTGGCGCGCCTCGGCTTCAACCGGGTCACCGCCGTGGCCATGAGCATCGGCGCCGCCGTCGTCGGGGCCGCCTTCAGCCCCATCGACCCGTTCATGGTCGGCATTGCGCAGAAGGTGGCCGGCCTGCCCCTCCTCAGCGCCTCGGCCTTCCGCATCGTCTTCCTGATCCACGCGCTCGCCATCTATATCTGGTACACGATGCGCTACGCGGCGCGCACCCAGACCGCGGCGGTCGCCTCCACGGGACAGGAGGCCGCGGCGGGGGCCAGCGGGTGGCGGATGCACACCATCCTGGCGCTCATCCTCGGCGCCTTCGCGCTCTTCGTGGTGGGGGTGCTGCGCTGGGAGTGGGACTTCGATCAGATGTCGGCGCTCTTCTTCGCGATGGGTATCATCGTGGGCCTCGTCGGCAAGCTGGGCCTCGAGGGGACTGCCGAAGCCTACGTGGACGGCTTCAAGTCCATGGCGTACGCGGCCATGATCATCGGATTCGCCCGCGCCATCTACGTGGTGATGAACCAGGGCCACATCGTGGACACGGTCGTCCGCGGCCTCTTCGCCCCCGTCGCCGAGCTTCCCGTCACCCTGACCGCGTTCGGGATGATGGTGGCGCATGCACTCCTGCACATCCCGGTGCCGAGCACCAGCGGCCAGGCGGTGTTGACCATGCCCCTGCTCGTGCCGCTCTCGGACCTCCTGGGACTCTCGCGCCAGGTGACGGTGCTGGCCTACCAGTTCGGCGTGGGATTGATGGACCTGGTCAACCCCACCAATGGAGCGCTGCTGGCCATGGTCGCCGCCGTCGGCGTCCGGCTGGAGGAGTGGTGGAAGTTCGCCATCCCGGTGGTGTTGCTCCTGACCGCGCTGGCCACCGTCGCGCTGGCCGCCGCCATCGCGATCGGGCTCACCTGAGGGAATTCCACCGCGCCCCGGGCGTCCCTTCAGGGGGACGCCGCGGGCCGGGAACGAAATGGCGCCGGCGGTTGTAACACCATTATGCGATGGGCACTTGCCCGCCGCGGCAGATTGGGGGCAGGCCGATATGGCACCCAAGTTGCAAACACCTATGGATGGACAGGCACTGGCGCCTGGTCCGTCACCGGGAGACACCGGACCGATGAGTGAAATCACGATCCGTGAAATGGAGCAGGACGAAGAGTTCGCCGCCTGGTTTTCGGACCTCCTGACGGAGGAAGACGAAGCCGAGGGGACGACGAGCCGCGTCGAGGACCGGTACCTCGTCCTGACCAGTGAAATCGGCGACTGGGTTGGCGGCCTCCGCTATACGCTGCAGGGGGGCGTCGCCCACCTCGTGGAAGTGGCGGTGGCTCCGGCGGAGCGGCGCCAGGGGCACGCACACCGACTGCTCGGTGCCTTCGAGGAGCGGGCTGCCACGTACGGGGCGCACTTGGTCGAGTTCTGGACCGACGATCTCCGATCGGAGGCGTTCCTCGCGGCGATGGGCTGGCGACGGGTAATGACCCGCGAGGGCTACATCGGCCGCCAGGTCTGGTACCTGATGGAAAAGGCGATCCCCTCGTCCTGACCGGGTGCTGCGGAGGCGCTGGCAGGACGTTAGGTTAGAGAGTCGGGGTGGCGAGGCCATCTCGACTCTCTCTCGTTCCGGGCCGGCGGCCCCGGGGGGATCATGACGATTCGAGACACGGCACGCGACATCATCGCGAAATTCGAGGTCCTGCGGGACTTCGAGAACACCGTGCGCGACCTGATGGCGGCGCATGAGGCGAAGCGTCCTCTCTGGTTCCCGCACGACCTGATCGGCCCCGGCCCCGACGAGTCCGTCGACGAACACCGCACGCGCGCCCGGCGGCGCGCCGACGGGATTCCGGTGCCGGCCCGGGCGGCCGTGGCCCTCAATCTCCTGACCGAAGAAGGCCTCCCTCACTTTCACCGGGTCTTCGCGGCGCACGCCGGCGAGGACAGCCACTGGCGGGACTGGCTCAACCTCTGGACCGCCGAAGAGGACCGCCATGGTCAGGTCCTCCACGACTACGTTCGCGACACCGGCCTCCTCGACCAGCGGAAGCTGGAGGAAATCCAGTTCGAGTACATGCGGGCCGGCTTCAACCCTGACTGGGACAAGGACCCCTATCGGGTGTTCGTCTACACGTCAGTCCAGGAGCGGGCCACCCAGCGCTCGCACGCCGAGACGGGTAAGATCGTGGCGGAATACGACCCGCAACTCGGCGAGGTGCTCGAGAAGGTCGCGATGGAGGAGGCCCGGCACTTCACCTTCTACCGGTCGGTGTTCGCCGAGGTGCTCAAGCGCGACCCGAACCGCGGCCTGGAGTCGGCGTCGCACATCCTGCCCGGTATCGACATGCCGGGGCTCACCATCCCCGGCTTCCGCGACTTCGCCGAGGTGATCCGGCGCGCCGGCATCTACGGGCCGCGCGACTACCTCAAGATTGTCCAGGAACAGATCGCCTACTGGAAGATCGAAAAGCTCGAGGGGTTGAACGAGATGGGCCGGAAGGCGCAGGAACGCATCATGGCCGTGCCCGACCGGCTCCGACGCATCGCTGACCTGATCGAGACCCGCAGCCGGGCCAAGACCTTCACGTTCGAGGTGGTATTCAACCGTGAATTTGCCATGGAGTAGCGGGACCACCCGCGCCGTCGCCCTCTCGCTGCTGTGCGCCCTGGCCGGCGCCTGCGGGAAGGACAAGGCACCACCACAAGGCAACCCGGCGTCTCGCCCGGCCCCGCCCGCGGGCGATGTCGCCCAGGAGGAGGCCACGCTCCTCGGCCGCGACGTGTTCCTGCTGGTCGACCGGCTCGCCGCCTACGCCGCCGCCAACCAGCGGAAGTACCCGACGTCCCTGCGGACGGCCGGCATCGACAGCCTCACCCCCAAGATCGCCCGGCAGATCGACACCCGCGCCAAGCCACCGATGGCTTTCGCCATGTTCCGCAATCCGCTCGGTCACCAGCTGACGAGCTGTCGCGGCACGACCGATCTCCTCGAGGAATCGGCGCTCAACGACGGCCGGTTCACGGTGACCTGCACCAGCGCCGACGGACGGAGCTCCCCCTACAAGGTGCAGCGCGCCAGCGGCCGATGAGGCCCGCATGAGCATCCCAACCCTCCTCGCGCTCCTCGCCCGCGGGCTCAGTATGGCGGCGCTCAGCTATGCGGCCGTGGTGGCGCTCACCTTCTGGCTGGTGCGCGCGCGGCACCTGGCGCCATTCGGGCCCTGGCCCCGGCTGGTGCGCCGGGTGGCCGATCCCGTCCTCCGCCCGCTCGAGAGCCGGCTCGCGCGCGCCGGACGCAACCCCCAGGATGCGCCGCTCTGGCTGTTCGGGTTCACCGTGCTCGGCGGCCTGCTGCTGATCTCGCTCACTGACTGGATGATCGGATTCTGGTTCCGCGCCCGCCTGGCGGCCGGGGCCGGCGCGGGCGGCATGGCCGCGTTCCTGATCAACGGGGTCTTTGCCCTGTTGATTGGCGCGCTGATCATCCGGGTCGTCGCATCGTGGTTTGGCATCGGGGCGTACCATCGGCACTTCCGGCCGGTCATCCTGCTCACCGAATGGCTGGTCGCCCCCATCCGGAGAGTCCTGCCCCCCATGGGCATGATCGACTTCAGTCCGCTCGTGGCCTGGCTCGCGCTCGTCCTCCTGCGGTCGCTGCTGCTCGGGCTGGTGCGATGAATCCGGTGGAGGGCACGGGCGACGGGGTCCGGCTCCGCCTCCGAATCCAGCCGCGCGCTTCCCGCACCGAAGTGGCCGGGCTCCATAGCGACAGCATCCGGATCCGGCTCTCCGCTCCCCCGGTGGACGGCGCGGCCAACGAGGCACTGATCCTCTTTCTCGCCGCAACGCTCGGGGTGCCGCCACGGGCGGTGGAGATCACGGCCGGCCACGCCGGGCGACAGAAGACCGTCCACGTCCGTGGCGTCGGACGCGCGGCCGCCGCGGAGGCGATGGGGCTGCCGCCACAGTAACCCCGCCCTTGCCATCGAGAAGATGGTGGGTAGAATTCAGGTGTCGCACAAACTGATTCGTGGTGATTTGCGCATATTGCGGCCACGTTAAACAACCTGCTAAAACGCTCGCCTGGAGCCGTTTTGGTTCCGGGCGTCGTTGTTGGAGCCCTGCGTCATGCCCTTCCCTGGTCCCGCTTTCCCCACCCGCCCCCGCCGCCTGGCCGCGCTCGAGCGCCTGCTGAGCGAGCGGATCCTCGTGCTCGACGGCGCCATGGGCACGATGATCCAGCAGCACGACCTCGGCGAAGCCGACTTCCGCGGCGACCGGTTCGCGACCCACCCGAGCGACCTGCGCGGCTGCAACGACCTGCTCTGCCTGACCCGACCGGACATCATCGGCGGCATCCACGACGCCTATCTCGAGGCCGGCGCCGACCTGATCGAGACCAACTCCTTCAATGCGACCGCTGTCGCGCTGGCCGACTACGCGCTTTCGCCGATTGCGCGGGAGCTGAATCGCGCGGCCGCCGGTGTCGCGCGGGCCGCCGCCGACCGGGCCGAGGCGCGCGA
>DAOLIZ010000094.1:0-4707 GCA_035328285.1 Gemmatimonadales bacterium
CATCCGGAGCCCCATATGTCCAAACTCCGCGTCCTCTGCTTCTCCGTCTCGCTCGACGGTTACGGCGCCGGCCCCTCCCAAAGCCTTGAACACCCGCTCGGCATCCGCGGCCACGAGATGTTCAATTGGTTCATGCCCACACGCACGTGGAAGAAGATGCAAGGTCAGCGGCGGCCACCGCATTTGCGGCCGGGACGTCGTCGGGGCCGCCGACCACGACAATCTGCCGGCCCCGGCCCGCCAGCGTGGCCGCCAGCGCCGTCCAGTGCTCCACCGGCCACCGCTTGGTCATGTGGGCCGCACCCGGCGCGAGGGCCACGAGGTCCCGTTCAGGATCAAGGCCGCTGGCGAAGAGAAAGGCATCCGCCTCCGCGAACGCCGCGGCGGCGAGGGCGAACTCCGGCGGCCCGCCATCGGGCCGGACGTCGAGTCCCGCGGCCGCCTCGAAGTACCGTTCCGGCACCGGTGGGATCCCCGACGGGTAGAGGTTCCGGTGGGCCAGGACCAGGATGGCCCGTGCCGCCCGATGCTTGCGGTAGCCGCGCCACCGGCCGGGGAGGAGGAGCCGCAGCTGGCGGCTCCGCAGGCTCCCGTGCAGGTCGAGGCGGTGGGTGTAGTCCGCCGGCCGGAGGCGGGCCGCCATGGCCGGTATCGATTCCCCGTCGGCGAGGGCCAGGACCGCATCCAGGTGGGGATTGTCGGCGAGCAGCGGGACGAAACGCGCCTTGGTGAGCACGTCGATCCGGGCGCCAGGGTGGCGCGTCCGGAGGGCGCGGATCAGCGGCGTCGTCAGGAGGATGTCGCCGATGGAACTGAAGCGCACCAGGAGGATGCGCGGCGCGGTGGCGGGACCGGTGTGAGGCACGGCGGGAATGTAGGCCCCGCCGCCGGAGGCCGCCAGCGCGTTGTGCCGCGCCGCGAGCGGCGATTAGGTTTGGTGCATGCCACGACCGAAGAGCATCCTGTGGGTGGACGATGAGGTTGAGAGCCTCACGTCGCATATTCTCTTTCTCGAAGAACACGGGTTTGCGGTGGACAAGTCGCCCCATGGCGACGACGCCCTCGTCATGCTGCAGCGCCAGCCCTACGGTGTGGTCCTCCTCGACGAACAGATGCCGGGCCGTCGCGGCCTCGAGATCTTCCAGGCCATCCGCGCGGTGGATCAATCGATGCCGGTGGTGATGGTGACCAAGAGCGAGGAGCAGGACACGCTCAAGGACGCCATCGGCGCCGAGATCAGCGACTACCTCATCAAGCCCGTCAACCCGCGGCAGATCCTCTCGGTGGTCACCCGGCTCCTCGAGGGGGACCGGATCCGGCAGCAGCGGCTCTCCCGCGACTTCGCCACGCGGTTCCGGGAACTCGACACCCGGCGCGGCGAGGGGATGGCGTGGCGGGAATGGATCGAGCTGATCGTCGAGCTCGCCGAGTGGGAGGTCAAGCTCGGCCGCGCCGACGAACCGGGGCTGCAGGACGCACTCCGGACGCTGCAGGACTCCCTGCGCGCCGACTTCGCCAAGTTCCTCGGCAAGCACTACGGCGCCTGGCTCGACGGGTCCGAGGAGGACCGTCCCGCCCTGTCGGTGGACATCATCGCGGAGTTCGTGCGCCCCACCCTCGACGCCCACGGCAAGGCGCTGCTCGTGGTGGTGGACTGCCTCCGGCTCGACCAGTGGGCCATGATCCGCCCGCTGGTGGCCACGCGGTTCGACATCGAGACGGCGCACTACTTCTCCATCCTGCCCACGGCCACCCCCTACGCCCGGAACGCCATCTTCAGCGGGCTCTTCCCGAACGAGCTCGCCGCGCGGCATCCGGAATGGTGGAAGACGGAGGAGGAGGCGGGGCTCAATGCGCACGAGGCGGAGCTGCTGGAGGAGCACCTCCTCCAGCTCACTGGCCGCGCGGTGCCGGTCCGCTACGAGAAGGTCTTCACCGCCGCCGACGGCGAGGGGCTCCTCCGCCGCCTGCCGGCGCACCTCTCGCAGGACGGGGTGACGGCGCTGGTCTTCAACTTCATCGACCAGCTCACCCACGGCCGCACCGAGAACTCGACCCTCTTCGAGGTGGCCCGCGACACGCAGGCGCTCCGCAACCTCACCCGCACCTGGTTCGAGCGTTCCCCGCTGTGGGACGCGCTGCGCGAGGCGGAGCGGCGCAACGTGCCGGTGCTGCTGACCACCGATCACGGCTCCATCCACTGCCACACGCCGGCCACCGTCTTCGCCCGGCGCGACACGACCAGCCACCTCCGCTACAAGTTCGGCGAGGACCTCCGCGCCGAGGATGACGCCGCCGCGCTGGTGGTCAACGACCTCGAGCGGTTCGGGCTGCCGGCGCGGACGCCGGGCACCCGGCTCCTCCTCGCCACCGGCGACCGGTTCTTCGTCTATCCGACCAAGCTCCGGGAGTACCAGGCGCGGTACCGCGGCGCCTTCCTGCACGGCGGCGTGTCGCCCGAAGAGGTCGTCCTGCCGATCACGCTGCTGACCCCGCGGCGGTCGTAGGCGTGCGGACTGAACTCCGCCTGCTCAGGCAGGTGAAGCCCTACCGAGCCCAGTTCATCCTGTCGATGATCACGTCGGTGCTGGCGTCGCTCCTCGACGGCACGACGATCGTGGTCCTCATCCCGCTGCTGCGCCTCCTCTTCGGTACTACCGGTCAGTTCGGGGCCTCGGGGTCCCAGGCACTGACCCGGTTCACCGAGTGGCTGCTCGACCCGCTCATCGCCGGGGTGCCCACCAACGTGGCGGTCGCCCGCCTCCTCGGCGTGCTGGTGCTGGGCCTGGTGCTCCGGAACCTGATGACCTACAGCACCACGCAATTGCAGGTGGCGGTCCAGGAGGGGCTGGTCCGGGACCTCCGCTCCGAGATCTTCGCGCACCTCCTCAAGCTCGACCTCGGGTACTTCCAGCGCACCCGCCAGGGGCACATCCTCTCCACCCTCACCACGGAAGTGGAACAGCTCAAGGAAGTCGTGACCGCCGCGGTGGTCCGGCTCTTCCAGAGCGTGGTGCGCATCGTCACCATCCTCGTGCTGATGAGCCAGATCAGCGGCCGGCTGACCATCCTCACGCTGTCCACGGCCCCGATCCTGGTGCTCGGGCTGCAGTTCGTGCTGGTCCGTCTCCGGCGCCACGCCCGCGACCGGACGCAGGACCGCGCGGGCATCTTCGCCATGGTGGCCGAGCAGGTCGGGGCGGTGAAGCTGATCCGCGCGTACGGCGAGGAGTCGCGGCAGCTCGGCAAGCTGACCGACCAGCTCACCCGGTACCGGAAGAAGGTCATCCGGACCCAGCGGTATTCGTCGCTGACCGGGCCGATGAGCGAAATCTTCGGCGGGCTGCTCATCATCCTGATCATCGCCGCGGCCACCCAGCCGGGGCTGGTCGGCGGCGTGCCGCTCACGCCGGAGGCCGCCATCGCCTTCCTGGTGGCGGCGCTCCAGCTCACCTCTCCCATCAAGGCGATCTCGCAGTACCCGGCCAGCATGGCCATCGCGATGGCGAGTGCCGAGCGGGTCTACGCGCTGCTCGACGAGCCGGTCTCCGACGTCGACGCCCCCGGCAGCGTGCCGCTGCAGTTCGAGCGCGACATCGTGTTCGACCGGGTGTCGTTCCGCTACGGCACGGACACGCCGGTCCTCACGGAAATCTCCTTCCGCCTGCCGAAGGGCGAGGTCCTGGCCATCGTCGGCCCGTCGGGCGCCGGCAAGACGACGCTGGTGGATCTCCTGCCGCGCTTCAACGAACCGGTGAGCGGGCAGATCTACCTCGACGGCGTCCCCCTCGATACCATCGCACGCGGCTCCCTCCGGTCCAGTCTCGGCGTGGTCAGCCAGGACACCGTCCTGCTCAACGACACGGTCCGCGCCAACATCGCCTTCGGGTCGCCGACGGCCACGACGGCGCAGGTGGAGGCGGCGGCCCGGGCAGCCAATGCCGCCGAGTTCATCGCCGCCCTGCCGAACGGCTACGACACCGTGCTCGGGGAGCGGGGCACCCGGCTCTCCGGCGGGCAGCGGCAGCGCATCAGCATCGCGCGCGCGCTGCTCCGCGATCCGCCGATCCTGATCCTCGACGAGGCCACCAGCGCGCTCGACACCGAATCGGAACGGCTGGTGCAGGAGGCCATCGAGCGGCTGATGAAGGACCGGACGGTGCTGGTCATCGCGCACCGGCTGGCCACGGTGCGGCACGCCGACCAGATCCTGGTGCTCGAGGCGGGGCACGTGGTGGAGCACGGCACGCACGCGCAGCTGATCGAGCACAACGGGCTCTATCGGAGGCTGCACGACATGCAGTTCCGGGATCCGGAGCCGGCCTCATGACCCGGGTACTCGTGGTGGCTGCGTACGACGACGCCCTCAACGCGCATTCGGCGCAGCGGGAGCGGGCGCTGGAGCGGCATGGGCAGACGGTCACCCGGTTCGACATCAACGCGCGGCCCGGCCTCCTCACCCGTCTCCGCGGCGGCGACCTCGTCAGCCGGCTCGACCGCGAGCTCGAGGTCGTCGCGCCGGACATCGTGCTCGTCGTGCGGGGCGAGGCGCTCTCGGCGCAGGCGGTGACCACCCTCCGGCGTGACCATCCCGGCACCTGGGTCAACTGGGTGCCCGACGATCTCCATGGCCTGGCCATCGTCCAGCACGCCCTGCCGGCGTACGACATGGTCTTTGCGGCGGGCACCGACGTGGCCGAGGCGCTC
>DAOLIZ010000094.1:4807-6473 GCA_035328285.1 Gemmatimonadales bacterium
GCGGTCAACATCCACCGGTCGGCGGACGCCGAGCCGGCGGTGGCAGAGCGGGGCGTCAACCAGCGGACCTTCGAGGTGGCGGCCATCGGCGTGCCGCAGGTGGTGGACTTCCGGGGCGACCTGGAGCGGCACTTCGTCGACCGGCGCGAACTGCTGGTGTACCGCTCCGTGGAGGAGATGCGCGGGCTGGTGGAGGCGGCGCTGCAGGACCCGGCGGCGGCCGAGACCGTGGCGCGCGCGGGCCGGGCGCGGCTGCTGGCCGACCACACCTACATGCACCGGCTCAAGGAGCTGCTCGACGTGGTCCGGGCCACGACCCACCGCGCCTGACGCGGTGGAATTCACCCGGTGGCCGGGGTAAATTGCCCACTCCTCGCAACGGCGTCAGGTGCGGTTCATGGTCAAGGTCTCCGGCTTCACGATCATCAAGAACGCGATCAGCCACGACTTCCCCGTCGAGGCGAGCATCCGCTCGATCCTCCCGTTCTGCGACGAGGTCATCGTCAACGTCGGCCCGTCGGACGACGGGACGCTCGACCTGATCAAGTCGATCGACGACCCGAAGATCAAGATCATCGAGGGCGTCTGGGACGTCTCCCGCCAGAACTGGATGCTGAGCGACGAGACGCTGCGCGCCATGCGGGCCTGCAGCCACCCGTGGGGCATCTACATCCAGGGCGACGAGGTCCTCCACGAGCGGGGCGGGCCGGAGCTCCTCGCCGCCATGGAGGCGGTGGACGACGATCCCCGGGTCGAGGCGCTGCTGGTCAAGTATCTCCACTTCTACGGCGACTTCGACACGATCGCCACGAACCGCCGGTGGTATCGCCGGGAGATTCGCGCGCTGCGGCTCGATCCCGCCCTCGATCTCCGTCCCTACAAGGGCGCGCAGGGGTTCCGGGTCGGTCCCGACAACCGGAAGACACGCGCACGGCTCACCAACGCCGAGATGTTCCACTACGGGTGGGCGCGTCCGGCCGCGGCGCTGCGGGCCAAGATCGTGACCAACCGGACCATCTATCCCTGGTCGGCGGAGCGCGAGGCCAAGCGGCCGCTCCTCCCCTGGTTCCCCGGCCTCAAGCCGTTCACCGGCAGCCATCCGAAGGTCGCGCAGTCCTACATCGCCGAGCGCGCCAAGGATCCCGAGCGGGTGGTGGAGCCGCCGCACTTCGAGCTCGAGCACCTTCGGTTCTACGCCTCCGACGTGATCGAGCGCCTGACGGGGGCCCGCGTCTTCGAGTATCGGAACTACCGTCTCGTCTGAGCGTCCCATCGACGACGCCCCCCGAGGGAACGTGCCGGCACCACTCGCGCTGACGGTCATCATCCCCACCCTGAACGAGGCGGGCAACGTCGCCGCCTGCGTGGCAAGTGCCGCGTTCGCCGGCGAGGTCATCGTCGCCGACGGCGGGTCCACCGACGACACCGTGGCCCGGGCCCGCGCGACCGGCGCCACCGTGCTCGAGGGCACCGGCCCCACGATCGCCGCCCAGCGCAACGCCGCCATCGCCGCCGCCCGCCACCCCTGGATTCTCGCGCTGGACGCCGACGAGCGGGTCACTCCGGAGCTCGCGGCCGAGATCGCCCGCGTCCTCGCCGCGCCGGCGCACGCCGCCTACCGGGTGCGCCGCCGGAACTTCTATCTCGGGGTCGAGCAGACCCGCGG
>DAOLIZ010000094.1:6573-8200 GCA_035328285.1 Gemmatimonadales bacterium
GGAATCCTCGACGGGCGGCTGGGGCTGGTCCAGTCGGGACTGGATGCCTATGCGGGGTTCCTGAAGTACGCGTACCTGTGGGAGTTGGGGCAGGGCAGCGGGGCGGCAGGGCAGCGGGGCGGCGAAGGAGGCTGACCCGGCGTCAGCCTGGCTTCCGCAGCGGGTCCGCCGCGATCGGCAGGGGCTTCGTCCCGCTCCACTCGCTTGTCACCGGCCTGGCGCTGATGGCCCAGGTCGGGCAGTTCCGGATGTAGATGCCGTCCAGCGGCGACCACGCCTGCCGCGGTTCCACCACCTCCGCCTTGCCCAGTCCGTCCATCTGGAAGATCCCCGGCGCCCGCAGCGCGCACGCCCCGCAGCCGATGCAGCGCGCCCGGTCGACGTGGATGCGGACCGGCGTCTTCGGGAAGATCCCCACCTCCGCGGTATCGAGCAGTCGCAGCAGCTCGGGGATCAGCTGCCGCATGGCCCGATACCCCTCCGCCATCAGCTCCTGGGTGCGGTCGAAGACGAACATCGGGTAGTCCTCGACGCGCGGATGCACCAGCAGCAGCGGCGGCGACTTCCAGAGCCGCAGCGTCCGCTCCAGCATCGTCTGCATCACGATCTCGAGGCCGCGGGCGTAGGTCGTCGCGAAGCCGGTCTTCTCGATTTCCGAGCGGAGCGCCATCGAGGCGCTCACGTCGACGCCGACGATCGGCCCCGGCCCGCAGACCGTGGCGGCCTTGACCGGGAGGTTGTCGGCGACCGCGCCGTCCACGTACCACCGGCCGGCGATTTCCCTCGGCGGCAGGATGCCGGGCAGGGCACAGGAGGCGAACACCGCATCCGCCACCCGGGCGTAGCGCAGCCCCGGCAGGCCCCAGAGGACCTGCATGCCGGAGTTGATGTCCACCGTGTTGACGATGAGGGGATGCGTGAGCTCGTCGAAGGTCTTCTCGCCCACCATCTCGTAGATCAGGCGGTCCAGCGGCTCATGGCGGTACACGGCGGGCGACCGCATCCGCTTGAACGCCATGTCGGAATGCGCCACCTGGAAGACGTCCCGGCGCCGGAGCCGCAGGGCGCGCTCCCGCATGAACTCGACCGAGCGCCCGGCCGCCCAGGCCGCCGCGATGAGCGACCCGATGCTCGAGCCCACCACGCCGTTCGGCCGAAGCCCCGCTTCCTCCAGCGCCTGCAGCACGCCGATGTGCGCCAGCCCCTTGAGGCCGCCGCCGCCGAGGACCAGGCTGAAGCTGGGGGAGGTGGGCATGGACGAAGAATACAATGCCGCAGGGGGAAAGGAACGTGGGGAGGCGGGCGGGGCCGGTCCTTTTTCTCGCTCCTCATCGGATATAGCTTCGGTCATGGCATCTCCCCTGGCCGGCCCCTTCCGCCGCGACCGCTTCTTCCAGCTCGGGCTCCTGCTCGTCGGCATGGTCGTCGGCGCCGCGCTGCTGGCGCAGTGGCTCGCGCCGGGCGGCCCCTACACCGGGGACCCGGCCACCGCCTACCTCCTCCCGCCGAGCCTCGATCACCTGCTGGGGACCGACACGCAGGGCAGGGACGTGCTCACCCGCGTGATCTACGGTGCGCGCATCTCGCTCGCGGTCGGCATCATCAGCCAGGTCGTGGCGAGCCTCCT
>DAOLIZ010000094.1:8300-10346 GCA_035328285.1 Gemmatimonadales bacterium
TCGATGGTGGCCGACGGGCGGGATCTCCTCCGGGTGGCGCCCTGGGTGTCGTTCGCCCCCGGCATCGCCATCGGGCTCGCCGTCCTCGGCTTCAACCTCGTGGGCGACACCCTGCGCGAGGCATACGACCCCAAACTCCGCACCGAACGGTAGGAGCACCGAATGGCCACTGACTTTGCCGCCCTTCGGCGCGAGGAGTTCTCGGCGCTCGACGGCTCGATCTACCTGAACAGCGCCTCCGTCGGTCCGATCCCGGAGCGCACCCGCCGCCGCCTCGACGAATACAGCGCGATGCGCACCGCGCCGCACCGGATGAACGATCATGACTTCTTCTCGGAACTCGACCAGGCGCGCGCGCTCACGGCCCGGCTGCTGAACGTCACCGCCGGGGAGATCGCGCTCGCCTTCAACACCAGCTACGGGCTCAACCTCGCCGCGCGCGGGCTGCCGCTGGAGCGGGGCGATATCGTGCTCGCGAGCGACCGGGAATTCCCGGCCAACGTCTACCCCTGGATCCGGCTGGCGGATCGCGGCGTGTCGCTCGAACTGGCGCCGGTCACCGCCGAGGGGTGGCCCGACGAGGATGCCCTGGTCGAGCGGATGGCCGACCCGACGGTGCGCGTGCTGGCAGTCTCCCTGGTGCAGTTCAGCAACGGGTTCAAGGTGGACCTCGACCGCCTCTCCCGGCGCGCCCGCGAGACCAACACCTTCCTCGTCGTGGATGCGATCCAGGGCCTCGGCGCGGTGCCGGTGGACCTCCAGGCCACCCCGGTGGACATCCTCTCCTGCGGGGGACAGAAGTGGCTGCTCTCGCCCTGGGGCAGCGGGTTCGTGTACGTGCGGAAGGAACTGATCCCGGTGGTGGAGCCGGTGGTCATGGGATGGATGGCGTTCGAGGGCACGGACGACTTCACCCGGCTGACCGATTACGACCCGCACCTCCGGGGCGACGCGAAGCGCTACGAGATGATCAGCCTGCCCTTCCAGGACTTTGCGGGGTACAACCTGTCGGTGCAGCTGCTGCTCGACGCCGGCATTCCCGCCATTGCCCGGCACATTGCCGACGTACAGGAGCCGGTGCTGGCCTGGGCGGCGCGGAAAGGGGTGCGGATCACCTCGCCGGTCGGCGCGCACGGGTCGGGGATCGTCTGCGTGGCGGTGCCGGAGCCGGCGGAGGCCTACAAGGCCATCCGGGCAGAGGGGGTCATCGCCAGCGTCCGGGAGGGAGCCATCCGGCTGAGCCCCCACCTGTTCAACACGGTGGACGAGATGGAACGGGTGACGAGGATGCTGGATCGGGTGTAGACGTCACCCCGGCGAAAGCCAGAGTCCCGCTCAAGAAGAGGAACGAGGGAGGGTCGGAGGAGAGCCGGAGAGTCGGAATGACCCTTTGTGGTATGCCAACGCAACCACCAACGTATTCTTTCCGACCCTCCGTCTTTTTCCGACCTTCCCTCGTCCGTTGTTTCGGAACTACGATCAGGTCGCTGCCTCCTGAATCCGAGAAGAGATCATGACCTCATTCCACGATGCGCTCCAGGCTGGCTACGGATTCGAGGGCCCCAGCGTCACGCTCGGCGCCGCGCTGGATGGTGCCACGGTCCATCCCGCCCCCAAGGTCTGCATCCCGCTGGCGATGATGAACCGCCACGGGCTGGTGGCCGGCGCCACCGGCACCGGCAAGAGCAAGACACTCCAGCTGCTGGCCGAACAGCTCTCCGCGCAGGGCGTGCCGGTGTTCGTGGCCGACCTCAAGGGAGATCTCTCCGGCCTCGCCATGCCGGGCGAGACGAACACGCGGATCGCGGAGCGGGCCGCCAGCATCGGGTGGGACTGGCAGGGCGCCGGCGTGCCGGTGGAGTTCGTCAGCCTGACCGGGAAGCTGGGCGTGCAGCTGCGGGCCACCGTCAGCTCGTTCGGGCCCCTGCTGCTCGGCAAGGTCCTCGCGCTCAACGAGACGCAGACCAGCGTCCTGTCGCTGGTGTTCAAGTTCTGCGACGACCAGGGGATGCCGCTCCTCGACTTCGCCGACCTGCGGTCGGTGCT
>DAOLIZ010000095.1:0-10330 GCA_035328285.1 Gemmatimonadales bacterium
CCGTGATGAGCGAAAGCGGCAGCCAGATCTGGGGCTCGGCCGAGGGAAAGGCGAAATCCGGCGCCATGACACCGATGACCTCAAAGGGCTGGCCGTCGAGCCGGATCACCCGGCCGACGACATTTGAGTCACCACCCAACGTGGTGCGCCAGAACCGGTCACTGAGGACCACCACCTGGTTGGCGCCGGCGACATCGTCGGTGAGGCCAAAGGTCCGGCCTCGGGCGGCCGACACCCCGAGTGTCCCGAACAGCCGCCCGTCGGCCATGACCGCTGACACATTCTGCGGCTCGCCGACGCCGGTGAGATTTCGCGTGCCGAGTCCCGGCATGTAGAAGTACGCCGACATCGCGCTGAAGGTGTTCGCCGCGTCCCGCACATCGTCGAAGTCCTGCGGCGAGAAGCCACCGAAGACCGCCCCCCGATTCGGCCGCGTGTGCCCCACCTGGACCAGCTCGTCGGGGCGCTCGAAGGGGAGCTCGCGGAGCAGCACCGCCCGCACCACGGTGAACATGGCGGTGCTGGCGCCGATCCCGAGGGCCAGGGTCGCGAGCGCGACGAAGGTGAAGCCCGGTGTGCGCGCCAGGCCTCGAACTGCAAGCCGGACCCCGGCCAGGCGGCTACTCACCGCGCAACGCCTCGACGGGATCC
Organism: Gemmatimonadales bacterium; assembly: GCA_035328285.1. GTDB lineage: Bacteria > Gemmatimonadota > Gemmatimonadetes > Gemmatimonadales > GWC2-71-9 > SPDF01. Next base: position 652 of record DAOLIZ010000095.1, read on the forward strand.
AGGGCGGTCGCGCGGCGGGCGGGCACCCAGCTCGCCAGCAGCGTCACCCCGAGCAGGAGGAGCGGGATCGCGACGAAAGTGAAGGGATCCTGCGCCGACACGTTGAAGAGGAGCCGGTCCGTCGCGCCCACCGCGGCCTGGCTGTCCAGCGCCTTGAGGAGGTTGGTGAGCGCCACCGCCGCCACCAGCCCGAAACCGACGCCCACCAGCGCGAGCCGCATCCCCTGCCCCATGACCATCCGCTGCACCGAGCCGGGCGTGGCGCCAAGCGCGAGGCGGACGCCGAGTTCCTGGGTCCGCTGCGCCACCGTGTAGGCCATGACGCCGTAGAGGCCGATGGCCGCGAGCGCGGCCGCGAGCAGGGAAAAGACCGTGAGCAGCACCATGGAGAAGCGCCGGGGGCCGGTGCTGGTCGAGACCAGCGCATCCATCGCGTCGATGTTGGCAAGGGCCACGTCCGGATCCACCGACTTGAGCGCCTCCCGGACCGACGCCACCGCCTGGAGCGGGGGGGCGGTGGTGCGCACCGCGTAGGCCATGAAGTTGTTGCCCGCCTGCGCCAGCGGGAGGTAGTACTGGATCCGCTTCTCGGCGTCGAGCCCTTCGTGCATCGTATGCCCGACGACGCCCACCACCGTGATCCAGGTGATGGTCGAGTCGGTGAACTCGTTGAAGGTGATCCGCTTGCCGATCGGGTCGGCATCGGGCCAGTAGGTCTTGACGAGCTCCTCGTCGACGATGGCCACGTTGGGCGCCCCCTCCACGTCCTGCGCGGTGAAGAAGCGGCCCTTGAGGAGCGGCGCGCCGATCGTGCGCAGGTAGTCGGGCGTCACGATCCGGATGTCGCCCCAGGGCATGTTCCCCTTGGGGGGCACGACGTACCCCTCGACGTTGAACGACGAGGTGCTCCAGTTGTTGGTGAACGGCAGCACGGAGGTGGCGCCGGCGGAGATCACTCCCGGCTGCGCGGCGATCGCCTCCGTGGCGCGGTCGAAGAAGGCCACGCGCGCGGTGTCGTTGGGGTACTTCGCGTTCGGCAGCGCCAGGTTGAAGGTCAGGAGGTGGTCCGGACGGAAGCCGGGGTCCACCTGGAGCAGCTTCGAGAAGGACCGGGTGAGGAGCCCGGCGCCGACCAGCAGCGTGAGCGCGAGGGCCACCGTCGCCACCACCAGGCCGCGGCGGAGGGTGAGCCCGCCGCGATCGCCCGCCGCGCCCCGGCCCCCTTCCTTCAGCGATTCCTGCAGCGACGTGCGCGACACTCGCAGCGCGGGCGCGAGGCCAAACACCAGCCCCGTCGCCAGGGAGAGGAGCAGCGTGAAGGCGAGGACGGTGCCGTCGATGCCGATGGCGGAGGCGGGCGGCAGGTTGCTCTCGTTGAGCGACATCAGCGCCGGCACGCCCCAGAGCGCGAGGAGGATCCCGAGCACGCCGCCTGCGAGCGCCAGCACCATGCTCTCCGCCAGGAGCTGGCGGAGGAGGTCCTTCGGCGAGGCGCCGAGGGCCACGCGCACGGCGATTTCGCGGGACCGCGAGGCGGCCCGGGCCAGCTGCAGGTTGGCCACGTTGGCGCAGGCGATGAGCAGCACCAGCACGACCGCCCCGAGCAGGACGTACATCGCGCGCCGCATGCCCGCGGAGGTGACCTGGTCGCTGAGCGGCGAAAGTTTGAGGTCCCAGTCGTCCGAGACCTGGTCGGGCCGGTCGGTCCTGATGCGCGCGGCCAGGGCGTGCATCTCCGCCTGCGCCGTCTCGAACGAGACGCCGTCCTTGAGCCGCGCGGTGAAGGCGAGGAACTCGTTGCCCCAGGAGCTGGCGCGCTGTTGCGGCGTGAAGACCATCGGCGTCCAGAGATCAACCGTGCGATTGAGCATCGACGTGAACGACGGCGGCATCACCCCGACGATCTCGTAGCTCTCGCCGTTGAGGAGCATCCGCTGCCCGATGATCCCGGGGTCGGCGCCGTACGAGTTGCGCCAGAAGGCGTCGCTCAGGACGACGACATGCTCGTTTCCGGCGGTGGATTCGTCGGGGCGGAGGGCGCGTCCGAGGGCGGGCTGCACCCCGTACGTCGCGAAGTAGGCCCCGGCCACGCGCTGCCCGACGAGCCGGCTGGCGTCCCCGTGGCCCGTGAGCGTCGGCCCCCAGCCGGTGAAGGCCGTGGCGGCGCTGAACACCTGGTCCTGCTTCTCGTACTCCAGGAATCCCGGCACGGACACGCTGGCCTTCAGCTTCAGCGACGGGTAGTCATGGTTCACCACCACCAGCCGGTCGGGCTGCGCGTACGGGAGCGGGCGGAGCACCACGGCGTTGATGACCGAGAAGATGGCGGTGTTGGCGCCGATCCCCAGGCCCAGCGTCAGGATGGCGACGAAGGCGTAACCGGGACTCCGCCGGAGGGTGCGGAACGCATAACGGAGCGTGCTGCCGAGCGGGGCCATGGGATGCTCCTTCCTAGCCCTGGGACATCGCGAGTTCCATCGCCTGGTCCCCGACCACGCGGCCGTCGAAGAGATGGATGGCGCGGTCGGCGTGCTTCTCGTACCGGGCGTCGTGGGTCACCATGCAGATGGTGGCGCCGCCGCGGTGCAGCTCCTGCAGGAGCTGCATGACGGCCTCGCCGTTGGTCGAGTCGAGGTTTCCGGTCGGCTCGTCCGCGAGGAGGATCAGCGGCTCGCCCGCCACGGCGCGTGCCACGGCCACGCGCTGCTGCTGACCGCCGGAGAGCTGCGCCGGATAGTGCCGCACCCGGTGGCTCATCCCGACCCGCTCCAGCGCCGACATGACCCGCTGCTTCCGCTCGGCCGGGGCCATGCCGCGGTAGGTCAGCGGCAATTCGACGTTCTCGTACACGGTCAGATCGCCGATCAGGTTAAAGGCCTGGAAGATGAAACCGATCTCGCGGTTGCGAATCCGCGCCCGGTCGGCCGGCGAGAGCTGGGCCACCGGCTTCTCGTCCAGCCAGTACTCGCCACCGGTCGGGGTGTCGAGCAGGCCGAGCAGCGAGAGGAGCGTCGTCTTGCCGCAGCCGGAGGGGCCGGAGATGGCGACGTACTCACCGCGCTGCACCTCGAGGTGCACCTCGGAGAGGGCGTGCGTCTCCACCTCGTCGGTGTAGAAGACCTTCTGGATTCCATCGAGGCGGATCAGCGGCTGCGTGGCGTTCATGGCAAGGACTCCGGAGAGAGACAGAAATGCGCGAGGTCAGGAGTGGTCAAGGTGCACGGACTACTTGATGCGGACGCGGTCGACGGAGCCGAACCGGGTCATGTCGGACAGGATCACCTGGTCGCCGGCCTGCAGCCCCGCGACGATCTCCACGGCGTTGGCCGAGGTGCGGCCCAGGGTGACCTGGACCCGCTCGGCCTCGTCGCCGTCGGGCGAGAGACGGAAGAGGCCGATGGTGCTGTTGGCCTGGCCGTAGGTCGGGCGCCCGACGTGCAGCACCTGCCCGAGCCGTTCGATTTCGATGGTGCCGTCGACGCTGAGGTCGGGCCGCGCGCCCTTGGGCAGCGAGTCGAGCAGCGCCACGTCCACCGTGACCATCCCCCCGGACGACGACGGGTCGATCCGGGAGACGCGCCCCCGCACCAGGCCGTTGCGGGTGTCGATCACGGCGGACTGGCCAAGCGCCACGTCCCGCGCCTGGTTTTCCTGCACCCGGAGGACCGCCTTCAGCCGGTCGGGCTGGACCACCTTGGCGATCGTGGTGCCGCTCTGCGCAAACTGGCCGACCTCGAGCGGGAGCTCCTGCAGGACGCCATTCGCGCCGGCCCGCACGATCATGGCCCCGGCCAGCGAGCGCTGGAAACGGACCACCGCCTTGAGGCGCTCCACCTGTTCGCGTTGCACGGAGAGCTGGGCGGGAATGTTGTCGGTGATCAGCTTGAGTCGCTGCTGTTCGATGGAAAGCCGCTCCGTCATTTCGGTGGCGTGTTCCACCGCCTTCTTCGCCTCGAACACCGAGATCAGCTTCTGGTCCACCATCGCGTTGGCGGCATCGGCGTTCCGCTTCGCCTCGAGATACTCGGACTGCGTCTGGGCCACGACGCCTGCCTGGTTCAGGCGCTGGGTCTCGAGGCTGACCTGCAGGGCCACCAGCTGGGCCTGGGCGTCGGTGAGCTGACGCTCGGCCTGCAGCAGCTGGATCTCGACGTCGGGATTGCTGAGCTCCATCAGCACCGTATTGGCGGTGACGTGTTCACCAGGCTGGACCAGCTTCTTCTCGACCCGGCCCGGCGCCACCGCCGAGATCCACCGGATCTGCTCCGGCACCAGCGAACCGGGCGCGCGCACCTCGCGCACCATCGGCCCCGACACCACCGAGTCGATCGACAGCGTGGGACGCTCGACGCTCGGCGCCGCAGGCTTCAGCTGCCCCATGACGACCATGACAACGAGGAGCACGACCCCGAGTCCGATATAAAGGGGGCGGCGCTTGTTGGGCGGCTTGACGCGAGCAACGTCCACGTGGTGTCCTGTGCGAGAAGGTCCAGGAGCAAGGCCAGACGGGTAACCGGCCCCCTCCAAGGGAAGAAGCGTGCCCACAGCGCCTCCCCCCGGTAACACTCTAACCGCTTTACCTGCAACATCTTACGAAGCGTTCAGCCAGCTCAACACCCGGGCGAGTGTCCGGTTTTGGGATTGGGCGTCCCGACAGCGGCCAGCCCCCGGCCGACCCCGCCCCCTCCTATTCCCCTCGCAGCGCCTCGACGGGATCCACCCGGGAGGCCCGGCGCGCGGGGAGGTAGCTGGCCAGCATGCCGACACCCACCAGCAGCGCCGTCATCGCCGCGAAGGTCACGAGGTCAAACGTCGCCACGCCATAGAGCAGTGCGCCGAGCGCGCGCGTGGAGAGGAGCGCCACGACCAGTCCGATCAGGATCCCCACGGCGACGACGCGGGTGCCCTGCAGCACCACCATTCGCCGCACCTGGCCCGCCTCGGCGCCGAGCGCCATCCGGACGCCGATCTCGCGCTCCCGCTGCCCCACGATGTAGGAGAGCACGCCGTAGAGCCCCACGCTCCCGAGGATCAGGGCGAGGAGGGCGGCGATGCCCAGCGTCAGCATCAGGAAGGAGAGCTGCGCCATCGAGTCCCGGGCCAGCCCCGCCATGGTGAACACACGGTACATCGGCGCCTCCGGCGCGACCTCGCGGGCGAGCGCGCGGACTTCCGGCGCGATGAACTCGGCCCGGCTGGTCTTCACGACATAGGCCGGGGAGGACATGGCCCAGCTGTCGGGCGTCGGTCCCACGAGCGGGAGGTAGATGACCGGCTCCGGCGGGTCGCGGAAGTTGTTCTGGAGGACATCTTCGACGACGCCGATGACGGTGAAGGACCCCACGCCTCGGTCGGCACTCATGCGCCGCCCGATCGGGTCGGTATCGGGCCAGAGGAGCCGTGCGGCGGACTCGCTGATGATGACATTCCCCTCGCCCGACAGCTGCTCCTCGTTGGTGAAGACCCGACCCCGGCGGACGGCGATGTCCATCGTCTTGAAGTAGTCGCCGGCTGCCCAGGTCACGTTCAGGAGCGGCTGCGCGTCGGCGTCGGCCCCCTCGGGGTGAAACCGGATCGACCGGGTCCCCTCATTGAGGGGGACATTCTCCACCAGCCCGACCGACTCGACTCCCGGGAGGGCACGCAGGCGGTCCATGAAGGCGAGATCAAAGCGGGCGAAGGACGGCCCGTCGTTCAGCGATTCCCGCTCGGGCGCGATCTGGAAGGTGAAGACGTCCCGGGTGTCGTACCCCGGGTCGACGCGGGACAGCTTGTTGAAGCTGCGGATAAGGAGCCCCGAGCCGATCAGCAGCACGAGCGCCAGCGCCGTCTGCGCCACCACGAGGCCGTCCCGCGCCCAGTTGCGCTGCCGCGTGGCGCCGCGGCCCCCTTCGCGGAGCCGGAGCATGTTGGGTTCCGACACCTTGATGGCCGGCACCAGGCCGCAGGCCACCGCGGAGAGCAGGGCCGCGAGCACCGTGAACACCAGCGCCACGGGACCCAGCGTCGCCGTGCCGATCCGAGGGATCCCGTCGGGCGCCGCACGGAGGAAGAGGGGCAGCGCCCAGCTCGCCAGCAACGCGGCCACGCCGCCGGCGCAGAGCGCCACGACCACCGCCTCCGCCATCTGGAGGCGAATCAGCGGCCAACGGCCGGCACCAATGGCGCGGCGCACGGCAAGCTCCCGGTGCCGGACGTCGGCACGGACGACGAAGAGGTTCGCGATGTTGGCGCACGCGATCAGCAGCACGATTGCGACCGCGCCGAACAACACCCAGAGCGGGCGCGCCACCGCGCCGAACATCTGATCTTCGAGGGGGCGTACCACAGCCTGAAACTGCTCCATGGTGCGGGCGTACCGTGGGGAGCCCCCGAAGCGCTCCGGCAGGCGGCGCGCCAACGTCGTCAGCTCGCTCGCCAGCGCCTCCGTCGTCGCGCCGGGCGTCATCCGGGCCACCATCCGCAGGCCGAAGTTCCCCGGTGTGATCGAATCGAGCGGGATGGTCAGCGGAAACCAGAGCAGGGTGTTGTCCTGCGGGAATCGGAACTCCGGCCCCATCACACCGATGACGGTGCGGCTGTCGCCCGACACGGAGAAGGTGCGGCCGAGGACGGCGGAGTCGCCCCCGAACCACGACTGCCAGAGTCCGTAGCTGAGGACCACGACGCGCTCCCCGTCATCCGCCACCGGGAGACGCCCCAGGACCGGCTGGGCGCTCAGGGTCGAGAAGAGGGAACTGCTGGCCACCGACATGGGAATCCGTTCCACCCGGTCGGCCGTCCGCAGAGTGGAGGTGAAGGTCGCGAAGAGCGCGGCGTCCTCCAGCAATTGCGACTGCTCCTGGTACTGCGGGAGAAATTCCCGCGACACCCCGAATACGCTGGGCATGTCGGAACCGGGCGCCGAGCCGGCGATGGCCACGAGCCGATCGACATTGCCATAGGGAAGGGGACGGAGGAGCACTGCGTCGACCACGCTGAACATCCCCACGTTGGCGCCGATGGCGAGCCCGAGCGTCCCGATCGTCACCACGGCGAATCCCGGCGATCGGCGCAGCGCGCGCGCCGCGTGCTTGAGGTCTCCCAGCCAGTCCGAAAGGGTCTGTCGCATGTCGAGGCCTTTGGTGTGAGTCAACGAGGGCGCCGCGAGGCGATCGGGACCCACGGAGGGAAGAACCGTGCCGACATGCTCGCGTCACACAGGACCGGAAGTCGAAGTGAACAAACGGTTTAGGGGTCTGCGGTGTGCCGCCACCTTCCGCGACCGTCCGGAATCGGGATTCGACGTCCCGCGAGCGGTCATCGCGCGGTGCCCCCGGCGCCCGACCAAGGCGCCGGTGGCGGACATACACGATAGGCCGGCCCTGCCGCACTGGGCGACAGGGAAGTCACGACCTTAGAGTAGACCGTGGTCAGTCAGATATGGTTGCAGGAGCTTTCGATGGTCCCGGAGTGCCCCGGCGCCGACGCCAGGCCCAGAGCAGCACCAGGCCGGTCACGCCCGCCACGAGGAGCATCAGCGCGAGGCGGCGCTGGAGGAAGGCGTCGCTCAACAGCACCGCCCCCAGCCCGTAGGGGACCTCACCCAGCAGCAGGGCAGCGAAATAGACCCGGACGGGATATCTGACGAGTCCGAAGAAATACCCGCCGATATCGGACGGCACCGAGATGGTGACCAGCAGCGCCGGCAGGAACCGCCCTTCGGTCGGGATCCGTCCCTCGTAGCGTGCCACGAGGGCATCGGGCAGCAGCACCCTCACCACGGGCCGCCCCAGGAACCGTCCGATCGAGTACGTGACCACGCCACCGATGAACCACCCGGTGAGCAGGAGGGCGAAGCATCCCCAGGGCCCCCAGGCCTGCACGCCGATCGGCACCAGCAGCCAGCTCGAGACGAAGATCAGGATGGCCCCGAGCGCCGACAGTGCCGTGAACACCACGGCCCCAAGACGCGGGTGCGCCGCGATGACCGGTTCGGCGAGCGCGATCCCGTCGACGATCCGCTGGTGCAGGCCCTGGGACGAGGCGACCAGCGCCGCCGCCACCACCGCAAACATCAGCAGCGCCAGCCGCCGCCGCCGCTCGAGTCCATCCGTGCCCCGCTGTTGCATGGTCCTCCTTCTGCGCACTAATTGCCATTCGCCATGAACCTGCCTATGAACCACCCTTCACCCGCAAGTCACGAGCGGTTCAGCGCCTTGAGAATAGCGTAGGGGCGTTCGGCGCGCTCCCCCCTGACCGGCGCGCCCCCGACCTCCAGGAGGCCTGAGTGTCCACGCTGCTCCAGATCATCGCCACCCCGCATCAGAACGGGAACTCGCAGACTCGGCACCTGGCCGATGCCTTTCTCAGCGGATGGGAGACCGTGCACCCGACCGGCACCATCGAGACCATCGACCTGACCCAGGTCGAGCTCCCGCCGCTCGACGCACCGATGATCTCGGTGCTCTTCGACCGACCCTCGGACTTTCCAGGCAAGGTCCTGGCCCAGCGCCGCCGCGCGCTCGACAGGCTGGTCACCCAGTTCATCGCGGCCGACGCCTACCTCTTCGTGACGCCGATGTGGAACTTCGGCCTCCCCTACCAGCTCAAGCACTACTTCGACCTCGTCATCCGGCCCGGCTGGACCTTCTCCCTCGGGCAGAGCGGCGCCACCGGCCTCCTCGGCGGGCGGTCGGCCTACGCCGTCATCACACGCGGCTTCGACTACAGCCCCGAATCGGGGAAGGCCGCCTACAACCACCTCGAGCCCCACCTCCGCACCCTGCTCGGGTTCATGGGGATCGAGGATCTGTCGGTTGTGGCGGCGGAGGGGATGATGCTTCCAGGTGCCGAGGCACGGATGGAGGCGAGCACGAAGGCGGCGACCGCCATGGGGCTGGGGCTCGTCACCGCCTGAAGCAGGGACGGGCCCGCCACCCGGCCGTGGCCCCTTCGGCAGGTGGTGCGGGGTCGGCTAGGCGTCCCTCGGAATCGCGCAGTGGACCCGTTCCACGAACAGGTGGAACTCCGTCATGAATTTCCGCAGGAATGCCTCGGTGGACTCCCGGGTGACCTCGCCCTCCTCGGTAATGAGGCCCGGGGTCATCTGGATGTAGGCCTCGGGCGAGTTCATTTGCGGCGAATTCAGGTGCGCCAGCACGCCGCGCAGGTGCTGCTGAGCCACGGCGGTGCCGATGGCCCCCGTCGACGCCCCGATGGTCGCGGAGGGCTTGCGTGCGAAGGAGTTGGTGCGCGAAGGCCGGCTCGCCCAGTCAATCGCGTTCTTCAAGCAGCTCGGCACGGACCGGTTGTACTCCGGGGTGACCAGCAGGACGGCGTCCGCCGCCTCGATGGACCTCTTCAGCGCCGTTCCTGCCGGCGGGTAGTCGGCATCGTAGTCGTAGCTGTAGAGCGGCAGGTCCCCGATGGGGATCTCGAACATCTGGAGCGCCGGCGGCGCAAGGCGCACCAGCGCCCTGGCGAGGACCCGGTTGATCGACTTGGTCGCCAGGCTGCCCACGATGTACCCGGCCTTGAACGTGCGGCCCGCCACCCTACCTCCCATCCGCGCTGGCGACAGTCACCATGCTACCTCCTGGAACGATTCATCGGCCTAAAACAGCCGCCCCTGCAACCTAACGCGTGAGGCGAAGCGGCAACCGCCGCAGCCGCTGCCCCGTGAGCGCGAACACCGCGT
>DAOLIZ010000096.1:0-10036 GCA_035328285.1 Gemmatimonadales bacterium
CCACCGCCGGCGTCATCCCCTCGATCTCCCGGTCGATCCGGTCGATGTAGACCGCCGCCGAGAGATCGCCGCTCACGTTCAGCGTCGTCCTGGTCATGTCGAGAATCCGGTCGACGCCCAGGATGATGGCGATTCCCTCGGGGGGCACGCCGACGGTCGCCATGACGAGCATCATCAGGGGCAGCGAGCCGCCGGGGACGCCCGCGGCGCCGATGGCGGTCATGACCGACAGCACCACCACGATGACCTGGGCACCGAGCGAGAGGTGGACGCCGAACACCTGCGCCAGGAAGAGCACCGTCACCCCCTCGAAGAGGGCGGTCCCGTTCATGTTCATCGTGGCACCCAGCGGCAGCACGAAGCCGGCGATCTTGGGCTGGACCCCGAGCTCCTTCTCCGCCGTCGCGATCGAGGTCGGCAGCGTCGCCATGCTCGAACTGGTCGAGAAGGCCGTGATGATCGGCGCCTCGATGCCCTTCCAGAACTTGAGGGGGCTCATCCGGCCGAAGACCTTCACGAGGAACGAGATCCCGAAGGTCGCGTGCAGCAGCAGCCCGATGAGCACGACGAGCACGTACATGCTCAGCTGCTGCAGGATCCCCCAGCCGAACTGGGAGGTGATGACGAAGACCAGGGCGAACACGCCGTAGGGGGCCAGCTTCATCGCCAGGTTGATGATGGCGATGACCGCCTCCCCGATTCCCTCGAGGAGGGTGAGGACCGGCTGGGCCTTTTCCCGCGGGATCATGGTGAGGGCCGCGCCGAAGATCAGCGAAAAGAAGATGAGCGCCAGCATGTCCATGTTGGCCGCGGCCGCCACCGGGTTCCGGGGCACGATGTTGACGAAGGTGTTGATGCCGAAATCCTGCGCCCCCGACTGCGCCAGCCCCTGCGCGCCGCTCGCAAAGCGGGTCATCAGCTCATCGCGCGTTTCGGGCGGCAGGCCCGACCCCGGCTTGATCGTGTTGACCAGGGTGAGGCCGATGACCGCGGCGATCAGCGTGGACAGGGCGAAGTAGGCGAACGTCCGGCCGCCGAGCCGCCCCAATGTCTTCATGTCGCCGATGCCGGCGACGCCCACCGCGATCGAGGTGAAGACGATCGGCACCACCGTCATGAAGAGCAGCCGGAGGAAGACCTGTCCCACCGGATAGGCCACGTTGTCGGACACGAACGTGAGCCATGCCGCCCCGCTGAACAGGCGGTTGCAGAGCCCGCCGACGAGCGCACCCGCCACCAGCCCGATCGCGATCTTCGTGTGCAGCTTCATCCGGGGCTCTCTCTCTGTTGGTGGGGCGTGGTCAGCTGGTCAGGGCGCCAACCTTGGCGTCGATGCCGCTCAGCAGGGAACGGAACGACGCGGCGAATTTCTCCACGCCCTCCTCCTCCAGTTCATCGGTGACGCGGCCCATGTCGATGCCGGCCGACGCGAGCGCGGCCAGCCGTGCCGGGGCGGTCGCCGTCCCGTCGGCGATCCGGACCGCCGGTGCGCCGTGGTCGCGGTACGCCGCGAACGTCTCGGGAGGAAGGGTGTTCACCGTCTGCGGCGCGATGAGCGCTTCCACGTAGTACACGTCGGGAAGGGCAGGATCCTTCGTGCTGGTCGAGGCCCAGAGCGGCCGCTGCACCCGGGCGCCCTTCGCCGCGAGCGCCTCCCACCGCGGACCCCGAAAGACCTCCTCGAACGCGGCGTACGCCAGGCAGGCGTTGGCGATGGCGATCGTGCCGCGCAATTCGCCGTGCCCCGCCTTGTCGAGCAGGGGATCGACCTTGGTGTCGACCCGGCTCACGAAGAAGCTGGCCACCGACGCCACCCGGTCGATCGGCTGCCCGGAAGCGGCCCGCCGCTCGAGCCCGGACAGGTAGGCCTCCATGACCTCCCGGTGGCGATCCACCGAAAAGAGCAGCGTGATGTTGATGTTGATCCCGTCCGCGAGGCAGCGCTCGATTGCGCCGAGTCCCTCCGCCGTGCCGGGAATCTTGATCATGAGATTGGGACGATCCACCGCCGCCCAGAGGTGGCGTGCGGCCGCCTCGGACGCGGCGCCGTCGCGGGCCAGCGTGGGCGACACCTCCAGGGAGACGAGCCCGTCGGCCCCGTCGGTGGCGTCGTAGACGCCCCGGAACGCGTCGCACGCCGCCTGCACATCCGCGACGGCCAGCGCCTCGAAGATGGCCTCGGCGTCGCGGCCGTCGGCGGCCAGCCGGCGGATGTCGTCGTCGTAGTCCGCGCTGCCGGTGATGGCCTTCTCGAAGATCGTCGGGTTCGACGTCATGCCGCGGAGGCCGTCGTCGGCAATGAGGGCCCGCAGCTTGCCAGAGGTGAGGAGGTCCCGGGTGATGAAGTCGTACCAGATGCTCTGGCCCAGCTCGCCGAGGCGGGCCAGGGGATTGTCGGTGGTCATGGTGTCGCTCCCTGCGATTTGAGCAGCACACGGCGGATGGTGTCCGCCACATGGGCCGCGGTAAAGCCGAATTCCTCGAAGAGTCGCTCGCCCGGCGCCGAGGCGCCGAAGTGATCGAGGCTCACCGCCTCGCCGCCGTCGCCCAGCCAGCGGTGCCACCCGAAGGAGGTGGCGGCCTCGACGCTGACCCGCGCCCGGATGGCGGGTGGGAGGACCTGGTCCCGATAGGCAGCGGGCTGCGCGGCGAAGAGCTCCCAGGACGGGAGGCTCACCACCCGCACGCGGGTGCCCTCGGCGAGCAGCTGCCGCGCGGCGTCCAGCGCCACCGACAGCTCCGATCCGGTGGCCATCACGAGCGCCTGTGGCCCACCCGGCGGGTCGTACAGCACGTAGCCGCCCTGGCGGACGCCGGACGCCGGCCCCAGCGATCCGCGGTCGAGCACCGGCAGCTTCTGGCGCGTCAGGGCCAGCAGCGTCGGCCCCTCCCGTCGCTGGATGGCCGCGCGCCACGCTTCCACCGTCTCGTTGGCGTCACCCGGCCGGAGGACCACCAGGTTGGGGATGGCGCGCAGCATCGCCAGCTGCTCGATCGGCTGGTGGGTCGGGCCGTCCTCGCCGACCCCGATCGAGTCGTGGGTGCCGAGGTAGATCGTGGGGAGGCCCATCAGCGCCGCCAGCCGGATCGACGGCTTCATGTAGTCGGTGAACACCAGGAAGGTGCTCCCGAAGGGCCGGATCCCGCCGTGCGCCGCCATTCCGTTCATGGACGCGGCCATCGCGTGCTCCCGGATGCCCCAGTGCACGGTCTGTCCCACGGTGCCGGGGCCGAAGTCGCCCCCCAGCCCGTGCGCCGTCCCGGTGCTGCCGGCCAGGTCGGCCGACCCGCCCACCAGGTTCGGAAGCGACGCGGCCAGCACCTTGAGCGCCGCGGCAGACGCCTTGCGGGTCTCGACCGCCTTCGCCTCCACGCCGAAGACGGGGAGCTTGGCATCCCAGCCGTCCGGCAGCTCCCCCGCAAGCCACTGCGCGAACCGCGCCGCCTCGGCCGGGTACGCCGCGGCGTATTCGGACTGCCGCGCGGTCCACGCCGCCTCCATCCTCGCGCCCCGGTCGGCGACTTCGCCCATGTCGGCGCGCGCGGCGTCGGGCACGAAGAACGCCTCCTCGGGCCAGCCCAGGATGGCCTTCGTCTTCCGGATCTCCTCGGCGCCGAGCGGCGCCCCGTGCGCGGCGGAGGTGTCCCGCTTGGTAGGGGCCGGGTCGCCGATGACGGTCCGCAGCACGATGAGCGTGGGGCGCTCGTCCTGGCCACCCGCGTCAGTCAGGGCGGCGTCGATGGCGGAGAGGTCGTTGCCGTCGTCCACCCAGAGGACGCGCCAGCCGTACGCCGCGAAACGGGCGCCTGCATCCTCGGAAAAGGAGAGGTCGGTCCGCCCGTCGATGGTGATGCTGTTGTCGTCGTAGATGACCGTGAGCTTGCCGAGACGCAGGTGTCCGGCCAGCGACGCCGCCTCCGATGCCACTCCCTCCATCAGGTCGCCGTCGCTGGCCAGCACCCAGGTGCGGTGATCGACCAGCGTCGCATCCGGGCGGTTGAACCGGTCGGCCAGGAATCGCTCCGCCATCGCCATGCCGACGGCATTGCCGATCCCCTGGCCCAGGGGCCCGGTGGTGGTTTCCACGCCCGGGGTGTGGCCGCGCTCGGGGTGGCCCGGGGTCCGGGATCCCCACTGGCGGAACTGCCGGATGTCGTCGAGGGAGAGGTCGTATCCCGTGAGGTGCAGCAGGCTGTACAGCAGCATCGAGGCGTGGCCGCAGGAGAGCACGAACCGGTCGCGGTCAGGCCACCCGGGGTGTCGGGGGCTGTGCTTGAGGTGCCGGGTCCAGAGCAGGTAGCCCACCGGGGCCAGCGCCATCGGCGTGCCGGGGTGGCCCGAGTTGGCCTGCTCGACCGCGTCCATGGCGAGGACGCGGATGGTGTTGATGCTGGTCCACGCGACATCGGGGTGGACGGGTGGGGCGGTGGGATCGAGGGCGCGGGGTGCGGCGGTGTGAGGCGTCAGGGCCCGACTCCGGTGTGGTGTGATGCGGTGGCGAGGCGGTGGCGTTGAACAGCCGCAAAATAACATGGGGCGCGGTGCGCCGTTACCCGCGCTCGCTGACTCGGATGGGTGGCGGGAGACCCCTGCGGGACCTTTCGGCGGATCGGGGGTATGAAGGCCGTACACGATTTCATCGCTCAACCTTTGACATCCCCCAATCCGGCAGGCATCTTGTCGCCCGTGACCGAATCCCCCCGCACCTACGAAATCCAGGAAGTGGCTGAGCTGACCGGGCTGGGGACGGCACGGCTTCGGGCCTGGGAGCGCCGGTACGATGTGGTGCGTCCCGAGCGCCAGGAGAACGGCTATCGGGCGTACACCGCCGCGCAAGTCGCGCTCTTGCGGGCGTTTGCGCGGCTCGTCAGGGCGGGGGAGCGAATCGGCGATCTGGCTGCACAGCCCCGGGACGAGGTTCTGGCCAGGGCGGAAATCGCCGTCGGCGATGAGTCGCCGGTGTCCCCCTTCATCGAGGCGGTCCGCGGCTACGACCGCGCCCGCCTCGAGACGCTGGTGGCCGACCGCCTCCGCGATCTCGGCCTCCAGCGGTTCGCCAGCGAAATCGTACTCCCCCTGGCCACGCAGGTCGGCGACCTCTGGATCCTGGGGAAACTGCCGATTGCCTCCGAGCATCTGGCGAGCGAGGTCATCGTGCACGCGCTCAAGAGTGCGCTCCGCGACGGAGCCGGTGAAGGGCCGGTCCTCGTCGCCGCGGCCCTGCCCGGCGAACGACACGAATGGGGACTGCTCGCCACCCTGGCGCAGGCGCAGGGCCTTGGCTGGCACGTCCAGTATCTCGGACCGGACCTTCCGCTGGACGAGGTCATCCAGGCCGTCTGGACCCTCCGACCGGCCGCCGTGGCGCTCAGCGCCAGCAATGTCGAACTCCTCGAGCAGAACCTCCCGGCGCTGAACCACTTCGTGTCGCACCTCCCCCCCGGTGTCCGGGCCGTCATCGGCGGACGGGGCACCGCCGCCGCAGGGAACAATCTCCGTCGTCACGGGTTCGAGATGGAACTGGGGCGCCCAGCGCCCGCCGTTCGCCGCTAGCGCGGCCGATCGCCGATCACCCGGCCGGTCCCGGTTGATGCGGCAGTTCCAGGAGCACACCGTGGCCACTGTCCTTGCAGAGCCCAGGCGCGTCGACGCCGGGTCCCAGGTCGCTTCCCCTGAATCATCGCCCTCCCGCGACGTGCTGGTGGTTGGCGCCGGCCTCGGTGGGCTCGCTGCGGCCGTGCGGCTCGCCGCCCGTGGCTATCGCGTCCGGGTACTCGAGCGGCACGCCACCCCGGGGGGGCGCTGCGGACTCTGGGAGTCGGAGGGCTTCCGGTTCGACACCGGGCCCACGCTGCTGCTGATGACCGACTACCTGCGCACGGTGTTCACGGATGCGGGGCGGAACCTCGAGGACTACCTCGACCTGCGGCAGCTCGACCCGAACTACCGGGTCTACTATGCCGACGGCACCTCGCTGGACGTGACGAGCCGCATCAACCGGATGCTCGAGGGCGTGGAGCGGATCGAGCCAGGGGTCGGGCCGCGCTTCCTGCGCTTCCTCGCCGAGACGGCCAAGCTGTACACGATCGGTCTCGCCGCGTTCGTCGACCGCAACGTCCACCGCCGTCGCGATTTCTTCAACGTGAAGAACGGGCTGTTGCTCCTCCGTGCGCGCGCCATGGAGCGGTTGCAGAAGATGGTCGGCCGGTACTTCAAGAGTGAGCGCCTGCAGCAGGCGTTCAGCTTCCAGTCGCTGTACCTCGGGCTCTCGCCGTACGAGTCGCCCGCCATCTACAGCCTGCTGCCGTATACCGAAGTGGCCGGCGGGCTCTACTTCCCGATGGGCGGGATGCACGCGATTCCGCGGGCCCTCACGCGTCTCGCCGAAGAACTGGGCGTGGAGTTCGAGTTCAACACCGAGGTGTCCGCCCTCGAGCGGGACGGAAGCCGGGTGAGCGGGGTCGTCCTGGCGGACGGTCGGCGCCGGGAGGCCGATATTGTCCTGGTCAACGCCGACCTGCCATACGCCTACGAGTCGCTGCTGGGCGAGCCCTACCAGGGCATCGACCGGTTCGACTTCAGCTGCTCGGCGTTCCTGATGTATCTCGGCGTGGAGGGCGAGTATCCCGACCTCCCGCACCACAACCTGATCGTGCCGGGCGACCTCCGCCGCGCCTGCGACGACATTTTCGAGCGTCACCAGGTCCCGGCCGACCCCGCGTTCTACATCTGCAACCCGAGCAAGACCGACCCGTCGCTCGCGCCCGAGGGCACGGAAAACATCTACATCCTGGTGCCGGTCCCCAGCCAGGACCCGGCCCGACCCATCGACTGGGCGGTCGAGGGCCCCCGGCTCGAGGCCGAGATGCTCGCGCGCCTCGAGGCGTTCGGCCTCACCGACCTCCGCCGCCGGCTGATCACCAGCCGGACCTTCACCCCCGCCGACTTCCAGGTGCAGCTCAGCGCCACCCGTGGCGAAGCCTTCGGGCTGGCGCACGGCATCGACCAGGTCGGCTACTTCCGGCCGCACAACCGCCACGCCGAGTGCACCAACCTCTTCTTCGTGGGGCAGAGCACCCACCCGGGATGCGGGGTGCCGATGGTGCTCATCTCGTCCCGGCTGGTGGTGGAACGGATCGTGGCCGAGCAGGGGGTGGCGGCGTGATGATCGGGGCGCTGGAGCAGAGCTACGCCGCGGCGGAGCGGGTGACCGCGCACTGGGCCAAGAGCTTCTACTTCGCGAGCCGTTTCGTGCCGCTGGCCAAGCGGCGCTCCATCTTCGCGCTCTACGATTACTGTCGCCACGCCGACAATCTTGTCGACCTGCGCGGCGATCGCCCCGTGGCGGAGGTGCGCGAACAGCTCGCCCAGCTCGGCGCCACGGTGCGCGCCCTCCATGCGGGCGCGGCGCCCGAGTCGCCCCGGTGGCTCGCCCTGGCGGACACCCTGCGCCGGCACCCGATCCCGCTTCGGCCGCTGCTCGAGCTGCTCGACGGCGTCGCGACCGACCTCGAGCCGGTGGCGATGCGGAACTTTGCCGAGCTCGAGCACTATTCCTACCAGGTGGCGGGCGTCGTCGGCCTGATGCTCGGTCCCGTGCTCGGCGCAGAGCGCACCGGGTTCGAGTCGAACGGCGTGCGGCTCGGCATCGCCATGCAGCTGACCAACGTGCTGCGTGATGTCGGCGAGGACCTCGACGAGGGGCGGATCTATCTCCCCGCCGATGAACTCGCGGCGTTCGGGCTGGACCACGCGGCGCTTGAACGCCGCACGGTGACCCCGGAATTCCGGCGATTCATGGCCTTCCAGGTCCGGCGCGCTCGGCAGCACTTCGCCGCTGGCGATGCCGTGGTGGATCTCTTCCCGCCGGACGGGTCGCGGCTGACCGTGCGCCTGATGCAGCGGACCTATGCGGGGATTCTCGACGCGATCGAGCGGCACGACTACGACGTGTTCCGGGTCCGTGCGTACGTCTCCCCGCGGCGCAAGCTGGCCATCCTCGGGCGCACGTTCTGGCAGGAGTATGCCCCCGCGGCGGCCCTCCCGAGGGAGCAGTCCGCCTGAACGGCTCGATGCAACCGACCATCCCTCCGCGACGCTGGGTGGCGGCGGGGTTCGAGCGATATCTCCGCCGGCTTGCCGCCCGGCACTTCGCCGCGGTGCACCTCCACGCCCCGGCCGGCCCGGCGGCGACCCGAAGCGCGGGGCCCACGATCTTCGTGGCCAACCACACCAACTGGTGGGACGGCTTCCTGGCCTATCTTGTCGGCCGGGCGCTCGGCACCACCTTCTACGTGCTGATGGAAGCGCGGCACCTCGCCCGATACCGGTTCTTCCTCCGCGTCGGCGCCCTGCCGCTCGACCGGGCTTCCGCGCCCCGCGCCTATGCCGACCTCGAGCGGGCCCGCGGCGTCCTGGCGCCCGGCGCGGGGCTCTGGGTCTTTCCGCAGGGGGCTCGCAGGCCCGCGGCCGAACCGCTCGGGACGCTGGAGGCGGGGGCGGCGCACCTCGCGCTGGGTGCCGGGGCGCCGGTCACGGTCTGCCCTGTGGGATTCCGGTATGGCTATGTGGGGGAGCACCTGCCGGAAGCGTTCGCCTGGGTGGGGGAGAGCTGGATCGTCCAGCCCGGCGCCGGCGAGCGTCGGGCGCTGACCCGGGACATCGGCGACCGACTTTCCGAGGTGCTCCGCGACCTCGATGCGGCACGCCACGGCGAAGTGCTGGAGGCGTTCCAGGTCCTGGTGCCGGGCGCCCCTTCGCTCAACAAGCGGCTCGACCGCATCCGGCACCGGCTCGGATGGCTCGACGGTCCGTACGAGGAACGCAATGGTTGATTACTCCACCTGGCGGGTGCTGCACGTGCTCGGGGCCGTCCTCCTGGTCGGCAACGTGACCGTGACGGGGTTCTGGGCGGCGTTTCTCTACGCCCAGCGCACGGCCCTGCCGTTTCGCCCGGTGGCGCGGGCCATCCTGTGGACCGACCTGCTCTTCACGGTCGGCGGAGCCAGCCTCCTCACCTTCTCGGGCATCCAGCTGATCCTCATCACCGGGATCCCCTTCTGGGGCACCCCCTGGCTTCTCAGGGGTGTCGCAGCCCTGGCGCTGGCCACGGTGCTCTGGCTGGTCGTCCTGGTTCCTGACCAGTTCCGGCTCGAGCGGATGTCGGCGGACGACACGGCAGGGATCCGGAAGGTCTTCCTGCGCTGGAGCGTGGTGGGATGGATCTCGACGGCCATCCTGCTCTACGGCCTCTGGTCGATGGTCAGCAAGCGGGGCGGCTAGCCTGGCGGTGCGGTCCAGCCACATTGCTGTAAACTCAATAGATACAAGTGTTTACGCGATAGTTGCGAGCCGGCGGTCCTGAGGTGGTCGGGTGCCGGCGGGGACCGGGGGCTGTCGTGAAAGGGTCCCGCGTGGTACTTTTAAGGGTTGAATTGACAACGCATTAGGCGGCCCGGATGGTCCGGACCGTGTACGACACTTCAGGCAGGGTTTGTGGCACGAACATCCAGACGACGCAGAAGTCCCAGCTCGAACGCCGCGGCGATCGCGGCTCCTTCCTTCCGCCGGTCCGCCGGTCGCTCCTACTCCGGTCATCGCGAGTGGCTCCTCGCCGAACATGGCTCGATCTGCGCCTATTGCGGCATCGAGACGGCGCCCGAGGCCATCACCCTCGATCACGTCCGGCCGCGGCGCGGGCAGGACGCCTATGACCGCCCCGACAACCTCGTCCTCGCCTGCCGCGACTGCAACGCGGCCAAGGCTGACACGCCCCTCGTCGCGTTCCTGATGCAGAAGCGCTCGCGCGGGGTCTTCCTCCTTCACTACGGAGAGCATCTCTCCGAACCGCTGAAGGAACTGGCGCGCAAGGCGTCGGAGAGGCCGATCCTTCCCGCCTAGCGGCGGGAGGCGGGGCCGGTGGGCAGCAGGGCAGGAAAAGCCAAACGGAGGGTTCCCTGAGGAATCCTCCGTTTCTTACATTCTGCCCCGCTGCCCCGCTGCCCCGCTGCCCCGCTGCCCCGCTGCCCCGCTGCC
>DAOLIZ010000097.1:0-9991 GCA_035328285.1 Gemmatimonadales bacterium
TGGCTCCCGCCGTCCTGACGGGCGAGCGGGTCACGACCCGCGCCGCCATCGCCGGAGCCGCCATCTTTCTGGGCCTGGCACTAGTCATCCTCGGCGAACGAATCCAGAACCGTGCAGTCCCGGCGACCGTCCTGCCGGGCGAGTAGGCCGGGAGCTTGAAACGCAGCCAAAACAACTCTAACATGTTGATTGGCAGCCACTTGTGTCGATAGAAACGAGATTCGGCCGGTGTCCCTGATTGAAACCTTTTCCGGGCCCCCGGCGTATCCTCCCTTATGAACGCCCCTCAGACATCTCATCCGACGCCCCTGCCGTCCGTCTTTTCTCCCCTCGCCAAGGCGTTGCTGGACGGCTTTAGCGAGGGAGTTGTCGTGTTCGACGCCGCCGGGCGGGTCCTCTATGCCAACAATCAGGCCAGGGCGCAGCTCGAAGGCGACACCGACCTCGGGACCGAAACCGCCGAAGACCTGCAGCCGAGGCTCGCGGCGCTCGGTGGTCGGATCCGACCGCTCCGGGTAGGTACCCTGGAACTCGGTGAAGCGCTCTTCCTGCCGCCGGTCGAAGGCCCGACCACGCTGGCCGCCCGTGAAAAGGATGCAATCGTCGCCTCGCTCGATGCGCACGGGTGGAAGCTGGCCGAGACGGCGAAGAGCCTCGGGATCAGTCGCACCACCCTCTGGCGCCGGCTGAAGGCCTACGGCCTCCATCGTGACGGACGGAGCCGATGGGCCTCGGCCTCCTAGTCGCCGCGGTCGCACTCTCCGCCTCCGCTGGCCCCGCTGATTCCATCGCAGTTCCCGCAGACACGCTTCCGACCTATGCCTCCGAGGCGACGCGTGCGCTCGTCGCGCGCGCCCAGGAACGCCACGCCGCCGACGACACCACCGTCTCCGACTACACTGCCAGGCTGCGCTATCGGGTCTCCTTCTCCCTCGGCAAGCGCAAGTGGGCGCGCATGCCGACCTACGCCGTGGAGGAGCAGGAGGGGACGGTGCACTGGCAGGCGCCGAACGACCTCCGGCTCGACATCCTCGGCCGCCGGACGGCGAGCCGGTCGAAGGACATCACCCTCTCCAGCGACTTCAGCCGGCCCTGGTTCGTGCCACGGGGACTGGGCGACTCCGTCCGCATCTTCGGCAACGACTTTCCGACGCGCGCCGCGCTGCACCCGCTGGCCGCCGACGGACCGGAGTGGTATCGCTACGAGCTGACCGACAGCATCGCGCTCAGCACCGCCAGGGGCACGACGGTCCGGCTCTATGCGATCGAGGTGGTGCCCTCACGGCCGGGGCCTTCCCTGGTGGCGGGGACGATCTGGATCGACTCCGCCTCCGCGCAGGTGGCGCGTTTCACGTTCCGGTACGTGGGCACCGCGCTTTGGGTGGATCGCGACGACCCCGATCCCGATCTGGACGCCATCGGCGGTGCCAAGAAGGCCAATGCCTTCATCAACCGGATCCTCACTGTCGACTCCGACCTGGAGTACGGCCTCCAGGACGAGAAGTACTGGATGCCGTCGCGCCAGGTGCTCTCGGGGACCCTGCAGATCCCGATCATCAGCGATATCGTCATTCCCTTCGAGGCGATCACCACCTTTTGGGACTACGACATCAACCGCGGCCAGCCCGTGGTGTTCGAGACGCCGCCGCCCGACTCGGGCGCCAAGCGGACGATGGACCGGGAGTCCGATTCCCTGGAGGCGGTTGTCCGCTCCGGGAAGTGGGCCAACGGGCGATACGAGGTGCATCGCCCCCCCGTGGATTCGCTGAAGCGCTACGCCGCATGGGGTGATTCGCTCACGCTGAATCTCAATCCGCAGGAGGATCAGCAGGTGCGCGACGTGCAGGCGCAGCTCGCCCAGCTGACGGAGGAACTGCCGAATGACATCACCGGGATCAAGCCGGGCGGCGTCAACTACGAGGCGTTCGCCGACATCTTTCGCTACAACCGCGTGCAGGGACCCTCGCTCGGCTATGGCTATGCGCACGACGTGCCGGGGTGGAAGTTCACCCGGGCGCAGGGCACGCTGCGCTTCGGCTTTTCTGACGCGCGGCTGACCGGCCAGCTGGGCCTGATCCGCGAGGCGCCCTCGGGGCGGTGGCGGCTCGAGGGCTACCGGGCGATCGACGAGGTCGAGCCGTTCTTCAAGGTGAACACCTTCGGCAACACGCTGAATGGCGTGTTCGCCGCCCACGACGACGCCGACTACTACCTGGCGCAGGGCGGGCGGATCGGCTACGAGACGTCGGTGGGACGGGGGCTCGAGCTCGACGTGCGGACACGGTTCGAGGACCAGCAGAGCGTGGAGACCGACGCCACCAGCGCCATCAACGATTTCCTCGGCGGGAGCGGCGACTTCCCGGCCAATACGCCCGTGACCGAGGGGTTCTTCGTGGGGCTCACGGCCACGCTGAGCGGGGTGGCGGGCACCGGCACCTGGCGGATCGGCGCCGAGGGGCTCGGGGGCGAGAACGGGACGACGGGGCGGTTCATGGCCGAGATTCGGCAGCGGGCCTTCGGCATGCGTGGCGTCACCATCACGGGGCGCGGCGGCGTGGCCACGAATGATCCACTTCCCCAGATGGCCTTTCGACTCGGCGGGCTGGAGACGGTGCGCGGCTTCAACTACGGGACGTACCAGGGTCAGGCCTTCTGGTCGGTGCAGGGAGACTGGACCCCGTTCAAGGGTCAGGTCAGGCCGGTGGTCTTTGCCGATGTGGGGCAGGCTGGCGACCTGGGCAGCGTACTCTCCCAGAAGCCGCTGGTCGGTGTCGGCGCCGGCCTCTCGTTCTTCAACGGGATCGTCCGGTTCGACTTCAGCGTCCCGCTGCAGGGGCCGGCGAGCGGATTGAGGTTTGACATCCAGTTCGGGGCGCCGCGCTAGCCTGCCTCACCCCCTGTCCCCCTCTCCAGCATCTGGAGAGGGGGGACCCCCGGCTAGCTTCCTTCCCCGCTGCCCCGCTGCCCCGCTTCCCCGCTATCTTTTCCCCATGCCCAAGCCCTTCATTATCGAAGAATACGTCCGCTGGTCCGACGTCGACTTCGCCGGCATCATTTTCTACGGCTCCTACGTCCGGTTCTTCGAGCTGGCCGAGACGGAGCTCTTCCGCGCCGCCGGGCTTCCGTTCGGCACCGTCTTCGACAAGTACGACGTCTTCCTTCCCCGGGTACAGGTGCACACCGAGTTCCACTCCCCTCCCCGCCTCGACGACCATCTGGCCGTCGCGGTCTACATCGGGCGGGTGGGCCGCACCTCGATGACAATCGAATTCGAGGTCATCCGGCGGCCCGATGGGACCCACTGCGCCGACGGGCACATGGTGCTGGTCTGCGTGGACCGCAAGGAACTCAAGCCCTGCCCGATTCCGGAAGGGTTCATCACCCAGCTCGCGCCCTACACCATGGCGCGTGCCGAGGCGCGGCGGCAACTCGGCATCCCGGAGCGCACGGCGTGAAGCTCGCCGGAGTCTCCGCGCTGGTCCTCTGTGTCGCCGCCGGGTGCAACCCGCTGGGAGGGGACGGTCGGCTGACGGCTCGCTGGACCGCCTCGGGCGATACCAGTACCGCCACGCTCACCGCGCCGGTGACGGGGCGGTGGTGCGTGGGACCGAGCCGGCTCGACCTGCGTGCCGTCGCCGGTGACACCGGCCTCGGCCTCGTGATCTATCCCTCCGACAGCTCGGCCATGGAAGGGGAATACCTCGTCCTGGCTCCGGGCGGTCGGCTGCAGGTCCGGCCGAGCGCCGCGGTGGCGCTTCGGTGGGTGGGGAAGGTGATGGTGCAGGGGTGGTGGGGGGACTCCGGGTTGGTGACGCTGGCCGGGGGCCGGGTACGTGGGCTGTCGGGGCGGGGCGCGGCGCGTCTCGTTTCGGGGCTCGGCCCCGACTCGGTGACCACGCTCGAATTCGAGTTCAGCGGTGTACGGGTCCGCAACGACACGCTGTGCGACGCGCCGGAGCGCCCAGCGGCCATTCCGATCGACACGACGGGAACTCCCCCGGCGCCGGGGGTAAATTAAGAGATGGATCAGACCTATTTCCGGAAGGGCTTCGGCCTCAAGAAGGACATCCAGGGGACGCTCACCTCCGATTATGCGAGCGGTGTGGTGGACGCGTTCCTCAAGGGCGGCCACACCCTCGTCGCGGGTCCGCTGACGTTTCGGCTCGCGAAGGAGTTCGGCTTCTGCTACGGCGTGGACCGGGCGGTCGAGTACGCCTACGAGACCAGGGCCAAGTTCCCGGGGCGGCCGATCGCGCTGGTGGGCGAGATCATCCACAACCCACACGTCAACGCCCGGCTGCGGCAGATGGAGGTCCGGTTCCTCGAGCATGGCGCCGACGGTGAGTTCGACTTTTCCGGGGTGTCGGCGGAGGATGTGGTGATCATGCCGGCCTTTGGCGTCACGATCCGCGACTTCGAGCGGCTCCGGGCGATCGGCTGCGTGCTGGTGGACACCACCTGCGGTTCGGTGCTCAACGTCTGGAAGCGGGTCGACTCCTACGCGCGGGACGGGTTTACCGCGATCATCCACGGCAAGAGCTACCACGAGGAGACGAAGGCCACGGCGAGCCAGGTCACCAAGCATCCCGGTGGTCGGTACCTCGTCGTGTACGACATGGACGAGGCGCGGCTGGTGTGCGACTTCATCGAGGGCCGGGGCGACGCCGCGGCACTGGCCGAGCGGTTCGCGGGGAAGACCTCGCCGGGGTTTGATTTTGCGACGGACCTGCAGCGGGTGGGGATCGCCAACCAGACCACGATGCTCGCGGGGGAGTCGCTGGCCATCGCGGCGGAGTTCGGGGCGAGCATGGCGCGCCGCTACGGCGAAGCGCACCGGGACGAGCACTTCCGCAGTTTCGACACCATCTGTTCCGCGACGCAGGAGCGGCAGGACGCGGTGCTCGCGCTGCTCGAGGAGCCGCTCGACCTGATGGTGGTGGTGGGCGGCTACAACTCGAGCAACACCTGCAACCTGGCGGCCATCTGCGCGGCAAAGGGTGTGCGGACGGTGCACATCGAGGATGCCGACTGCATCGACGTGGAGGCGGGGGCCGTGCGGCACCAGCCGATCCGGACCAAGGTGGAGGAACGGCTCGAAGGGTGGCTCTCCGGTGTGCGGCGGGTAGGCCTGACCGCGGGCGCCTCCACCCCCAACAACAAGATCGGTGAAACCGTCGTGCGGATCTGCGAGAGCGCGGGGGTCATCTCCGAACTGCGCGCGGTGTTGTCGCCGGAGCGCTGATGTGACCGTCCGCCAGCTCTCCCTCGGCGGCATCCCCGCCGTCTCCCTCTCCAACGACCTGCTCGAGCTGGTGATCGCGCCCACCCTTGGCATGAAGATCACCAACCTGCGCCGCCGGCGGGGTCGCGAGTGGCTCTGGCGCAACCCCGCCATTCCCTACGCGCCCGGCGTCCCCGGCAGTTCGTACGTGGAGACCGCCGACAGCGGCGGCTGGGACGAGTGCTTTCCGACCATCCTCCCTTCGCGTATTCCAGGTGCTCCTCCCGAAACGCCCCCGCTTCCCGATCATGGTGAGCTCTGGTCTGCCCGCTGGGAATCCCGGATCTATGAGCACGCGGAGGGGACGGTGATCTCCGGCACGGCGCGGGGGGTGGCGCTGCCGTATGAGTTTACGCGGGAAGTGTCGCTGGCAGCGGACGAGCCGATGGCGGTGTTCCGTTACAGGGTCCGGCACACGGGCGACGTGCCCTTCCCCTGGCTCTGGGCTGCGCATCCGCTCTTCGGTGTGCGCCCGGGGATGCGGATCGTCCTTCCCACTGTGGAGCGGGTGCGATGCTCGGACGTGGTGGGGCGGAACGACTGGTCGGCAGGGCAGGTCGTCTCCTGGCCCCTGGATGCGGGAGGCGACGCCTTCGTGTTCCCGGAGCAGCCGGGGTGGGCCGCGATGGTGCATGCCGACGTTGGCAGTTCGGGCCGGGTGCTGCTCCAGGACCCGGAGGCGGGGGAGTGGCTCGATTTCCTGGTGGACCCGATGGAGACTCCGCAGGTGGGGCTCTGGCTCAACTGTGGCGGGTGGGCCCCAGGAGGGATCGAGCCCTACTACAACTGCGCCATCGAGCCCGGCATCGGTGCCCCGGGACGACTGCAGGATGCTGCAGGGGACTGGGGGGTGGCCCCGACCTTGCACCCCGGTGAAGAGCGCGCGTGGCGGCTGACCGTGGGCCTCTGGAACGAGGAGGACTAGCGGACCGGCCGTTCGCGCTGCACCTTAGCTGCCCCCAGTTCCCCGACCCGGATGCAGGTGCAATGGCCCGACCGATGTCCGATGCGTACCGCCTGGTGCAGGCCGCGATTGCCGACCTGCCCAACGTCACCACCCGGAAGATGTTCGGGGCGGAGGCGTATTTTCACGGGCGGCGGATGTTCGCCTTCCTGCGCGAGGATCTCGTGGTGCTCAAGCTGCCCGAGAGCCAGCGCGAGGAGCTGCTGGAGGCGAAGGCGGCGCGGCCGTTCCTGGTGAACGAGAACGCCGGATTCGGGCGGTGGGTGGAGATCCCGGGAACGGGGGAAGCGGCGGAACGGGCGGTGCTCCTGGTGCAGTCGGCCTACGCGGCCGCCAAGCGCCCCGACAGGGACGGACCTCGGCGCCGGCGCCGGCGGCGGGCGGCGAAGACGGAGGTGTGAGGAACGGCAAATTCGACAATGGGGTAGATTCCGAGTCCAAGCGACTGGAGGACCAACAGTGAATTCACGAATCAGGAGCACCTCTCTCTCTCTCTCTCTCTCTCTGATTCTGGGCGCGTGCTCGGCTGATGCCCCGACCGGGGTTCCGTTCTCGGGGAGCCTCGCCTTCAGCGAAATGGCCCCTCCCCCGTTCTGCCAACCCCTCGGCGATTCGACCACTCCAGCTTTTGGAGATTTCTATCGTTACTGGGGGTGTTACCATGTCATCACGGTCAGCGGTCCCTCGGCGATCGTGACACCGGCCATCAATGAATGGAACGCTGCGCTCCTGCCCGACAGCTTTCCCGGGCTCCCGCGCTTTCAGTACGTCACAACCGGAGCGGATATCAACGTCGTGGTAGATGGCAACGGCTCGGGACTTTACTGCGGAGACACATTTGTCGTAGACAGCCACTTCGTGCACCTCAAGCTCCACACTCCGGTGGGCTCACCGTGCACCAGTAATTGGTCGGATGCCATCACCACACTCAAGCACGAACTTGGCCACGTGCTGGGCTACCAGTCCGGGGCCCACAAAATCCCACCTCCCTACTGCACATTCTTTCTGCCCGATGACCACAGCATCAACGGCACGGTCTGCCAGCACGAGGTCGAAGGCGTGCTCAGCGCGTACAGCTTTCGGCCGACTCCGAGTGCGGACACTAACTTCTGGACCAAGCCGATCGTGACGGGGCTGACGACAAGCCCTGCGTCAGTGTCGGTTGCGGTCGGCGACTCTCAGCTCGTCTCGGTGACCCAGTACCGTTTCGGCCGGCAGAATGGCGCACAGCCGGTGGCGGTCGGCAGTGCGAGCTTCTCCTGGCGGGTCAAAAATGAGCAGGTCGCGACGGTTTCCTCCAACCACTACCTGAAAGGTAAGGAGGCAGGTACCACCCAACTGATCATTGCGAACCCCAGTCCCTTCCCAGCGAGCTATCAGCAAGGGGCCCGCTTCGGAGGCTGGGGGCATGAGATCCCGGTCGCCGTCTCCGCCACACCCGGCGGCTTCCATGTGAGCGCAGTGAACGGCGCTCCAATTCCCATCACCACTACGGGCACCTACCCACTCTCGGCCACGGTCGTCAATGCGCCTGTGGGCACCCTCACCATCCGCTGGCTGGTGACCTACAGCAATGGCGTCATCGACACCGTGGACACGGGGTACGGCCCGAACAGCTACCCGCTCCCGGTGCCGGCCGGTTCCTACTACATCGAGGTGACGGCGACGCCGCGGGTGGGAGCCGAGACCGGATGGCCGGTGGTGGCGCACTATCCGGTTTGCACCGGGCAGGGTAACCAGCACGCGCCCCAGCGCGCGAGCGGCAAGCCGGGCGGGGATTCCGACAAGGTGAACGGCTGCTGATGCGACCGCCGCTGCCGCTGCCCCTGCTCTGGCTCGCGGTGCTCGGGCTGGGCTGTACTGATGCCCAGGCCCCGGCCCCGGTTCCGGATCCACGCCTGCAGAATGTGATCCTGTTTCTGTCGAACCGGAGTGGCGGGTTCCAGCTCCACGTCATGGCCCCCGACGGGAGCGGGATTCACCCGCTCTTTCCCGATACCAACCTGATCGGCGGAGGCGTCCTCAGCCGGCCACCCGCCATCTCGCCGGACGGGCGGTGGATTGCCTTCAGCATGGTTGGGGACATCTGGGTGGCCCGGGCCGACGGCACGGAGCCGCGGAACCTCACACAGGCTCCCGGGTACGACACCGATCCTGCCTGGGCACCGGACGGGCAGCGGATCGCGTTCTCCAGCGACCGGGACGGCGACTACGACATCTATCTGATGAATCCTGACGGCAGCGGGCTGGTGCAGCTCACCGACAACCCAGGTGTAGATCGGGGGGCGGCGTACTCCCCGGAGGGGTCCCGGCTCGCGTTTGAGAGTGAACAGTCGGGAAACAGTGACATTTACGTCATGAGTATTCCCGACGGTACGCTGGTGAATCTCACCAGGGATCCGGCCTACGACTACATGCCGGCCTGGTCGAACGATGGGAGCCAGATCGCGTTCGGCAGTACGCGGGGGGAAGGCAATTTCCTGTACCTCATGGACGCCGACGGCAGCGACCAGCGCCCCCTGCTCGAGGAATTCAATGCCGGAGATCCTACCTGGAGCCCGGGGGATTCGCTGATCGCGTTCGACGGCGCCGATGACATCTGGACCATTCGGCCGGACGGGACCGGGCTGACCAACCTCTCGCCCGGCGGCGGGTGGGACTTCGGGCCGAGGTGGGCACCGAAGTGACTGTACGAGCCGGTGGCGTGCCAATGGGGCATAACGGGATCGCGGGCGCGGCGGACCGAACGATACGGCTGCTGATGCGACCGCCACTGGCCGCAGTTTGCCTCGCGCTGCTCGTGCTTGCCTGTACCGATTCCCAGGCGCCCCAGCCAGATCCACGCCTGCAGAACGTGATCCTGTTTCTATCGGACCGGGATGGTGGCCGCCAAATGCACCTGATCGCCCCGACCGGTGGTGCCGTCGAACCGCTCTTTCCGGATACAAATCTCCCGGGGTCGAGCATCATTGATTACCGGATTTCTGTCTCACCAGACGGCCGATGGATTGCCTTTGGCATGCTAGGCGACATCTGGCTGTCCCGCGCCGACGGCACCCAACCACGAAATCTTACGCAAGACCCCGCAAATGACACCGACCCTTCATGGTCTCCGGATGGTGGTCGAATTGCCTTCACCAGCAATCGCAATGGCGACTACGACATTTTCGTGGTGAACGCTGATGGCACGGCTCCACTCCAGGTGACGGATGATGCCGGCTCCGATGCTGCGCCAACATGGGCTCCTGACGGGGCACGCCTGGCCTTCACTAGCGATCGGGGCGGTGATGTTGACATCTATGTGGTCTCCCTCGCTGATCAATCGTTGGTGAAGCTCACGCAGGACCCCGGCTCCGACGAATGCCCGTCGTGGTCATCCGATGGTCAGACTATTGTGTTCTGCAGCACTCGGGACGGCGGCAACTTCCTGTACCTGATGGATGCCGACGGCGGGAATGTTCGACCGCTTGTGACGGATGCCAATGCCGGATTCCCTGTCTGGGGTCCGGGAGACTCGCTCGTCGCCTTCGACCGCGGCAATGATATCTGGACGGTTAAGCCAGATGGCAGCAATCCCGTCAACCTGACGAACGACGGTCCGGTTGACGGGCACCCTACTTGGGCTCGATGATCGAGGGGCGCCTGCGGCCCGCAGTCCCTCATGCTGGCCCCGTCGGGCGACCCCGATGCCGTGAACGGCTGCTGATGCGACCGCCGCTGCCGCTGCCCCTGCTCTGGCTCGCGGT
>DAOLIZ010000098.1:0-9819 GCA_035328285.1 Gemmatimonadales bacterium
GGCGTCGATCGCGTCGCGGCGGGCCGCCAGCGTCGGACCGAGCTGGCCGAGGGTCCGGCCGCCGCTCCCGTCGGGCATCGGCAGCTCGTGCACGCCCGCCTGCGCGAGGAGGCGTTCCACGCGGGCGGCGTCGGCGGGGGGCACCAGCAGGACGGCCGCGAGTTCCCCGGTGAGGAGGGGAGCGGTCTCGAGGACGAACTGGTCGCCGATGGCCTGGGCGAGTCCTTCGCGCAGCCGGGCCACGACGCCGGCGTCCTGTCCACGGAGCACCAGGTGATAGCCGTGGGTGCGGGTGCCGGTCGCGGTGGGGAGCAGTCCCCGGAAGGCCCGGATGAACTCGAGGAGTCGGGCCGTTCCGGCGCGCTCCTCCTCGAGGGTCCGGCGCCGGGCCTCGATCCGGTCGACCGCACGGCGGGCGCGGCGGAACTGCCGCAACCAGCTTGCGAAGGACGGGGAGGGGGGAGGCGGCGTGGTCACGGGAGGGAGATCGAACCTGGTGGCCAGCGCATCGACGTCGCGCAACAGGCCGCGGAGGCGGCGCGCTTCCCGCGCCTCGCGCTCCTCGGGTTCGACGGGACGGAGGACGCCGCTCGGGTGGGACGCCGACAGCTGCAGGAGCCCGACGTCCTGCACGGCGGCGAGGACGTCATCGAGTTCTTCGCGGGGACCGAGGATGCGGGCACGGATCATGGGGAGGATCATGGCGACGCCTCCGCCGCCATCCGCAGGACCCGCTCCACGAGCCAGCGGGCGTGCTCCGCGGCGGCCGCCTCATCCACCGCCTCGTACCGCGCCCGCACGGCGGCGAGCTCCGCCTCCTCCTCGGCAATGCGCGTCTCGGCATCCACCGCGAGGCGCGCCGAGAGTTCGGCGTCGGCCGCCGCCAGTTCGGCGGCCAGGGAGTCATGGCGGCGCTCGGCCCGCTGGGCCGCGCCTTCCAGGAGGGCCGCCGATTCGGCACGCGCCTCCTCCAGCATCGCTTCGAGACGGGATTCCACCTCGAGGAGACGGGCGAGGGCGCTCTGCTGCGCCGAGCCGGGAGCTGACGAGCTGCGTCGCATGTCCCTATCCATCGGCCCACGGGACGAGGGGCCGTGGGAGAAAGGTGCCGGCCAAAGGGTGAAGGGAGGGGGAGCGGGCCCTGAAGGGATCTTTACGGGCGGGGAAGCGGGCAGCGGGGCAGCGGTGATAGCGTCCACGCAAGCGGTGCGCTAGCATTGAGATATGAGCTCAGGCAAGACCCTCTCGCCTCGTTACCAGGCCATCTACTCGACCGTGCGGCGGATCCCGCGGGGGCGGGTGGCCAGCTACGGACAGGTGGCGGCCGAGGCCGGACTCGGCAACGCGGCCCGCCAGGTCGGGTACGCCCTGCACGCCCTTCCCGCTGGATCGACGGTTCCCTGGCACCGCGTGCTGAATGCGAAGGGCTCCATCAGCCTCCGGAACCACCATGCGCTGACCCAACGCATGTTGCTGGCCCGCGAAGGGGTCCGCTTTGACGCCCGCGCCCGGGTAGATCTGGTGCGATTCGGCTGGCGTCCCCGTCGGCGTTCCGTTCGTCTGCAGGAGGCCGGCCGATGAGCGATGCTTCGGCGCCCGGCAGCGGGACGCCCATCGACCCGCGGGTCGATATCGGGCACGTGCATCTCAAGGTGGCGGACCTCGAGCGGGCGCTCGCTTTCTACTGCGGCGTGCTCGGCTTCGAGTTGACGCAGCGCTACGGCGACGGCGCCGCGTTCGTGAGCGCCGGCGGCTACCATCACCATATCGGCCTGAATACCTGGGAAAGCCTTGGCGGCTCGCCGCCTCCCCCGGGCACCACCGGGCTCTACCATGTCGCCATTCGCTATCCCGACCGCGCCTCGCTGGCGAACGCGCTTCGGCGCGTCCTGGACGCCGGCATCCGTCTCGACGGGGCCAGCGACCACGGCGTGAGCGAGGCGCTGTATCTGCGGGACCCCGACCAGAACGGCGTCGAGCTCTATCGCGACCGGCCCCGCGAGGAGTGGCCGCGGGACGCTACGGGGGCGCTGGTCATGACCACCGGGCCGCTCGACATCCGCGCGCTGCTGCGCGAGGCGCCCTGACGTACATCCACGCGGGAGACGCACGATGACCTCCGCACCCCTGCCAAGCGGCCCTCCGCACGGCTTGCCCGCCCTCTGGGAAAAACTCACCGGGCCACAGCGACGCGCCGTGGCTCGCGTCCTTCTGACCCGCAGCGTCGCCCGCGACGTAAACACCGAATTCGCGGATACGCGGACCTTCGGGCAGCGGGTCTCCGACCGGATCGCGGCGTTCGGCGGGTCCTGGCCGTTCATCGGGCTCGCCTTCTTCATGCTCATCTGCTGGGTCGTGCTCAACTCGGTGCTGCTCGCGCGGCGTGGCGCCGCCTTCGACCCCTACCCGTATATCTTGCTGAACCTGATCCTCTCGATGCTCGCCGCGCTGCAGGCCCCGGTTATCATGATGTCGCAGAATCGCCAGGCGGCGCGAGACCGGCTCGAGGCGACACACGACTACGAGGTGAACCTCAAGGCCGAGCTCGAGATCCAGTCGCTCCACGAGAAGCTCGACCAGCT
Organism: Gemmatimonadales bacterium; assembly: GCA_035328285.1. Taxonomy (GTDB): domain Bacteria; phylum Gemmatimonadota; class Gemmatimonadetes; order Gemmatimonadales; family GWC2-71-9; genus SPDF01. Next base: position 2,583 of record DAOLIZ010000098.1, read on the forward strand.
CCGCGAGCGCGACTGGGCCGCCCTCGTCGAGATGCAGCAGCAACAGATCCAGCTGCTCCAGCGCCTGCTGGAGCGCGCCACGGGAGAATCCGCATGAGCAGCAGCAGCCATGAAATGACCACCACCACCTTCGAGCTCGACGGCTTCCGCATCGCGCAGAGCCTCGGCGTGGTCCGCGGCATCAGCGTCCGGTCGCGCAACATCTTCGGGTCCATCGGCGCCAAGCTCGAGACCCTCTTCGGCGGCAACATCACCCTGCTGACGACGCTCTGTGAGCGGACCCGGCAGGAGGCGTTCGATATCATGCTCACCCACGCGCACCAGATGGGTGCCAACGCAGTGGTCGGCGTGCGCTACGACGCCACCGAGCTCATGCCGGGGGTGACGGAAGTGCTCTGCTACGGCACCGCGGTCGTGGTGCGTGAGCAGTTGACCAGCGGGGAAGACTGACCGCGGTGGCCCGGCGCGACCCGCTCCAGGAAATTCCCGGCGTCGGCCCGAGCATCGCGGCCGACCTCCGCGCCCTCGGCATCCGCTCCGTGGCGCAACTCAAGCGCCGGAACCCCCAGCGACTCTATGACCAGCTGAGCGAACTCCAGGGCCCGCAGGACCCCTGCGTGCTCTACGTGTTCCGCTGCGCGGTGTACTACGCGAGCACGCCCAGGCCGGAACCCGAACTGCTCAAGTGGTGGAACTGGAAGGACCGCTCGTGACGACTCCCCGCCGAGGCGCCAAGCCAGACCTCCTCCGCGCCCTGCGCACCAAGCTCCGGCGCGACATGCCGATCACCAAGGCGCTCGGCCTCCGCGTGGTCGGGCGCGAGGGGACGGGGCTGGTGCTCACCTCGCCGTTGGCGCCGAACATCAATCACAAGGGCACCGCGTTCGCCGGCAGCCTCAACGCCACTGCAACTCTCGCGGGGTGGGGCACGATTTGGCTGGTGCTCCGGGAACACGGAATCGCGTCCCACGTGGTCATCCAGGATAGTGCCGTGCACTACTTCCGGCCGGTCACGGGCGACTTCACCGCAACCTGCAAGGCGCCGTCGGCGCATGCCGTGGAACGGCTGGTGAAGTCGGTGGCGAAGAAGGGCCGGGGCCGCATCGAGCTCGACGTGATGATATCAGACGCGTCGGGAGACGCGGTGCGGTTTCATGGGCGGTATGTGGCGATGGTGTGAGGCAGGGAGGCCGAACATGCGGATGGCCGTCATCCCGGCGCAAGCCGGGATCCATGTTCTCGACGCGACAGCCAGCGCGACCGCGCGAGCTCGTGGCTAAAGCGACACCGACTGCAGCATCCCGATCGGCAATGAGCATGCAGGCCCGGCTAGCGCCCGTCAATACCGAACCCGGACCGACGGGCCGCTGGGGCGGCATATTGGACGCCACGCGAACGATTCAGCTGATCGCTTAGGCGGGCAAAGTCCTCGTAGGTTGGTCCTGGATCAGGAAACCGGACGACGTATGCTCCCCCATTCGGTGCCCCTCCGATAATCTCGCCCCGATTCTCGCTGAAGAACGTGCGAACCGTCGTCCCACTGGTGGAGTCATCGAACCTCACGCGAAAAATATTGCGGTAGTAGATGGTGACGGTGTCGCCAGGTGGCACCACCGTGAGCATGGTATCGCGGGGAAAGTTGAACGTACCGGTCGTCGGGATCAGCGGCCGAGTCGTGTCGCCCGCTGCCTGCCTCGGCGGTTTTTCTCCATGCGAACCAATATGCACAGTTGGCGGCGGGCTCCGACGGGCGAGCAGGATGACAAACTGCACCCCGGGCTCCGCACCGATGCGCTCCCGGATGGCGGTGAGCGCCTCAATCGACGCTCCAGGATCCGGCACCTGGATGACGTAGGCCCCGGTGAAGTGGCGCCCGCCGACGATGACCGCCGAGTATTTCTCGAAGAGCTGTCGAATCTCGGTTCCGGTGGCCGTCGGCAGGAAGGAGACCGAGAGCAGTCGGCGATAGTAGACCCAACCGCCCTCGAGCTCCGGCGTGACATACATGCTGTCGTCCGGGTAGTCGTAGTCCGGAATTGGTGGGCGGGTGTTTCGAATTCGACACTCGGGAGCCGGTTCCGTCGAAGGCGCGCCCGGCTTCCGCAGGTAGTTGCACGGGGGATCGTCCCAAGCCGGCCCCCCCCCAGCCCTGGCGCTCAGGGAAGCCAGCGGCAGGAGTTCGACCGTCGGCACAAGCCCGCTCGACTGGATGGCCTCGCGCAGGGAATCCACCGCACGGAGCCCAATGCCCGGGTCCGGAAACCGCACCATGTACCAGCTGTCAAAGCCGCCTAGGATGTCACCTCGAAGCTCGGTCAGCAGGGCACGGACGGCGGTTCCGCTGGCCGACTCCCGAAACCGGATCAGGAAGACGTTCCGGTAGGCATACGATCCGGTGACCTCCTCCGTGGTAACAGACAGCATCGAATCCACGGGGGCCACTAGGTACTTCCCGGGAAGCGGCGGGCGTGCCGTGTCGCCCGTCAGCAGCCCGGGCGGCGGACTCCCGTTCGCCTCGACCTGCAGGATGCCGCCGTCGCGGAAGAGGCGAACCGTCCCCCGGTTGCGCGTGGTGAAGGCCGACTCGGTGCATGGCGTCCCGGCTGGCCGAGGGGGCAGCACCAGCGCACCGGTCTCGGTGGTGGCATAGACCTCCCATTCCACCTGGTCCTCCGTCGGCAGGGTGTTGCAGACGACGAAGGTGTTCCCTTCCACCCATCGCAGCACACGCGTGGCGCCTGCCCGATTCGGCGGGACCGGACCGCTTGCCTGGAACCGGATAAGCGTGGCGTAGCCTACCCCGGGGAAGCTCACGATTCGCCGCTTCAGCGACATCACCGAATCGTACGAGACACCAGGGTCGGCGAATCGGACGATGTATTCGCCCGCCTCTGGATTCCCGCTAATGATCTCGCCACGCGAAGTGCGGAGGACGTCGCGCACCGTCGACCCGCTGGTCGAGTCATCGAAGTGGACGGCAAGGATATTCCGGTAGACCAATGCACCAGGCTCCCCTGGGAGAGGGAGCACGATCGAGGTATCGGTCATCCCGGCCAAGCCCCGCGGCGGCGGGATGGGAGGACGGCTCCATCCCGAACCGGACCGCCTCGTCGTCCGGCCGGGAGGTGGAGACGGCAATGGATGGTTGATGAGATACGTCCCGGCGATGAACGGGTCGGCATCCAGCCGCTGCCGAAACGCCAGGAGCTGAGTCCAGGCAATCCCCGGGTCTTCGATGGCGACGACAAACATCAACGGCCACTGAAAGCCGACCATCGTCAACTCGTACTGAGCCATCAGGGCGCGGATGATCGAATCCGTCGCCTCACGCTTGAACAGTACCCCGATACGGGTCCGGAAGAACTCCCTGCCATCGCTGGGGTTGACGACCACCAGAGTCGTGTCAAAGCGGGGGAGTCGGCTTCCGAGGAATGGCCAGGGCGAGGCCGGCTTGCCCTCGTTGGCGGCGGAAGCGTAGGAGAGGCCGTTGATGAAGATCATCACCGGCCCCTTGGTCTTCGTCGTGAGGAACGCGACGCCCACGCGGGATTGTTCCGTGGCCGCCGGCACCACAAGTGAGCCACGCTCCTTGCCGTCGATCAGCTCCCAGCGCACGGGGACATCGAACGGCAAGGGATTCCGCATGACAAAGGAATTCCCCGATACATAGCGGAACTCGACTCCGCGAGATACCACAATCGTTCGGTGTTGCGCGGGGGAGAGGGACGGCGCCGCGCCACCAGCTACCTGCAGAACCGCAAGGACCAGCGAGATGAGCATCGGAGGCTCCTAGGAGGACGCGGCTGCCGGCCGGGCGGGCCATCGTCGGCCCGGAATTATCTGGCAAAGGGCGTGCCTTGGCAGCGGGGCAGCGGGGCAGCGGGGCAGCGGGGCAGCGGGGCAGCGGGGCAGCGGGGCAGAAGATGCGCCCAACCTGCCAGATCATCAAGCACCCTCTCGGAGCCGATCAACCGGAGAGGTCTGCTCATCCGGCACGTTGGGTCGAATTCGTTTGAATAGGGGTGGGCATATGCCCACCCCGGTCTGTGCGCCCGCGCATGGACGTGATCGAAACACGAACCTGGACCCCGGCTTTCGCCGGGGCGACGATCGGGCCGGGGTGACGTTCAATCGGCCAAATCAAATCCCCTTACATTTGATCCATGCCCCCGATCACCCGCTGGTTCGTCCGCTCCGCCCTGCTCTGGTTCCTCCTGGCCCTGGCCACGGGTGTCCTGCTGGCCGGCGGCGTCTCGGCCGACATCCCCGGTACCCACTGGACCCTTGCCTACCCCACCTATCTCCATCTCCTTACCGTCGGCTGGCTCACCAACCTGATCTTCGGCGTGGCCTTCTGGATGTTCCCGCGCTACACCGCCGAGCATCCGCGAGGCAGCGATCGGCTCGGGCGGCTGGCTTACGCCGGGCTCAACGCGGGGCTGCTCCTGCGCTTGATCGGCGAGCCCATCCAGATGTCCGGTGGGGGAGCAGGCGCGTTGCTGCTTCTCTCCGCCGGCCTCCAGCTCCTCGGCGGGTGGGCCTTCGTGCTCAACACCTGGCCCCGCGTGAAGGTGAAGTAGTGCCCTTCCTCAGCATGCTCCTCGTCCGCAGCGCCCTCTGCTGGCTTGCCGCCGGTGCCGCGATGGGCGCACTACTGCTCGCCGCGAAGGCGGTCCCGATGCCCGCCGGGGTGTTCCGGCTCTTTGCGCTGCACGCCGAGGCGCTGCTGATCGGCTGGATGGTGCAGCTGGCCATGGGCGTGGCGTGGTGGATCCTGCCAAAGTATCCGAGGCTGCCGGAACGGGGACCTGCCGCGCCAATCCTGGCGGCGTGGCTGCTGTTGAACGGGGGCGTGCTGCTGGCGGGAATCGGCCGTTCGATCGGGGCGCCCGACCTGACGGTTGTTGCGGGACGCCTCGCGGAACTGCTGGCCGCGATTGCCTTTGTCGCGGCCGCATGGCCGCGGGTGAAAGCGTTCGGGCGCTAGAAGTCCTTTCTCCGGAATACCCGGCTCGCCAGCAGCAGCGGCACCGTCGCCTGCACCACCAGCACGCCGAGCACCGTCACCCGCCCCAGCGACGTCCCGAAGAACCGCTCGAACACCGCCCCCGTATACCCCATCAGCGCCGCGGTGTCGAACTGCAGGAGGAGGAGCACCCGCCCGAGGTCGATCGGGTTGAGCATGGTGAGCGCCAGCGCCGGACGCTCCAGCGGGTAGTTCCGGAACATCGTGATGAGCAGGAGCACCACGCCGTCGTACAGCACTGCGCAGGAGAGCCAGATGAGAATGGCGCCGCCCAATCCCTTGGCGCGGTCGTCGAAGAGGATGGCCAGGAGCACCGCCACGGCGGTGAAGACCAGCGTGAGGAGCAGTCCCGCCACGAGCAGCATGGCGAGCGGCACGATCAGCGCCGCCTCCGGCCGGGCATGGATGAGGAACGGCACCCCGACGCCGACCAGGAACGCCCCCGCCAGCGGCAGCGCCAGCCCGAGATAGAGCCCGGCAAAGAGCGACCGCCGCCCCACCGGCTGCGCCAGCAGCAGTTCGGTGAACTCCCGGGCGCCGTACACGTACATCGTCCCGAATACCACGCTCACCAGCGGCACCAGCAGGAGCACCACGTTCAGGAGCGAGATCACCACCCGGGCCCCCTCGCCGCCGAACCGGAAGAGCACGTCGGTCAGGAGGAAGAGCAGCAGCGTGTACACCAGCACCGCGCGGCTCCGCACCACGTTGTGCAGCTCGTACTTCAGGATGCGCGCGGTGGTGTTCATGCGCTCCCCCGCCGCAGCAGCGCGGCCATGGCGCGCTCGAGCCCGGTCTCGCCCGCCCGTGCCTTGAGGCCGTCGATTGATCCCGCGTAGCGCACCCTGCCGTCCACCAGGAAGACCAGGTCCTCCGCCAGCTCCTCCAGTTCCGCCATCAGGTGCGAGCTCAGGACTACCGTGGCGCCGCCGTCGCGCACCCGCCGGATCTTGTCCTTGAGGATGCCGCTCGCCACCGGATCCAGCCCCGCCGTCGGCTCGTCGAGGATCAGCAGCCGCGGACGAAAGAGGAAGGCGATCGCGGCGTTGAGCTTCTGGCGGGTACCACCGGACAGCACCCGGACCGGCCGGTCGAGCGCCCCCGATTCCCCGAACCACTCCAGGAGCTCGTCGTCCGTGGCGGCGCCGCGCCCCCGGAGGTCGCGCAGCATCTCCACCACCTCGCGGCCGGTCAGGTTGTCCGGGAAGCGTGGCGCCTGCGGCATGTACCCGACACCGGCGCGATAGGCAAACCCTCCGTCCAGCGGCGCCCCCTCCAGCAGGATGCTCCCTTCGTCGGGATGCACCAGGCCGAGCAGACACTTGATAAGCGTGGACTTGCCGGCGCCGTTGGGGCCGACCAGCGCGGTGATCCGCCCGGCGGCCACCTGGAGGTCGACGGCGTCGAGCGCCGTCAAGCGGCCGAAGCGCTTCCGCAGGGCACGAAACTCGACGGCGGAGGTCGTGGTCGGGGCCGCCGTCATGCCGGCGGCTCCATCAGGGGGCGCGGGTCGGTCAGCATGGGTGGGGTGAGCACCGGCATCACCCGTTCCGCCGCGTCAAGCAGGTCGACGAAGAAGCTCCGGAGGAGGATGAGCGCCGGTTCGTTCTGCGCCACCAGCAGGGAAAAGAGACGCACCGGGTGATAGGGCACGTCGCCGTAGCCGTCGTGGTCGAGGTCGTACCCCTCGTAGTGGTCCCAGAAGTTCTCGCGGAAGGTGCTCACGTTGCGGCTGCTGTTGGTGGTGACGTCGAACGAGTTCTGGCGGAAGATGTTGCCGGCAAAGGTGTTCCCTTCGGCGTTGGCCAGCACCCGGATGGCCCAGCCGTTGGCCTGGAAGGTGTTGCCGGTCACCTCGTTGCGGGCGGAGCCCTCCATGTAGAGCCCGACGCTGTTCTGGCGAAAGATGTTGTGCAGGATGCGGCTGTCACGGATCTCCTTGAGGAGCAGTCCATACGAGGCCGGCCCCCAGTTGTCCGCAAAGGTGTTGCCGTCCATCACCATGTGGCGGGTGTACATGACCGCGACGCCGGCGCCGTTCCGCTCGAACCGGTTGTTCCGGTATTCGCATTCATGGGAAAACATGAAATGCAGCCCGTAGCGCAGGTTGCCCACGCTCTCGTTGCCGAGGACCCGCACCCGCTCCGCGAACTCCAGGTAGATCCCGTCGCGATGTCCCGTCACCCGGTTCCCGTCGACCGTCACGTCGGA
>DAOLIZ010000099.1:0-9814 GCA_035328285.1 Gemmatimonadales bacterium
CGGCCCCGGCCGCGAGCGGGGCCGCCATCGCCGGCAGCAGCGCCCCCAGGGCCAGGCTCGCTACCACCGCGGGGACGACCAGCGCCGCCAGCGGTATCGCGACCAGGTTCAGCACGATTCCCACCAGCGCCACCGTTCCGAGAGCCGCCGCAGTGATCGGCGCGGTGGCAAAGGTCGCCCCGACCGAGGTGGCGAGGGTCCGGACCGCTGCCCCACTGCCGAGCCGCCGCCCGGCCCACCCGGCAAATGTGACCGCCCCCCAGAGCGCGGCGATCGAGAGCCAACCCCCCACCGCCAGGACAGCCCACGGATCCGCGAGCAACACCAGGAGCGCCGTCGCGCCCAGGAGGGCCCCGCCCCGTGGCATCCGCTGCCGGCTTCGTTCGAGCGCGAGGAGCACGGCCAGGGTCGCCGCACGGGCGGCGGGAGCGGGCCAGCCGAGAAATAGAGTGTAGGCCACTGCAAACAGCGCAGCCCCGAAGCCGGCGGACTCCCGCCGGCACCCAACAAGCCGCAGCAGAAGGAAGACCCACCCGGCGAGGAGACCGAGGTGGAATCCGCTGATCGCCAGCAGGTGCATCAGCCCCGCGCCGGCGAAGTTTTCGAGCAGGTCGCGATCGAGGTCGGTCCTCCGTCCCAGGATGAGCGCGTCGACCAGCGGCGCCCGCCGGCCGTAGAGCCGCCGGGCAGTGTCGTGAATGCCGGTCCTGACCCGGTCGCTGAGGGTGGCGCGTATCGCCGCATGGGTGACCTCCGACACCAGCAGGATGCCGCCTGGTCGGTCGAATCGCGCCGTCCTCGGCCGCCACTGTCCCGCGACGTCCAGTTCCGTCCCAGCCGGCGTCTCGAGTGTCCGCGGCCACGCCACGGTGATGCTCCCTCGACACCCGGCAGCCGGCAGCGTGGCCCGCGTCCGTCCCCCGCCCGAATCGACCGGCTCCTCGGTGCGCACGGTGAGCATCAGTCGACCCGCCGGGAGGACGCCAGCGCAGCTGGCCTGGTCTGCCCGCCTGGCGACGGAGCCGGCGGCGAGGCCGAGGATGATGCCGGCGACGCTCAGCCGCCGAGGCCAACCGGGGAGGGAGATGACCAGGGGCACCAGGAGCAGGAGGACGATGACCGGGGCCTGAAAATGCGCGAGGCCGGTCGCGAGACCGGCCCCGTAGGCAGATGCGATTGATGCGGACAGCGGGGGCTTCATGGCCCCGGCGACCTCATGTGGAGCGGGGTGCCACCCTGCCGCAGCGGGGCGTCCGCGTGACCTTTCGGAAGCCTTCCATCACGTGGATCTCGATGGTGACCCGGGTCTGGTCCTTGTCGAGGTTCAGCTCCGTCACCACCTTGCCCTCGACGCTCGCGACGTAGCGCGCGGGGAGCCGGTTGAGCGCGTACACCAGCACGTCGCTCCGGCAGACTTCGCAACCGCAGAAGTCGGGAAAATGCCCCTTCAGCGCCTCGTACGCGGCCACGACGTGCTCTTCCACCAGGTTGTGAATCATAGGACCGCCAGTTGGGGGGCGACCACGGCGCCCGTGAACGTGGATCCTGTGGTGCCGGTCAGCCGCACCGTGTGATACTCGCCAATGCTGTCGGCCGGCAAGTCGAGGACGACGAGCAGGTTCGAGCGTGTCCGTCCCAGCATCTGCCCGCCACGGCGCGCCGGCCGTTCGACCAGCACTTCGTGGACCCCTCCCACCCGCGCGGCGTTGCGCTGCCGCGTCCCGCTTCGAACGTGCCCGATCAGCCGCTGCAGCCGCTCCGACCCGATCGCCTCGGGCACATGGCCGGGAATGCGCATTGCGGGGGTGCCGTCGCGGGGCGAGTAGAGAAAAGTATACGCCTCGTCGAACCCCGCCGCATCCACCAGTGACATGGTGTCATTCAGGTCGGCCTCGGTCTCGCCTGGAAAGCCGACGATCAGGTCCGTCGAAATCGTGAGCGCGGGCATCGCCGCGCGCAGTTCCGCCACGACCTCGAGGAAACGGGCCCGGGTGTAGCGTCGCAGCATGCGCCGGAGCACGGCGTCCGATCCGCTCTGGGCCGGGAGGTGGACGTGCTCGCACACCGCCGGCGTGTCCACCATGGCCTGGATGACGCCCGGCGTGAAGTCCGTCGGGTACGGGCTGGTGAAGCGCAACCGCCGCACGCCGTCCACGGCACCCACGGCGCGGAGCAGGTCGCCGAAGTCGTGCGTGCCGTCGTGGTAGCTGTTGACGGTCTGTCCGAGGAGGGTCACCTCGGTGGTACCGGTGGCGGCCAGCTTCTCCACTTCCCCGACGACTTCCTCCAACCTGCGGCTTCGCTCGGTCCCGCGCGTGTACGGAACGATGCAGAAGGTGCACTTGTAATCGCAGCCTCGCTGGACCGTCACGAACGCCATCGGGCCGGCCTCCCGCGCCTGCGGCACATCCTCGTAGTGCTCCCACGACCGGAACTCGGTGTCCGACACGCGGTCGCCCGCCATCGCCTGCCGGATCAGGTCCGGGAGGTGGCGATAGGCGTCCGGCCCCGCCACGAGGTCCACCCGCGGCACCTGCGCGAGCAGCGTGGGGCCAAGCCGCTGCGCCATGCAGCCGACGACCCCGAGGACGGTGCCCGGGCGAGTATACCGCTGCAGTTCCCCGACCCGGCCGAACACGCGCTGCTCGGCGTTGTCGCGGACGGCGCAGGTGTTGACCAGGAGCACGTCGGCGCCGTCCGGGTCGTCGGTCGGCACGAACCCCTCACGACCGAGCGCACCGAGGATGAGCGACGAGTCCGCCACGTTCATCTGGCAGCCGTAGGTCTCGACATACACTCGGCGCGGAGCGGATTCGGAAGTCATCTCAGGGCTTCAACGTGAGGCCGATGGAGAGGACCCAGGCGTCCTCCGAGAAGCCGTTGTCGTCCTTCCGCCAGAGGCGCTGGAGCGCGATGTCGGCGGCCGCGTGCCCCTTGGCGAACCGTCCTCCGGTCCCGGCGGCCACGCTGAACTCGGAGGGCTGGGCCCCCGGGCTCAACGGGAACGGGAGCGTCCGGCTGCGGAGGCCGATCCGGAGCGGGAGCTTGGCGGGGCTCTGCGGGGACGTATACAGCTCTGCGCCGAGCGCGGCGTCCAGCGCATTGACCGCCCCGGCGCCGCCGTTGGCGAGCAGCTCTGCATTGGCGTCGGCCCAGGTGGTGTAGGTCACCTCGGCGCTGACGGTCCCGCGCCGCTTGAGTTGATACTGCGCGCCGCCGCCGATGGTCCAGGGGAGGGCGAAGGTGTACGCCTGGAGCGAGTCACGGTCCACGTTCATCGACCCGTCGTGACGCACCAGGGCCGTGAGCAGGAGCGGCTCGATGGGGTGGTACACTGCGCCGAGGCTGAGCCCGACGGCATTGTAGGCAAGTTCGGACCGCTGGCGTACCGGTGCGAAGAGCGAGTCGTCGAAGATGCGACTCAGGAAGAAGCGGTTTGATCCAGTGAGGAAATGCAGGCCGAACCCGAGCGCCAGTTTCTTGCCGTCCCGATAGCCGACGGCGAGCCGGAAATCGGAGGTGCCACCGCGGGACTCCAGCGAATCGCGATAGCCGACCGGCTGCCCATTGACCGGGGTGGAGTCGGTCGTCACGAACCCGAAATCACGGTCGGTATAGGACCCGAAGCTCCCGGAGACGTAGAACGGCGTTTCCTTGATCCGGTTGACGACGATGATGTTGGGCATGCCGGCATCGGAACCGGACCCCGTCCCGCCGGGACTCGTGCTGCTCCGCCAGTTCTGGTAGACGTTGAAGCCGATCGTGAGCCCGATGATGGAGGTGATCGCCGCGGGGTTCGTGGCGGACATGCCATCGAGCATGCCCATGCTGCCGGCCATGCCGATCGCCCGCGCCGACAGGGGCGGCTGGGGGATGCCGAGGGCGCGCGTATCGAAGATCGACGACTGCGCCGCCGCGGTGCCGCGGGCGCCGCAGAGCAGCGCCAAGAGCGTCAGGAAGCGTCGCACTCAGGGCTCCTCGAAGTCGAGCGGGGCCACATAGGTGATACGAAGCCGCGGGACGCCCGAGGCACTGCGGGTCGACGCGAAGATCGGCACCGTGAAGGAGGACGCTTCCGGCTGCAGCGAGATGAAGAACGCCTGCGCCGGCGGATTGGTCGTGACCTGCCAGGCGCGGACGATATCCACCACCTCAACGACGACCGTGTCCGCCGAGCCGACGGTGACCGGGACTACCGAGGCGAGCAACGGAATCAGGGGTGACTTGGCCCCCTGGTCGCTCAGCACGCCACGGGCGGTGATCGTCGTGGCGATGCCCGGCACGCCCATGATCGGCTGGGCCGGTGTGAGCAGCAGTTCCGCCCGGAGGATCTGCACGCCCACGAGCACGCTGTCGGGGACCTCGAACCGGACGATAGACCGGGACGACGGCGCGCCGCCGACCATCAGCTGATCGGCGGTCGGCACGGGGGGATTCCGCTGCACGAAGGTCTCATAGCTGGGCACCCGGCGGATGGCCGGGGGTTGGCTCGCCGAGTCGGCGTCCGCCACGCTGACATACCACGTGATCGTCGGAATGAACGTGCCGGCCGTGAGGTTGCCCAGCTCGACGCCGGTGGCCGAGTCAGCGGTGAGGGCCACGGCGAGCGCCAGCACCCCGCTGTCGGCCGGCGGAATCTCGAGCTTGGCCAGGTCGGCTCCGGAGAACACCGACCGCAGATTCCCCGACTGAAGCGTATCGGGGACCACCACGCTGTCCAGGAACGTTCCGGGTGTCAGGTAGCCGGCGACGTCGGCGTAGGTGACCCCGCTGTCGAGGCTCGCCGGGGCCCGGTAGAGCTGCAGCATCAGGCCCTTCGCGGCGGGGTCCCGCGCCAGGACACCAACGCTGACCGCGATGCTGTCGATCGTGTAGGTGTACAGGGTGTCCTTGATGAGGACGGAGTCGGGCAGCTGGCCGAATCGCATCGCCGTCAGGATCTCATCGGCGGAATCGGCCGTGGAAACGAGGAGCCCCGTGCCCCCACCCGCGGCGACGTAGCCGGTGTAGGTGCTGTCCCCGTCAGGGAGCGCGTCGATGACGGTGTCGCGGATGACGATGTTCCCGCCCGGACAGGTCTGGGGGCAGGAGCCTGGCGTGGTGAAGTCTTCGGTGCATCCCGCCAGGCCGAGGACCAGCAGGCCCGCCGCCCCGAGGGCCGCGCGCCCTGCGCCGAGCCGGGAAAGAAGTTCGATCAAGATGCCTCAAGACGGTGCGAGGTAAATGCGTCTGGCAGCAATTCGGCCAGCGTCCAGGTCTGGGCCTGCCCGGGCCCGACGGCGTCCACACGGAGGTCCAGCCCGAACTCGGCCAGCATCTGGCGACAGGCCCCGCAGGGTGACGCGGGGGGATCGCTGTCGCTGACCACGACGATCCGGCGGAACCGCCGGTGGCCCGCCGCGACGGCGGCGACCAGCGCCGACCGCTCGGCGCAGATCGTCAGCCCGTACGAGGCGCTCTCGACGTTGCAGCCGACGAAGGACTGCCCGTCCATCGTCTCGAGCGCCGCCCCCACCCGGTAGCCGGAGTAGGGCGCATAGGCATGGCGCTGGACGGTGCGAGCCGCCTCGAGCAGGACATCGTCAGGCATTCCAGAGCTCCCCAAGGAACGAACGCCCCGACTCGAGCGGCGCAGTGCCGAGAAACTCGGCAACCGTCTGGCCGATGTCCGCAAAGGTCGACCGTTCCCCCAGCGGGACCGGGCGCACCCGCGGACCATACACAAGCAGCGGCACCCGTTCACGCGAATGGTCGGTGGACGGGGTCGTCGGGTCGTTCCCGTGGTCCGCGGTAAAGATAACGAGGTCCTCCTCGCGCACCTCGGCCAGGAGCCCCGGCACCGCCTGATCGAGCTCCCGGAGTCCGCCGGCGAATCCGGCCACGTCGTTCCGATGCCCCCACGACTGGTCGAATTCGAGGATGTTCGCGAGGATGAGTCCCCGCCTCGCCGTCTGCAGGGCCGAGGCGATCAGGTGATAGCCCTCGGCGTTGGTCGCCGCATGCACGCTGGCAATATTCCGGCCCGCGAACAGGTCGTCCACCTTCCCAATGCCGAGCCTCGGGATATGGCGCTCGGCCAGCCGGTCGAGCAGCGTGGGCCCGGGAGGCGGCAGGCTGATGTCCTTGCGGTGGGCCGTCCGGACCCAGGCCCCGGGCGACCCGACGAAGGGGCGTGCAATCACCCGGGAGACCCCGTGCGGGGGTTGCAGGATCTCGCGCGCTTCGGCGCAGGCCCCGTAGAGCTCCTCCAGCGGCACCACCTGCTCATGCGCCGCCACCTGGAAGACGCTGTCCGCCGAGGTGTACACAATCCAGGAGCCGGTCCGCTGGTGCTCCTCGCCCAGCTGGTCGAGGATTGCGGTTCCCGACGCCGCCACGTTTCCCAGCACCGCCCGGCCGGTCCGGCGGGCAAACTCCGCGATGACGTCGTCCGGGAATCCGTTCGGGTAGGTCGGAAAGGGCCGCTGGAGCGTCAGCCCGCAGAGTTCCCAGTGCCCTGTCGTGGAGTCCTTCCCTGCGCCGGCAGGCTGGCAGGTTCCGTACGCGGCCGACGGTGCGGCCACCGCCGCGATCCCGGTGAGCGGCGCACAGCAACCGAGCCCGAAGGCCTCGAGGTGTGGGAGCGGAATTCCGCCGACGCTTCGGAGCGTATTGCCCAGCGTGTCGCTTCCGGTGTCACCATACGCGGCTGTGTCGTGCGCCGGCCCGATGCCGAGACCGTCCAGCACGATGATCACCGCCCGCCGGCTCATGACTTGGCAGTCCCCTGCACAAACCGGAAGCGAAGCGCGGTGACCACTTCGTCGAGCAGCTTCTTCTCGTCCGGCTCCAGCTGCCCTGCAGTCTTTTCCTGCAACATGCCCAGCGTGTCGATCAGCGCCTGCCCCACCTGCCGGGCGTCCGCCGGGCTCAGTCCCTCGGCTCCGGGCGGCAGGTTGCCCGCCAACGCTCCCTCCGCCTGCTGGGCCAGACCGAGCACGAGCGACATGAAATGCTGGTTCATACTCCCCCCGAATAGCGACGGACGATTCGAGGCCCAAGCCTCGTCAACAGTTCATAGCTGATGGTGCCAGCCGCCGACGCCTGCGTATCGAGCGACGGCGCGCCGCCGAAGATGGTGGCGATGGATCCCACCGGAACCTCGGCGGCTCCCACATCGATCATCGTGAAGTCCATGGTCACCCGCCCCACGATTGGGCACAGTCTGCCGCCGAGTTCCACGTTCCCCACCCCGCTCAGCGAACGCGGCACGCCGTCGGCATAGCCCGCGCCGACCGTGACGATGGTGCTGTCGGCCGTGGCACGCCACGTCGCGCCATAGCTGACCGTGTCCCCCGCGGCGACCCGCCGACTCGCCACGACCGGCGCACGGAACCGCACGACGACCTCAGGCGAGGACGACCCGGCCGCACCCCCGTAGAGAAAAATGCCCGGCCGGACGAGGTCGCCGGCGAAACGAGGTCCCTGCATGGCCGCAGCACTGTTGGCCGCGTGGACCAGCGGCGGCCGGCGCGGGAACGCCGCGATCACCGCCTGCAGCCGGTCCCACTGCACAGCTGCGGAGTCCGGATCGGTGTCTGCCGAGTGGAAGTGCGTGAAGACGCCCTCCCACCCGGACGCCCCGTCGAGCAGCCTCCCAGCCTCGCCGAGGAGCGGTCGATCCGTCCAGGAAAATCCGAGCCGGCGCATGCCGGTGTCGATTTCCACATGAAATGGCCGATCCCCCATGGCCAGCCAGTGCCGCAATTGCCCGAGGTCGCCGATGACCGGGCGCAGCTCGTCTCGGAGACATTGCTCGATCCCGTCGGCGGAAAGCGTCCCGAACACGACGATCGGCCGACGGATCCCCTCCCGACGAAGCGCGGCCCCCTCTTCCGGCGTCACGACGCCATAGCCCCACGGGTCGACCACCTCGAGGGCGCGCGTCGCCGCGGCGGCGCCGACGCCGTAGGCGTTGGCCTTGACCATGGGTAGGAGTCGGGAGCCGGAGACCGAGAGCACGGTCCGGGCATTGGCGACGAGGGCGCCAAGGTCGATATCGGCCCAGGCACGGGCAGGCGGGATCGGGTTTGACGCGCTCACGAGACGGCGGGTATGATACCGTTCACGGAGGATAAATGCAAGAGAATTCAGCGCTTGGACGAGCCATGGCGATGGTCAGGGACCTGCGGGTCCGGTGCCCCTGGGATCGCGCACAAACCCGGGAAACGCTGCGGCCCTATCTGGTCGAGGAGGTGCTGGAAGTCGACCAGGCCATCGGCTCTGGCGACCCGGCATTGCTGCGCGACGAAATGGGGGATTTCCTGCTCCATCTCGCCTGGCAGCTCGTCCTGGCCGAGGAACTCGGCGAATTTACCGCCGACCAGGTGGCAGACGACCTGGTCGCGAAGATGCAGCGGCGCCATCCGCATCTCTTCGACCTCGGCCCCGCCCAGCCCTGGGAGCAATTGAAGCGACGGGAACGGCCGCGCGGCACCCTCGAGGGCCTGCCGCCGACGCTGCCGCCGTTGCTGCACGCCTTCCGGCTCCAGGAGCGGGCGGCGTCCGTCGGGTTCGACTGGGACGACGTGCAGGGACCGCTGGAGAAGGTGCGCGAGGAGATTGCGGAAGTTGTGGAACAACTTCCGCAGGCGAGGCCGGGGGGCCGGGAGGCAGGGGGGCAGTATGTGGAACACAGCGCCGAAACGGCGGCATCCCCGGAACTGGTCGAGGAGATTGGGGATCTGCTCTTCGCGGTGGTGAACCTGTCACGGAAGGCGGGCGTCGCCCCTGGCGTGGCGCTCGATCAGGCGAACCGGAAGTTCATCGAGCGCTTCCGGGGGGTGGAACGACTTGCCGCCGAGCGCGGCATCGACCTGCACTCGGCGGGATTGGCCAGGCTGGACGCGCTGTGGGACGAGGTGAAGGCGCGTCAGGGGTAGAGCCGGTGGATCTGCCGCGGGAAGGCGATCGACTCCCTGATGTGAGGGTTGCCGCAGATCCAGGCAATGGTGCGCTCCAGCCCCAGTCCGAAACCACTGTGCACGAACGTCCCGTACTTCCGCAGGTCGAGGTACCAGCGGTAGGCCTCCGGATCGAGCCCCTGGGCCTGGATGCGGGCGAGGAGTCGATCGTGGTCGTCCTCACGCTGTGAACCGCCGATGATCTCCCCGTACCCCTCGGGCGCCAGGCAGTCGTTGTTGAGCACCGTCCTCGGGTCGTCGGGATTCTCCTTCATGTAGAAGGCCTTGACCTCCTTCGGATAGTTGAACACGAAGACCGGCCGGTCGTATTCCTTGGCCAGCAGCGTTTCGTCGTCTCCGCCGAGGTCCTTGCCCCATGTGATGTCGGAGCCCAGCCCCTGCAGCTTCGCCACCGCGTCGGTATAGCTGATGCGCGGAAAGGGACCGGTCACCCGCTCGAGTGGCGTCGTGTCGCGCTCAAGTTCCTTGAGTTCCTCCCGCCGGCGGTCCAGCACGCGCGCCACCACGGCGGAGATGAATTCCTCCTGCAGGGTCATGTTGGCGTCGGAGTCGTTCCACGCCACCTCCGGCTCCACCATCCAGAACTCGGTCAGGTGCCGGCGCGTCTTGGACTTCTCCGCCCGGAAGGTCGGACCGAAGCAGTACACCTTGCCGAGCGCGGCGGCGGCAGCCTCGACGTAAAGCTGCCCGGTCTGCGCGAGGTACGCCTTGCCCAGGTCGAAGTAGTCTGTGCTGAAGAGGTTGCCCGCTTCCTCGCCGATCGAGCCGGTGAGAATCGGCGTGTCCACCAGCACGAAGTCGCGGTCGTAGAAGAAGTCCCGGATGCCCTGGACCACCTCGTTGCGCACCTT
>DAOLIZ010000100.1:0-9801 GCA_035328285.1 Gemmatimonadales bacterium
AGAGCGGGCGACCGGGCTCGAACCGGCGACGTCCAGCTTGGGAAGCTGGCATTCTACCACTGAATTACGCCCGCGACCCTCCAAAAATCACCCGATACGGGGTGCCTGTCAATTGACCTATTTCTTGACGTGGTACCGCCATCCTACGATGCCCCCCCCGAGTCCTTCCGCTTCCACCACGGACTTCTCCCCCACCCCGAGAGCCGGGACGATCCGCTCGCTCGTGGCGACGACGTTCATCTGCGCGTCGAGGAAGTCGAAGACCAGGGTGACCGGATGCGGCGCGATCGGCTTGGTGTCGATCTGCTTGGCCGCCCGCCCCGTCGCCGTGCCGACCACCTTGGCGCCCCCGGACTGCAGCAAGAGCTGTTCGATTTCCAGGTTGAACGGCATGGCCTCCAGCTCGGTGAAGTACTTCACGATCATCGGCTGGTCCTTTTCCAGCTGGTAGCCCTGGGCCAGCAGCTGCACGCTCTTTTCGTTCATCGGCTCGATCGCGTAGAGCGCCGACGCCGCCTTCACGACGCCCGGGCCATCCTGCGCCCCGAGGTACGCGTTCCCCATGTTGAACAGGGCATCCCGGTTCCACGGCTCGCGCTTGACCACCCGGCCGAATGTCTCCGCGGCCTCCGTGTAGTTCTTGTCGTTGAAGAAGTTCACGCCGGCCACCATCAGGTCGGCTACCGGCACATCGGCCCCCGTGGAGCTGATAAGTTCCCGCTCGATCTCCGAGGCCGCATCGGGCTGCCCGTCGGCCCGCAAGGCACGCGCATAGGCCTTCTTGCCCTCGATGTCATCCGGCTTCCAGGCGAGGTACTGCTGCCACGCCAACACCGCTTCCTTCCAGCGGCCCTCGTTGCTGAGCATCGCCGCCAGGTTGTACTGCGACATGTCCCGGGTCTCCGGGTCCTTCGGGGCGTCTCCCGCGGCCGCCACGGCCTTCCGGAAGTAGACGATTGCGCTGTCCACCTGGTCCTCGGAATTGTAGAGCACCGCGAGGCTGGTGTACGCGTTCGGTTCACCCTGGTAGATCTCGTCGGCTTGGCGGAACAGGACCTCGGCCGAGTCCTTGTTTTCGTCCTTCATGAAGGCGTTGCCGGCATTCAGCAGCGCCACCCACGTGTTGCGCCGAAGCGTCTGGATATTCGAGGCGCACTCCGGGGCCAGTGATTCCGCCCGGGCCAGGGCGCTGTCAGCGCCCCGGAGGTCGCCGAGCTGCAGGTAGGCCCGTCCGAGGTAATACCACGCTCCGCTCGCGCCGGCCTGCCCCTTCTCGATGCCCTCGATCGCCACGTCGCGGGCGTTCGTGAAGAGGCGCTGCTTCTTTTCGCTGTCGCTCGTGGAGATCCCGCTGCTCAAGTAGGTCGCGGAGCTGCTGATCAGGAAGTTGCCCTTATTGAGGCCGCAATCCGGCACCGACCACTGCGTGGGCTGGGCCCGCTGCACGCGGAGGTTGACCGGCGACTCCGGCGCCTGCGCGACCAGGTTGCCCGCCGAGACCGCGACGGCCGCCAATGCTACGAGAACCTTCTGCATCGTTGCTCCTTAGTTGTCTGTCAAAGGCGACGCAACCTCGCGCGCCATCCGATCTACAGCCTGTTGTTCCACTTCCCGCACCACCTCCGCCGCCGATCGCCCAGCCTGTCGGGCGGCGGCGACGACGTCATCGTATTCGGCCTTGACGCGTGCCCCGCCCGGGGCCTCGAGCACCTTGACGCGGACTGCGGCGCCGTCCCGGGTCGTGACCGCAAACTCGCGGCGCGGCAAGGTGGAGCGCTCCGCCACCCATCGCCGGACGCCACCGGTCGTAGTGTGCCGGAAGAGCACCTCCGCGATCGCACCTGCCGCCGCCGCCTCGCTGAGCACCTCGATCCGGAGACTGGCCCGCCCCTTCTTGGCCATGGTGCTCCACACCTGCACGTCCAGGGCCCCCTCGGCAAAGAGCGCCACCCGAACCGGCTCCAGGTACTCCGGCGTGAAGTCATCGAGGTCGGTGGCGGTCACCACCACCTCGTTCGCCTCGCCAGCTGGCTCACCGATCAGCACCCGGAGCACGTTCGGATACGCCGCCGGATTGCGTCCCCCCGCTCCCCAGCCGCTCGCCGTCGGCCGCCACCGGACCGGCGGGGGCCCCTCGGTCAGCACCCGGAGAAGCACCGCGCCCGTCGGGGTCGTCGCCTCGCCGGTGACCGGGCCATTGGGGCCGATCTCGACCCCCTCCAGCAGCAGCCCCGTGACCGGGGCCGGCACCGAGAGGACGCCATGGGCAGCGCGGACCCAGCCTTCTCCCACCGAGACCGGCCGGCGGTAGATCTGCGCGATCCCCAGCCGCTCGAACCCCTCGATGCCCCCTACGATGTCCACGAGCGCGTCCAGCGCCCCGACCTCGTGCAGGGCGACCTGCTCGGCGGGGACGCCGTGAATGCGCCCCTCCGCCTCGCCCAGGAGCCGGAAGGCCCGGAGCGCGCGCTCCTTGACCCAGTCGGACAGCCTGGCCCGCTCGACCATCCCAAGCAGCTCGCCGATGTGCCGGTGCGGCGCCGCCCCGTGAGACTCGCCGTGGTCATGCGAGTGGTGACCATTCCCGTGGGTATGCGACACGGGGGTCGCCGGCGCTTCCACGGAGCCGTCGGGCAGCCGGATGGTAACCTGCCGAGCCGCGATGCCGGCCCGATCCACCCGCGCCACCTCCACTCCGACCTCGGGACAGCCGAGGCGGGCCGGCAATCCCTGCAGCCATCCCTCGTCGGCCCCCAGGTCGATCAGCGCCCCGAGGAGCATGTCGCCGCTGATTCCGGACGACGGATCAATGATGGCAAAACGGCTGTCAGGCATAGACTTGGAAATATCGCCCCTCAGCCCGCTCCCCGCAATTCCGCCGGGTGTCGGTAGAGCCATCCCGCCCCGGTGTTGAAGACCACTACCGTCTCACCCCGATCCACTTCTCCACGCCCCACCAGCACCTCGACGGCCGCGAGCGCCGCCCCGCCCTCCGGGGAAACGTCGACGCCTTCCTCACGCGAAACGGTGGTGGCAGCCTCCGCGAGTACGGCGTCCTCGATGGCGAGCGCCCCGCCGCCGGTCTCCCGCAGTGCGCGGAGCATCAGCCGGTCCCCCAGCGCCCCCGGGACGCGCAAGCCGCTTGCAATCGTCCACGGATCGGGCCACACCTCCGCACGATCGGCCCCCGCCGCGAACGCCTTGACGATCGGGGCGCACCCCGTCGACTGGACGGAATAGAACCGGGGCAGCTCGCCCTCCACCCAGCCATGCTCCTTCAATTCATGAAAGGCCTTCCACATCCCGATCAGGCCTGTTCCGCCGCCTGTGGGGTACAGGATGACATCGGGCATCTTCCAGGCCATCTGGAGGGCCAGCTCCAGTCCCAAGGTCTTCTTCCCCTCGATCCGGTAGGGCTCCCGCAGGGTGGAGAGGTCAAACGCCCCTGACTCCGCCGCCCACGCCCGGCTGGCCTTGCCGCAATCCCCGATGTGTCCCTCCAGCAGGACGAGTGTCCCGCCAAACGTCTCGATCTGGGAGAGGATGGTGCGGGGTGTCGAATCGGGCGCAAACACCCGCACCTCGGCACCTGCGCGCGCGCCGTACGCCGACGCGGCGACGCCAGCGTTGCCCGCGGTCGGCAGGGTGAAGCGGCGTGCGCCGGCCGCGGTGGCCCTGGTGATTGCCGCGCTCAGCCCCCGGGCCTTGAAGGATCCGGTGGGATTGGTGCCTTCGTCCTTGAGCCAGAGATTCGGCACGCCGAGCCGGGCCGCCGTGCGGCGCAGACGCAGGAGCGGCGTGTCCCCCTCCCCGAGCGATACCGGTTCCTCGAAGGGACGCAGCGGCAGGAAGTCGCGAAATCTCCACATGCCGTGGCGCCGACGGACCTCCGCACGCTGCTTGATGCCGGGCCGCCGGTGCGGGTAGCGCACCAGCCAGGGCTGCCCGCAGATGCAGACCGTCGGCAGCCCCTCCGCCGTGCTGGTGGCACCGCACGCCAGGCACTCCAGCGTCCAGTCGATTCCTTCGGAAGGGCGTGCCAGCGAATCAGTCATGTCCGTGATCCCAGGGTCGCGAGGACCCGCTCCGCGAGGATGGTGGAGAAGCCGGGCACCGCCGCAATCTCGGCGACGCTGGCCGTCTTGACGGCCGCCAGGCTCCCGAAACGCTCCAGCAACCGGGTCCGCTTGAGCGGCCCGACGCCGGGAATATCGAGCAGTTCCGACGTAATGGTTCGCTGAGTGCGCCGCTTCCGGCTGTAGGCCACCCCGAACCGGTGTGCCTCGTCGCGCGCCCGCTGCAGCAGGCGGAGCGACGGCGCGCGGCGGGGGAGACGCAGGCCGTCCGGGCGCCCAACAAGGAAGATTTCCTCGTCCCGCTTGGCGAGCGACACGATCGGCAGGTCGGTGAAACCGGCGGCGTCCGCCGCCGCGCGGGCCGCCCCGAGTTGCCCCTTCCCGCCATCGATGACCACCAGGTCGGGGAGCGGTTTCCCCTCCGCTCGGCGGCGCGTGAGGTAGCGGGTGATGACCTCGTGAATCGCGGCGTAGTCATCATGCTGCCCCACGCCCTGGATGCGGAATTTGCGATACTCCGCCTTCCTGGGACGACCCGCCTCGAACCAGACGAGCGATCCGACTGTGTCGCGCCCCTGGTTGGTCGAGATGTCCACGCAGATCAGGCTGCGCGGCACTACGCTCAGCCCCAGGTCGCGTCCCAGCGCGTACACCGGGTCCTCCGCCCGCTCGTCGGTCTCGAAGGATTCGATCCGGAGACTCTCCAGCAGGTGCCGGGCGTTCTGGTCAGCCAGTTCGAGCCAGCGCGCCGCCGTTCCCCGCTGCGGCACCATGATGTGCACGCCGGGCAGCAGGGCTTCCAGCTGTTCGAGGTCGGCGGGAGGGATCGGGAGCACCAGGCGGGTGGCCCGCCCTTCCGCCGGGAGGTAGTAGCGCACGAGCAGCGCGCCAAGCACCTCGGGGTCGCTCACGCCCTCGACGTTCTCCAGGACCCGGTGCTCCCGGCCGATGAGCCGCCCCTCCCGGATGCGCATCAGGACGCCGACGGCGTCGTCGCCGTCGCGCGCGTAGCCGATCACGTCGGCGTCGCCGGTCCCGGTGACCTCCACCGAGGAGGGGATCTCCGCGCGATCGAGCCACTTCAGCGTGTCCCGGAGGTCGCGGGCGCGCTCGTAGTCCTGCCGGTCGCTGGCAGCGCTCATGAGGTCACGCACCTTGGAGCGGACATCCACCGTACGGCCGCCCAGGAAGTCGAGCACCTCCTCGATCATCACGCGATACGACGCCTCGTCCTGCCAGCCGACGCAGGGCGCCTTGCACCGGCCGATGTGAAAGTCGAGACAGGGGCGCTCCCGACGCTCGCGGGGCAGGTCGTCGCTGCAGCTGCGGACGGTGAACATCCGTCGGATCAGGGCCAGCGACCGTCGCATGAGCGTGACGTCGGTGTACGGCCCGAAGTAGCGCGCGCCGGGGATGTCCATCCGACGGGTTACCAGCACCCGGGGAAAGGGATCCTTCACGGTGACGGCGATCGAGGGATAGCTCTTGTCGTCCTTGAGGCGGACGTTGAAGCGCGGCTGGTAGGTCTTGATGAGGTTGTTCTCGAGGAGCAGCGACTCGACCTCGTCCGGCACGACGATCGTCTCCACATCCGCGATCTGCCGGACCAGCAGCCGGGACTTCGGGCTCTCCGCGTGGTCGCCGAGGAAGTAGCTCCGGACCCGGCTGCGCAACCGCTTGGCCTTCCCGACGTAAATGACGGCGCCCGCGGCGTCCTTCCAGAGATATACCCCGGGACCGTCGGGCAGGGTGTCGAGCTTGCGCGCGAGGAGGTCGGAGGGGGAGCGCGGTTCCGTCATCGCCGCACCAGCAGGTTGCGCGCCTCCTGCACGCCGAAGAGGCGCGCGGCCAGCAGGTAGGTCACGCCGTACCCGCCGAGCACCACGATCGCGAGCGGCACCGGGTGCCAGGCAGGGAGATAACGGAGCGCCGCCCAGCCGATCCCGGCCCCCGCGGCCGCGGCCGCCCAGAGCCGCGGGAGCAGCCCGGCCGGGAGGCCGGTGCGCCCCACGCGGTGCTGCAGGCCCCGTCGCAGCAGCAGGAACTCCACCCACCCTGCCACCCCCGCCGACGCGGTCAGGCCGGCAGCGCCCCACTGGGGGCCCACCACGAGGAGCCCTGGCAGGTGGAGCGCCGCGAACCAGCCGAACGCGCCGGTGAGCGCCACGCGGATGACGGCGAAGCGCAGGGGAGTGCGCGTATCCCGCAGGGCATAGAAGGCGGAGGCGTAGAGACGGCCCATGGTCGACGCCAGCAGGCCCACGGCCGATCCGGCCAGGATCCCCCAGACGTACAGCGAATCCTGGCGTCCGAATTCGCCGGTCTGGTAGAGCGCGCTCACGATCACGTGCCCGAGGGCCAGGAACGCCATCGCCGACGGGACCACCAGGAACGCGACGCGCCGGAGCCCGGCGTCGAGGCGCGCACGCAGGTAGGCGCCGATCTCCTCGGCGGTGCCCCGGGCACCCGACATGGCGGGCAGTTCGGCCGCGGAAATCGCCATGCCGAAGAGGCTCACCGGCATCAGGTAAATCGTCTGCGCATACCCGATGGCGGCCACGGCGCCGGTCGGCAGCAGGGTGGCCAGCAGGGAATCGATGAACGCGCTCACCTGCACGACCCCGCGCCCGACGAACGCCGGGACAAAATTGCCGATCACGGTGCGCACGTGCGCCGTCGTCGTGCTCAGGCGGAGGCGAAGTGCGGGCGCCACCCTCCGCACGGTGGGCCACTGGACCAGGACCTGGAGGAGGCTCCCGGCCACGCTGGCCCACGCGGCGGCCACCGCCAGATCGGCCATGCTCCGCTTGGGACCGAGCAGGAGCAGGGTGCCGATGATCGCCAGATTCCAGGCGACAGGGGCGGCATAGCTCAGAAAGAACTTGCGGTGGCTGTTGAGAACCCCCAGGCACCAGGCGGAGAGCACCAGGAGTCCGGCGCCGGGGAAGAGGATGCGCACGAGCCGGATGGTCAACTCGCGCTTCTCGCCGGCAAACCCCGGCGCAATGAGCGTGACCAGGATCGGCGCTGTCAGGATGCCCAGCACCACGATGCCCGAGACCACCACGGCGAGCAGGGCGCCGACGGCCCCCGCGACGCGGTCCGCCTCGTCGTGGTCCTGGTCGGCGAGCAATCCCGCGTAGACGGGAATGAACGACGCCGAGAGGGCGCCTTCGCCGAAGAGGTTCTGGAGGAGATTTGGAATCCGGAAGGCCGCCGTGAAGGCGTCCGCGACGCTGGAATTGCCGAGGAAGTGCGCCAGGGCGCGCTGCCGCACCAGCCCGAGGATCCTGCTCAGGAAGATCCCCGCGGCCACCATCGCCGCGGGCCGGCGGGACAGCCTGGTGCTCAGGGGGAACTGCGCGGCGGCAAGGCGGGCCGCGCCGGGGCGTCCTCGATCAACCGCTGCAGGAAGGCGTTTTCGTCCTTCAGCCCCTCGACCGCCCGGGTCAGGTCGTCGATTTCGCTCTCGAGCAACTCTACCCGCCTGGCCAGATCGGCCACCGGCGGCGGCGCCACCTCGGGCGCGTCGACCTTGCGCGCGAGCGCACGCCCGAAGGGCGAGTCGAGCACGATGCTCAGGATCGGGAGCATCAGCGCCACCAGCAGGACCAACCCAATGAGCATTACCATAGCAACGATCTTACGAGGGAGGCGCCCCGCCTTCAAGGGCGGAGCCATACCAGTCAACCATCGCGTCGAGGAGTGAGGGCAGGATTCCGGGCCCGTAGCGGGCGAGGTAGGGTGCCAGGATCACCACCCGTTCCTGGGGACGGCCAGCCGGCTGGACCGCCGTGCGGGCCCGCCCGATCTGTTCCGTCTCCATCTCGTGCCGCCGCTTGAGATGCTGGACGAGCTTCTTCTCGGCCTTGCCCGCTCCCTGCAGCGCGCGGCCCTTCAGCCCCTGGATCGGACGCAGGAGGGTCGGATCCACCTCCCCGGCGACGGATTCGAGCACCCCGTATTCCGACTCGATGGCGGCCCGCAGCGCGTCAAGCGCCACCATGGCCTGTGGCGGGAGGTGCCCCCTGGCCACCCGCCCCTCGAGCCGCTGGTCGGGGGCCAGCAGTTCCTCGAGCGATGCGCCGAACTTGGCGAGCACGCGATCCACCCTCGGCTCCACCAGCAGCCCCGACCACCGGGGCACGGGGAGCTGACGTTCCATTCCCAGGTGCCCGTACACCGCCTCGGCGAGTGCGAGGTATCGCAACTCGCCCGGCCCCGCCACGTAGGCCACGGTCGGCAGCACCGCCCGCTCGATGACAGGCCGAAGCAGGACGTTTCCGGAGAACCGGGCCGGCTCTCGCGCCAGCAGGTCAAGCACCTCGGCCATGGCGTACCGCTCCCCGCCGTGCCGCGCGGCGACACCAGCCCCGTCCCTGACGAGGCGATCCCGCCCCTGCGCGCCCTCCAGCATCACGAGCGTGGCACCGTCGCCGACCGAAACTCCGGAGTCGCGTCCCTCGGCCGCCAGGGTGGCGGCCCGCGCGACGAGCGCGCGCTCGATTCCTTCCGCCTCCTCCAACGCCCGCCGGACCACCGGAGCGGCCCTGGCCTTCAATGCCGCGTGCGAGCCGTCCAGGCAGAGCACACCGAGGGGGGCAAGCAATTCCGCGAGGGCGCGCCCGCTGGCGTGGCCCAGCGTGGCGCCGGGCTGGAAGTGCGCACGCAACCACCCCAGCACCTCGTCGCGTCCGTCGAAGGCGGAGAGGTCGGCGGCGAGCGCGTCGAGCGCCGGCCCGATGGCCGGGCCGAGCGGTTCGTGCGACATCGGGCGCAGTGCCGCCTCCGCCGGTCGCTCCGGCAGAACCTCGACATGGAGGGAGCCGTCGGGGCGCAGCCAGGCGGCGTGGTTCGCCTCGGCATAGTCGTGGTCGTCGCTGGCCACCCAGAAAAGCGGCAGGACCGGCCGCTTCCACGCTGCAGACAGGAGGCGCGCCAGCGCCGCGGCGGAAAGCGCCTTGTGCACGGCGTACAGCGGGCCGGTGAAGAGGGCGGGCTGCTGACCCGTCGTGACCACGAGTGCACCCGGCTCCGCGAGCCGGGCGCGCAGCGCCTCCTGTCCTGGTCCCTCGATCAGGGCAGGCAGCAGCGCCGGATGGAATCCCCCCGGATGGGGGACCGGCCAGGTGCCTGGCGTGGCGAACGGGGTGGGCAGGATGCGCATCAGGCGGTCAGCCGGGAAAGCAGGATGGCGCGCGGGGCACCCGGGCCAAGCGGTCCGCCGTTGTAGTCGCCGAAGCGGGATTCGACGGAGAGGCCGGCGTCGCGGAGCATGGTCTCGAGCTCGCCGGGCTCGAACAGCCGCACGCGCTCGACGAAGGTGCGCCCGTCGGGAATGTGCATGGTCTTGACCACCCGCCGGCCCCCGTCGTGGAGTTCACGCCGGATCTGCACCGGTCCCACCCCGAGCTGCTGGACCTCCTCGGCGACCAGGCCGCGGCGCACGCTGTCGGCGTTGAGGAAGTCGAGGGCACACCACCCGCCGGGGACCAGCACATCCGCGAACCCGCGGAGCACCCGCGCGTGCTCGGCGTCGTCCTCGAAGTACCCGAAGCTGGTGAAGAGATTCACCACCAGGTCGACGGAACGAGACCGGACCGGCAGGGCACGCATGTCGGCGCGCACCAGCGGGACGCCGGCCTCTTTGGCGCGCGCGAGGAGTTCGGGCGAGAGGTCGAGTCCGACCGGCCGGGCGCCCGCCGCCACCAGGGCGCGTGCATGC
>DAOLIZ010000101.1:0-9747 GCA_035328285.1 Gemmatimonadales bacterium
CGAGGCGCTGATGTCATCGTGCTTCACGTACGGTCCGTACTGCCCCTCGTACAGGCCGATGGGCTGTTCATCGTCGGGATGCCGGCCAAGGATCCGGACCGGGGTCGGTGCCGCGCGCCGGCCCCGGCCCTGCTTCGGCTGGGCGAGCAGCTCGAGCGCCCGCGGCAGGGTGATGCCCAGGACCGTATCCTCGCCCTTGATGGACCGGTATTCCTTGCCCTCCTTGCCGAGATCGTGCACCACGTACGGCCCGAACCGTCCGAGTCCCGCGTGCACCGACCGGCCCGACTCGGGATGCTTCCCGAGCAGCCGCGGCAGGGCCAGGAGCCCGAGCGCCTGCTCCATCGTGACCTGGTCCGGCGTGATGCCCTTCGGGAGGCTCGCCCGCTTCGGCTTGGGCTCGCCTTCGACGACCTCGCCGAGCTGGAGGTAGGGTCCGTACTGCCCCGACAGCAGGAAGATCTTCTGGCCGGTCTCGGGATGGATGCCGAGCGAGTCGGGGCCCTCCGCCTTCTGGCGGAGAATGTCCTCGACGCGCGCCTGGTCAATGTCCGCCGGTGCGATGTCCTTCGGCAGCGAGGCCCGGAGCTCCTCGCCCTTGGCGCCGGTCTCCACGTAGGGGCCGAACTTGCCGATCTTGATCTTCGCGTCGAGTCCCTCGAGGAGAAGCGTGCGCGCCTCGGTCGGATCGATCTGCTTCTCGTGCAGGAGCACCTGCTGGCGCAGGCCGTCAGGGCCGAGGTAGAACTTGCGCAGGTACGGCAGCCACTCCGCCTTCCCCTCGGAGATCTCGTCCAGCACGTCTTCCATGCCGGCGGTGAACTTCTCGTCCACCAGGTGCGGGAAGTGCTCCTCGAGGATCCCGGTGACCGCGAACGCCGTGAACGTCGGCACCAGGGCCTGGCCCTGCCGCACGGCGTAATCACGTTCGAGGAGGGTCCCGATGATGGAGGCGTAGGTGCTCGGACGGCCCACGCCGTCGGCCTCCAGCGCCTTGACCAGGGTCGCCTCGGTATAGCGCGCCGGCGGCTGGGTCTCGTGGCGTACCGGTTCCACCGACTCGCAGGCGGGGCTGTCCCCGCGCTCCAGGTGCGGCAGGATGACCTCCCGGTCCTCGAGTGCCGCCTCGGGGTCGTCGCTCCCCTCCACGTAGGCGCGGAGGAAGCCCGGGAAGTCGATTCGCTTGCCCGTGGCGCGGAAGGTGGCGTCGCCCACCTCGAAGGTGACCGACATCGAGGTCTGCCGCGCGTCGGCCATCTGGGAGGCCATGGTGCGCTTCCAGATCAGTTCGTACAGCGCCAGGTCTCGCCCGTCGAGGCCGGTGGACTTCGGGTGACGGAACGCGGCCCCGGCGGGCCGGATGGCCTCGTGGGCCTCCTGCGCATTGGCGCTCTTGTTGGCATAGCGGCGCGGTGCGTCGGGGAGGTACTCCTTGCCATACAGCTCGGTCACGGAGGCGCGGGCCGCCGAGACGGCCTGGTCCGAGAGATGCACCGAATCGGTACGCATGTAGGTGATGAAGCCCCGCTCGTAGAGTCCCTGGGCGGCGCGCATCGCGTCCCGTGCGCTGAGTCGCAGCTTGCGGTTGGCTTCCTGCTGCAGCGTCGAAGTCGTGAACGGGGGGGCGGGGCGACGGATGCCGGGCTTCTCCTCGGTGGCGGACACCAGCCAGGGCGCCTTGGCGGTCCTGGCCGCCAGCGCGGTGGCTTCCGGCTCGCCCAGCACGACCACGTCCTTGCCCGGGAGCAACTTGCCCGTCCGCTCGTCGAAATCCTTGCCGGTGGCGAGCTTCTTCCCGGCCAGCTGCACCAGCTCCGCCTCGAACGCCTGGCCGTCGTGCCGGAGGCCGGCGAGCAGGTCCCAGTAGGCCGCCGACCGGAAGGCGCGCCGTTCGCGTTCGCGCACCACCAGCAGGCGCATCGCCACCGACTGCACCCGCCCCGCCGACAGCCCGAAGGCGATCTTCTTCCAGAGGAGCGGCGAAAGGGTGTAGCCGACGAGCCGGTCGAGGATCCGGCGGGTTTCCTGGGCCCGAACCAGCCGGTCGTCGATGTCACGCGGATTCTCGAGGGCCTCGGCGATGGCTTCCCGGGTGATCTCGTGGAACACCATCCGCCGCACCGGGATGTCGGGCTCGAGCAGCTGCAGCAGGTGCCACGAGATGCTCTCGCCCTCGCGGTCTTCGTCGGTCGCGAGGAGGAGCTGGTCCACATCCTTCACGGCGGCCTTCAGCTCACGCACCACCGCCCTCTTGTCCGGGGACACCACGTAGAGCGGCTCGAAGTCGTTGTCGACATTCACGCCCAGCCGGGCCCAGTCGAACTCCTTGTACTTGGCGGGGATCGACTTGGCGTCGCCTGGCAGGTCGCGAACGTGCCCCATCGAGGCCTCGACACGGTACCCGGCGGGGAGGAAGCCGCGAATCGTGCGCGCCTTGGTCGGCGACTCCACGATGACCAGGGTGCTGCCCGCCCCGGCACGGCGCGCGGTGGTCCTCGCCTTGGCAGCCTTCGCGGGCTTCGTCGCCTTGGGGGCCTTGGCCTTGGGGGCGGCCGCCGACGCCCGGGCCTTCGGCGCCGCGGCCGGCTTTGCCTTGGGAGCAGGCGCCTTCTTCCCCGCCGCCTTCGGCGACGCAGACTTGGCCTTCGTGGCCTTCTTCGACTTGGAACTCGCCATGGGCCTCAACTTCACAGAGACAGAGTGTTCCCGCCAACCCCTAAAATCGGTTGCAACTAAGGACGGGCGTGACCGAATGGCAAGGCGGGGGGAGCAAATCCACCGGCAAGGGTGGCGTCAGGCGAAGCCGCCGCGGCGGATCCACTCGACGATTTCGGTCGCGGCGAGCATGGGATCCGCGTGATCGTTTCCGATGATCGTGTTCGCCTGCTGGTAGAACGATTCCCGCTCGGCCAGCAGCGTGTTCATCCGCGCCAGACCGTCGCCGCCCGCGAGGAGGGGACGGACCGCGCCCTGCCCCGCCCGCTCCAGCGCAATGGCGGGTGCGACCTGCAGGTAGACGACGAGCGCCCGCTCCCGGGCCCCGTCCAGATTGCCTGGTTGCGCGGCCCACCCCCCGCCCGGCGCAATGACGGAAGGAGGAGCGGCGAGCCTTTCGGCCGTCACCTCCCGCTCGAGCTTGCGGAAGTGCGCCTCGCCAAACTCGCCGAAGATCCGGGCCACTGGCATCCCCATCCGGCGGATGATGATGGCATCGAGGTCCTCGAACGGGACACCCAGGGCCTCGGCCACCCGGGGGCCGACCGTGCTCTTCCCGGACCCCGGGAGGCCCACCAGGATGATGTGGCGGTCGATCACGGCGTGTCGCGCCGCGCCTGGAGCGCCGCAAGGTATCCATCGACGTTGCGGCGCATTTCGCCGAGGGAGTCTCCGCCGAATTTCTCGAGCATCGCGTCGGCGAGCGCGATGGCGACCATCGCCTCCGCCACGACGCCCATGGCCGGGACGGCAGTGACATCCGAGCGCTCGCTCTGGGCAGCCGCCGGCTGCCCCGTGGCCAGGTCCACCGTCGGGAGGGGGCTCATCAGGGTACTGATCGGCTTCATGGCCACGCGGACGACGAGCGGCTCCCCGGTGGTCATGCCACCTTCGAGGCCGCCCGCGTGGTTGGTCTGCCGGCCGTAGCCCACGCGCACACCGGCGCCCCGCGCCGGCGCGGCCAGAATGGGGTCATGCACCGCCGAGCCGGGGCGCCGCGCGGCCTCGAAGCCGAGCCCGATCTCCACCCCCTTCACGGCCGGAATCGACATCAGGAGCCCGGCCAGCCGACCATCGAGTTTCCGGTCGTAGCTGACGTGACTGCCGAGTCCCGGCACCACGCCCGTCGCCACGACCTCCACTTCACCCCCCAGCGTGTCGCCGGCGGCCTTCGCCTCGTCGATTCGACGGATGATGGCCGTCTCGGCGGCGGCGTCCAGCACCCGCACGCGGGAGCGGTCGGCCGCCGCATTCAGCGGCGACGGGAGGGGGTGGGGGGGCTCTGCACGGATGCCGCCGAGGGACACGACGTGACTGCCGACCTCGACCCCGAACTCCTCGAGGAGGCGGCGGGCGAGGGCCCCGGCGGCGACGCGCGCCGCGGTCTCGCGGGCGCTGGCGCGCTCGAGGATGTCGCGTGCGTCGCTGCGATCGTACTTGAGGACACCGACGAGGTCGGCGTGGCCGGGCCGCGGACGGGTCACCTGGCGTCTACGCGAGGCGCCGGGCGTCCCCTCGGGGTCCATCACGTCCCGCCAGTTGGCCCAGTCCCGGTTGGCGATCTGCATGGCGATCGGCGAGCCCAGGGTCTCGCCGGCGCGGATGCCGGCCAGCCACTGGACCTGGTCCTGCTCGATCCGCATCCGGGCGCCGCGCCCGTACCCCTGCATGCGGCGGGCGAGCTGGGCGTCCACAAACGACGCGGCCACCGGCAGTCCGGCCGGCAGCCCCTCCACGATGGCCACGAGGGCCGGGCCGTGCGATTCGCCCGCGGTCGTGAATCGAAAGTGCACGAGGTGTCCCGTTGGCCGGCCGCGATGCGCGAGGCCGGGAGAAACGCGTGAGCCCGACACGGGTCGGGCTCACGGGTGGTGGATGGCGGCGCGGCGGGGCCGCGCGGTGATCCGCCTAGAAGTTGTCGTCCAGGATGCGCGGGGTGACCAGGATGATCAGGTCCCGGCGCGATTCCTTGTTGCTGCTGAAGGAGAACAGCGGGCCGAGGAGCGGCAGCCGCGAGAGCATCGGGATGCCCGAGCGGGTCTTGTTGACCTCGGTGACCGTCAGCCCGCCGATGACGGCGGTCTGGCCGTCCGCCACGAGGAGCTGGTTGTCGGCCTGCTGCGTCTCGACGATGAAGCCGAGTTCCCGGTCGGCCACGGGGCGCACCGCGGACCGCTCGGTGTGCAGCTTCATGGTGACCTGGCGGTCGTCGGTCACGTGCGGCGTGACGATGAGCTTGATACCGGTCTGCTTGAACTGCACCGTGGACTGCGCGGCGACGGTTCCCGACCCGTAGTCGATGATGCGGACCGGGGTCTCCTCGCCGACGAGGATGTTGGCTTCGCGGTTGTCCATCGTGTTGATGGTCGGCTCGGCCTGGATGTCGGCGAGTTCGGTCTGCTCGAGCGCGCTCAGGAAGACGGTGAAGTCGAAGTTCCCGATGGCGGTGGACCAGACCAGGTCAAGCGCCGGCTGCGAAATGCTGGCTTCGGCGTTGCCGACCGCGGCGAGCGAGTTGCCGCCGAGGCCGACGACCGTGGTGTTCGGGTCGTAGGTGTCGCCCGGATTGTTCGGGTCAGGCCGCGACACGAGGCTGTTGTAGAAGGTCGACTGGCTGCCCAGGTCGTACTTGAGGCCGAGCTCGTCGAGACTGGTCCGGTTGACGTAGATGATCTTGGCCTGGATCGCCACCTGCGGCGTCCGGATATCGAGGCTGCGGGCGAAGTTGGCGACCGTCGCCACCCGGCTCCGCGTATCGGTGATGATCAGCGAGTTGGACGCGGTGTCGGGGAAGACCTTGCCCCGGCCCTTGGTCAGGATGCCGTCGAGGTTCTTCGACATTTCCTTGGCGCGGGCGTAGTTCATCCGCACCACGACCGTCTCCAGGGGCTCGAGCGAGTCGAGGGCCGAGAGGGCGACCGGGGAGTCGACGCGGATGATGCCGCCGGGCAGCTCCGTGGCGGAGAGCCCCTGCGTGGCGAGGACGGCGTAGAACGCCTCCGTCCACGGCTGGTTCTTGATCTCGGCCGACACTTCACCCTTGATGTCACGACCGAGGATGATGGAGCGGCCGCTGAAGGCGGCGAAGCCCGCCACCACGTCGGCGATCGACGCGTTGTCCCAGGTCACGGTGATGCGGGGCTCGTCGCCCGAGGCCGGTGCCTTGTACGAGGCGGTGGTCACCTCGGGGGTCCCGGCGGGACGCGCCGAGGCCGGGCGGGCCGCCGGTGCGGCAAACTCACCAGGGGCCGCGCTGGACCAGGCCAGGAACGGCCGCTCGGCGCCGAACGAGATGCGGATCTCGCTGGCGCTCTGGTCGATGGTGTACTCCTTGACCGCGTCCAGCTCGACCACCACGCGCACGGTCTGCGCCGAGTACTGGCCGGTGCGGACATTGAGGACGCCGCCACGATTCACGCCGTCGTAGCTGCCGAGCGAGCGCGCGTCGATGGTGACTCCGGTCAGGTCCACCACCAGGCGGGCGGGGTCCTTGAGGATGAAGTCCTTGAGTTGGACGGCACCGGAGAAGGCGATGACGACCTCGGCGCGGCCTGGCGCGGAGACGACACTGACGCCGGTGACCGACCCAGGGTCGGAGACGTCGGCTCGGGCGGGCGAGGCCAGCCCCATGAGCGCGACGGCAAGGGCACAGGTGAGTACTCGGGTCATGGCGTCTCTTCCTCCCGCTTGGTCAGCGACAGTGTTTCCTGCCGCTCGAAGCCGAAATCCTCGACAATGAAGACCACATCCTTTTGACGAATCTGCGCCACCTTCAGGCGCCCCAGCTGATCGCCGACCCGCAACTTGAACCGGCGGTCGTTGGTCCGGTCGCGCAGGAGCGCGACGCTGTTGCTGTTGTAGGCCAGGTCCTGATAGATGCCGACCAGCATCAGGTCGGGGAGCTCGGGGCCGGAGGTGGCCATGTCGAGCAGCGACTCGAAGGGGTCCCGGCTGCCGCCGCGGTACGCGAACGTCTCGCGCTGGGCCATCGGCCCCGAGACGGAGGCGCTGTCGGCGCGTGCGGCGGCGACGCGGGCGGCCTCGGCGGAATCCGCCTGGGCGGTCTGGGCGTCCACCATCGGCGCGGGGACGGCGTCGGGGGCGGCAGCGGCCGGCGCCTCGGCATCACCGCCACAGGCGGCCAGTGCGAGGGCCAGGCAGAGGTGCAGCCCGATGCGATCAGGTGCCACTGTTCGCTCCTTCCGGCTCGGCGGACTTCACGAAGGTCCGGATCTGGAACTTGGCTTCGAGCAGCGCGCCCGTCGTGTCGCCCAGCACCTTGGCGGAGTTCATCGCGGCCGGTGCCATCGTGACGCCCTGCGGGACAATGATCCGCGGCAGCGAGGCGATGTCGGCCAGGAATTCGCCGATTTCGTCGTAGTGCCCGAGGACGGACATGTTGTACGTGTAGGTGTTGAACGGCGCCGGGCCGGGCTGTTCGGGCAGCGGCACCACCTGCGCCAGGTTCACGCCGCGGATCTTCGCGCGGGTGGAGATGGCGTCGAGGAGGTTCGGCACCTCGTTCATTTCCGGCACCATCTGGCGCAGGAGCGCGAGGCTGGCGCGGTGACTGTCGAGTTCCTTGCGCAGGTCTTCCGCCGTGCCCTTGGCGAGCTCCCGCTTGGCGCTGTCCGTCTGGGCCTGGACGGCGTTCAGCGTGTCCTGCAGCGCGACGACGTGGGCTTCGCGCGCCTGGACGCCGTCGATGCCGAGCATCTCGATGCCGGCGCCGGAATAGAGCATGTAGCCGATCAGCCCGGTCAGGACGATGGCCAGCACCGGCACCTTGTTCTGGTCGTTGATGAGTGCCATGGCGCGGTTACCTCACCGACTGGCTGAGGGGCACGGTCCGGATGTAGGCGGAATCCGCCTTGCGGAACGAGGCCCGGATCGAGAAGGCGGTCACGGGGCGCTCGTCCTGGATGACCGTCTGCGCCGAGACCGGCTGGACGTTCGAAATCCAGGGCGAGGCTTCGAGCTGGCGCAGGAACCTGGTGAAGGCCTGCACGTCGACCGTCCGGCCGTTGATCTGCAGCTGCATCGGCGGCGGCACCGCGTCGGCCGGCATGGTGTCCGCGGGAGACCCGGGGACGACCGGCACGGGGGCGGGCCCGGCGGTGCCGAGGTCCACGAGCCAGGTGTAGGGTGGCAGGGCGCGGGTGACCTCGTCCATCACGTGGGGCCACACGTAGCGCTCGCCGTCGACCTGCTGCAGCACCTGGATCTGGGCCACGAGCGAATCGCGGATCAGTTCCACCTTGCGCTTCTGCGCCACGAAATTCCGGAAACGGTCGTTCTCGGCGCGGGCCTGTTCCAGCTGCGGCTCGAGGGCGCTGAGGTCGCTGCCGGTCTTGAACCAGGACCAGCCCAGCCAGAGCACGGCCAGCAGGACCACGCCCGCGGCGACCAGCGGGAGCGGATCCCGCATCCGTTCGCGGAGTCCGGACAGTTGCGCCTGCAGCCCGGCAAACGGCGATCCGCCGCGCGCGCGCTTCTGGCCTGGACGAAGGTTGATTTCAATCATGAGGCGTCGGTCCGGGTCTCGGGGCTCACGCCGCGGTCCTGAGGGCCAGGCCCACGGGCAGCATCAACAACGGGGCGACCTCATCCAGCGACAGCGTGTCGAACACGCCCTCGGCCACCTGCAGGCGCTCGAGCGGGTTGGCGGCCTGGACCGGCAACCGGAGGCGGTCGGCCAGGATACGATTGAGTCCGGGGATGCGCGACCCGCCACCGGAGGTGAAGATCCGGGCGAGCCCGCTCGCCGAGCGGCTGGATGACTGGAGGAAGGCGGCCGCGCGCTCGATGCCGACGGCCAGCTCCTCGCCACGCGAGGCCAGCAGCGGCTCCAGCGCCTCGTTCCGCTCGAAGCCGCGGAGGAGCTGGTCGGCTTCGTCGGCGGACATGTTCCGTTCCCGCTGCAGGTCCTCGCGGAAGCGACGGGTCCCGATCATGATGTCCCGCGTCAGCACGGGCACACCCTCGTCGAGGATGTTCACGTTGGTCATTTCATGCCCGATGTTCACCAGGCCGACCACGCCGTGCATGGCGTCGGGATAGTTGAGTTCGAAGGCGTTG
The DNA here is from genome assembly GCA_035328285.1 of Gemmatimonadales bacterium. Classification (GTDB taxonomy): domain Bacteria; phylum Gemmatimonadota; class Gemmatimonadetes; order Gemmatimonadales; family GWC2-71-9; genus SPDF01. Next base: position 8,794 of record DAOLIZ010000101.1, read on the forward strand.
TGCAGGGCAAAGGCGTCGACGTCGATGACGCTCGCCTCGAGCCCGACATCGGCAAAGAGCGACTGCTTGGTCTCGACCAGCTCGCGCTTGGCGGCAACGAGGAGGACGGACATCTGGAGCCCCTCGCCCTCGGGGTCCAGGATCTGGAAGTCGAGCTCGACGTTGTCCATGTCGAAGGGGACGTGCTGCTCGGCCTCCCAGCGGATCTGCTCGCGGGCCTCGCCCTCCTTCATCCGGTCCATCGAGATCTTCTTGATGATCACGTCGCGCCCGCCGACGGCCGTCACCACCCGCTTGGCCTTGACGCCCGCGGACGAGAGGAGGCCCCGGACGGCGTCAGCCACGATCCCCGGGTCCATGACCTCGCCCTCGACGATGGCCCCGTCCACGACGGACGTGAAGGCCACCTTCGTGAGCACCGGCTCGCCCGAGGCATGATCAATGACCACGAGCTTGATGAGCCCGCTGCCAATGTCGAGGGCGACCGTGGTCCGTTTCCGACCAAAAAGAGCCATAGGTGCCTGACGCGGTAAAAGGGGAGTAAGGTAGGCTACGCTACCATTCGACCCGAAATTTGTCAAGCTAGTAACTTGCTTGAGGTCATACGGAACAAGCTGTTGCTCGATGCGAAGTTATGCGCTCCGGCACCGACCCGAAGAGGTGGGGATCACTGCCCCGCGTGCGGCCGTTCCCTCCCGGAGGGCGGCTCCAAATCCCGTTCCGGGAAGGAGTTGCCCACGGCCCTCTCGGGCAACCGATGTGCCAAAAGATTCACACCCAGCATAACATCCGTGATATCAATCACTTAACCCATGGCACCTCGACCCCTATACCCCGGGTCCCGGGCAGGGTGCAATCGCTTTCGCAAGGAAAGTGGTGGGATGCGGGAGCGGGAATTGGGCGGGGCAGCGGGGCAGCGGGGCAGCGGGGCAGCGGGGCAGCGGGGCAGCGGGG
>DAOLIZ010000102.1:0-9651 GCA_035328285.1 Gemmatimonadales bacterium
GGCGGCACTCTGGGCGTCGGCCTTCGAGGCGGTGCAGCCGCTCGCTGAGGCGCTGCGCCACCCCGAGGCCGCCGAGGAGATCGGGGCCGTGGCGGGGGCGGCGCGGTCGGCGGCCGGCTCCGCTACTTTTGTGGCTGGACCCGCTGCGCTGGCGGATTTCGAGCAGGACCGGTGCGCGGCAGGCCTCGATGCGTGGCGCCGCCTCAGCGAGGCGGTGCCGGGGCGGGCGACAGACACCGACCTGCCGGCCGCCGTGGCAAGTCTCGCAGTCGAGGGGTTCTGGGGCGTCCGGCCCAACGCGCTGGAAGGCGCCGTCCGCCTGGCCCCCTGGTTTCCCGCCGAGTGGGACGCCATGGCGCTCGAGCGACTCCGTGTCGGACGGACCGTCCTCACCGTCCGTCTGCGGCGCCGATTCGGCCAGGTGGCGGCGCGGGTCGAGCGGGTGCACGGACCGCGCATGCACGTCGAGTTCCACCTGCGGGGCGCGTCGGCCGACGCCGTCGTGCAGGTCGACGAGGTGGAACTCCGGGGCGGCCGGGCCGCCTTCGAGGCGGACGGCTCCCATGCACTCGTCTGGCATTCCTGAATCTCCCTCTTCCGCGAGCCGCGATCGCATGCGAACCTCCTTTCTCCACGTACTGGCGCTGGCGGCGCTCCTCGGCACCGGCTGCCGGCTCGAATCGCATCCGCCCGCGGGGCTCCCGCCCGACGAGGCGGCCATTCGCTCCGCCGCCTCCGCCTGGCTGGCGAAGGCGGAACCGTGGGCGCAGCTGTTGCGGGCCGACATCCGCCAGGATCGCGACCTCGCCGCCGTCTGGATCACGACATCGCCGGCCGCCAACGAGGGACAGGGCGAACGGCTGACGCTGCTGGTGTTCCGGCGCGGACCCGGGGGGTGGACCGTCGAGTACCAGGGCTCCCCGACACGGCCGCGGCCCTGAGGCGGGTGCGAGGGGATTGGCGCGGCCGTCCTCCTCCGGTTCTATTTCCACGCTGGGCCCGTCGAGATGGGACGGGGAGACGCCGCTGATGGGGGAATGGTGACCGAAACGTCCACGGCCGCATCGGCGGCGCTCGATCTCGTCGGCGCGGTCGCCCGGCTCCTCAACGGGAGCGACTCGAAGGAGGCCATCAGCCGGGTGGCCGACCTGCTGCGTCGCGGCGTGCCGGCCAGGCTGGTCACCATCTGGGTCCGCCAGCCGAGCGGCGCCGCGTTCACCCCCTTCATCTCGCCCGCCCCCGCCGAGCCGCCGTTTGCCCTCCCGACCCTCGAGGCGCTCCCGCCGCCGGATGCGGGGAGCCTCCGCCTGCCGCTGGAGCACGACGGGACGATGGTCGGGATGCTGGCCCTCGAGGGGATCGGCGCGGGGGCGGGCCGGCTCGCCGCCACCATCGTGGCCGACCTCCTCGCGCCCCACGTCGCGCTGATCGAACTCTCCGAGGACCTCGCCTTCGAGGTGGCGGTGCGCGCGCGGCAGATCGAGGAACAGCGTCGCTTCACCGGCCTCGTCATCGACTCCCTGCCGGTCGGCCTCTACGTCGTGGATCGCGAATACCGGATCCAGATCTGGAACCGGAAGCGGGAGACCGGCACCCAGGGCGTCCATCGCGACGAGGTGGTGGGGCGCCCGGTGTTCGAGGTGCTCACCCGGCAGTCGGCGGAGCAGCTGAAGGATGAGTTCGACCAGATCTTCCAGTCGGGGCAGATGTCGCAGATGGACATCGAGGTCGACGACCCGGCCGGGGGCCGGTTCTACCGGATCAGCAAGATCCCGATGCGGCTCGGCGGCGACCAGATTTCCCACGTGATCACCATCGGCGAGGACGTCACCGAGTGGTACCGGATCCACCGCCGGATCATGCAGAACGAGAAACTGGCGGCGGTCGGCCAGCTGGCCGCCGGCATCATGCACGAGATCAACAATCCGCTCGCCACCATCGGCGCCTGCGCCGCCGCCATGGAAGGGCGGCTCGACGAGGTGCCGGAATCGGCCCAGGGCCAGTTCCGCGAGTACATCGACATCATCGACAAGGAAGTCGACCGCTGCACCAACATCGTGGACGGGCTGCTCGATTTCAGCCGGCCCAAGGGGATGCAGAAGAGCCCGGTGGCCGTCAATACCATCATCGAGGACACCTTCTTCCTCCTGAAGCACCACACCCGGTTCAAGAAGCTCACCGTGCAGCGTGAACTCGCGGAGGGGCTCCCGCAGGTGCTCGCCAACTCGGAGCAGCTCGTCCAGGTCCTGATGTCGCTGATGCTCAACGCCCTCGACGCCATGGAGGCCGGCAACGGCCGGCTGACCGTGCGGAGCGGGATGGGCGGGCATCGCGGGGGCGAAGTGGTGGTCGAGGTCCAGGACACCGGGGTGGGAATTCCGCGCTCCGAGCAGTCGAAGATCTTCGAGCCGTTCTACACCACCAAGACACAGGGGCGGGGCACGGGGCTCGGGCTCTCCATCTGCTACGGCATCGTCGAGGACCATAACGGCCGCCTCGAAGTGGAGAGCCAGCCCGGCCTCGGCGCCACGTTCCGCGTCTGCCTTCCGGTGCTCGCATGAAGATTCTCGTCGTCGAAGACGATCCGACCGTCGGTCCCTACGTCAAGCGCGGGCTCGAGGAACACCAGAACCACGTCGACCTGGTGGACGACGGGCTCGAGGCGCTGCGGCTCGCCTCCGGCGGGCTGTACGACCTGGTGGTGCTCGACCTGCGGCTTCCCGGGATGACCGGGCTGGAAATCGTGCGCACCCTGCGGGACCGCGGTGTCACCACGCCGATCCTGATCCTCACGGCGCAGGACGCGGTGGACTTCAAGGTGCAGACCCTGCGCGCGGGGGCCGACGATTACGTGACCAAGCCCTTTGCGTTCGAGGAACTCCTGGCCCGGGTGGAGGCCATCGGGCGCCGGCCGAAGCAGGTGGCCCCGCCGACGCTCATGGTCGGCGGCCTCTCCCTCGACACCGCCACCCGCGAGGTGCGGCGCGACGGCGACCTGCTCGACGTGACGCCCAAGGAATACGCCGTCCTCGAATACCTGATGCGGCACGCCGGTCGGGTCATGAGCCGCACGTTGATCACCGAGTACGCCTGGGACTACCACTTCGACCCGGGCACCAACATCGTCGACGTCGTCATCAACCGGCTCCGCAAGAAGGTCGATTCCGGGCACGACGAGAAGCTGATCCACACGGTGCGCGGCGTGGGGTACGTGGTCAAGGCGTGAACACCATCCGCGGCCGCCTCACGTTCTGGTACACCGTCGCCCTCACGGCGACGGTGCTCGTCTTCGGCACCGCCCTCTACCTTGAACGCCGCCAGTCCAGCCTCCGCGAACTCGACCAGCGGCTGGCCCTCGAGGCCGATTTTGCCCGCCGGTGGCTCAACGAGTCCTACCAGGTGCTCTCCACGGTGCTGCGGCCGGACGATCCCACCGAGATCCAGCCGGGGGTCGCGGCCAACTTCGAGGGGGTGCGCGACCTCCTGCTCGTGTTCAACCGTGCGGGGCGCACCCTCTACATCAACGATCCCGTCCGCCAGCTCAATTTCGCGGCCATCGAGCGGCTCGTGGCGCTCGCGGGCCCCGCGCCGGTCGCGTCGTCGACCGGCACCGCCGTGCTGCCGGCCGGCGCGGAACCGATGCGCTACGTGCGGCTGTCGGTCGACGGGGCGGGGACCGAGGTCGGCGCCGTCGTGGTGGCCGCGCCCCTGTCCGCGGTGGCCTTCGGCCCCGCCGACCTCGCCCAGTCCATGGTCCTCATCGTGCCGTTGATCCTGCTCGCCTCGGTCGTCCTCGGCTGGTTCCTGGCGGGGCGGGCCATGCGCCCGGTGGAGCGGCTGATGGACGAGGTGCAGGAGGTCACCGACGGGCGGAGCCTCCACCGCCGGGTGGCGGTGCCGACCTCCGGCGACGAGCTCGCCCGGCTGGCGGTCACCCTCAACGCGATGTTCAGTCGCCTCGAACAGAGCTTCAGCCAGCTGCGTCGGTTCACCGCGGACGCGAGCCACGAGCTCAAGACACCGCTCACCGTCCTGCGCACCGGCGTCGAGCGGTCGCTGACGCATCCGGGCACCCCGCCCGAGGTCCTCGAGGCGCTCGACACCACCCTGGACCAGCTGAACCAGCTGAACGAGCTGGTGGACAGCCTGCTGATGCTCGCCCGGGCGGACGAGGGGCGGGCGCCGCTGGCGCTGGAGGTGCAGGACCTGCGCGCCCTTGTGGTCGACGTCGGGGAGACCGCCGAGATGCTGGGCGAGCAGCACGGGCTGACGACCCAGGTGGTGGTGCCCGATCATGCCGTGGAAGTGCGGGTCGACGCGCACCGCATGCAGCAGCTGCTGCTCAACCTGGTCACCAACGCGGTCAAGTACACGCCGGCAGGCGGGGCGGTCGCGGTGGTGCTCGAGGATGGCGAGGACGGGGTCCGCCTGATCGTTCGGGACACCGGTATCGGCATCGCCTCGGTGGACGTGCCCCATATCTTCGACCGCTTCTGGCGGGCGGACCCGGCACGGTCCCGGACCGGGGACCGGCCGGGGGTGGGGCTGGGGCTGGCGATTACCAAATGGATCGCCGAGGCGCACGGGGGGACCATCTCGGTCCAGAGCCGCCCGGGGCGGGGGTCGAGTTTCGTGGTGAACCTGCCGCGCGCCGGGGGTAGCGGAGCGGGCGCCGAGGGGTAGATTCAGCAGCCTCCGACCGCCGTTTGCGTGCGGGAACTCCTCATTCGGTTGTCATCAAATTGTCATCTTAGGGCCACACGGAGGCAAGGCGAGTTGCGTAGGTTGCAATCGAAGCCTGACTCATCGCGGAGGTAGTCCGTGTTCGAGGTACTCGTCGAATCGAAGCCCAAGAAGGAACGCACCTTCGGCCAGTTCGTGGTCTCGATGGTCGTGCACGCGCTGGTCATTACCGGCGCGGTCGTGGCCACCAAGGGCGCGGCCGAAGTGGTCCGCGAGCGGATCATGGACACCACCATGGTGTTGCTGACCCCGCCCAAGCCCGAGGCGCCGCCGCCCGAGGCCCCGCCGCCGGACGCCATCGTCAGCGCCAACCCGCCGCCGCGCGGGTTCCAGACGGTGGTGGCGGTGCAGGACATCCCCACCGAGATCCCGCCGATCAACCTGAACGAGCGGTTCGACCCGAAGGACTTCACCGGCACGGGCGTGCAGGGCGGCGTCGCGGTCGGTGTGGTCGGCGGGACAGGCCCCGTGACCGGTGAGACGTATCTCGAGGCCCAGGTCGACGATCCGCCGGACCTGATCTCCGCAGGGCCCCGGCGCTATCCGCCGGTGCTCGAGCGGGCCGGGATCGGTGGCCGGGTCATCGCCCAGTTCGTGGTCGACACCACCGGGCATCCGGAAATGGCGGGCTTCCGGGTGTTGAGCAGCACGAACCCGGCGTTCAACGAGCCGGCGAAGGAAATGATCATGAAGAGCGTCTTCCGGCCCGGCAGGGTGCGCGGGCAGGCGGTGCGCGTGCAGGTGCAGCAGGCGGTCTCGTTCAACCCGTAGCCCTCGAATTCAACCCTGCCGCCGGCGCCGCCGGCGGCCTGCAGCAAGCTCCCAGGAGGTTCGACCGATGAACGTTTCAATGCTGGAACTCTGGCATCAATCAGGCTCGTTCGCCCGGGGCGTCATTATCGTCCTGGCCCTGATGTCCATCTACTCGCTGACGATCGCGGTGACCAAGCTCATCCAGATCAAGCGCAGCACGGGCGCCACCCGCAAGTTCGCGCCGCAGCTGTCGAAGGCGATCATGGAGGACAACCTGGAACTGGCCATCCAGCTCTCGGAGAAGCACAAGATCGGCCACATCTCGCGCGTCCTCGGCGGCGCCCTCGGCGAAATGAAGCCCCTCATCAGCGACCGGGCCACCATCACCGCGGCCGACATCAACTCGGCCGAGCGGGCCATTGAGCGCCAGATGCTCATCCTCCTGGCCGAGTTCCGCCGCGGGCTGGGCGTGCTGGGCACCGTGGGCGCCACGGCGCCGTTCGTCGGACTCCTCGGCACCACCATGGGTATCGTCAACGCCTTCACCGGCATGGCGGCCGGCGGCGCGTCGGGCGGCCTGGCCGGCATCTCGGCCGGTATCGCCGAAGCCCTCATCACCACGGCGTTCGGTCTCCTCGTGGCCATCCCCGCGGTCTGGTTCTACAACTACTTCACGACCAAGATCGACAACCTGTCCGTCGAGATGACCTACGCCTCGAAGGAACTCATCGACCAGCTCATCAAGAACGTGGGCGCGTCTCAGGGCCGGTCGATCTTCACCAAGGAATTCCAGGCCCAGAAAGCGGTGACCGGCAGTGGCCATCTCCACGGGTAGTGGCAAGGGGAAGGTGAACGCGAACATCAACGTCACGCCGATGATCGACGTGATGCTGGTGCTCCTCATCATCTTCATGATCGTCACGCCCCTGATCGCCGCCGGCTTCGAGGCCACCCTGCCCAAGGGCAAGAACCTCGATCCGAGCGCCGAACAGGACACGGACGTCATCCTCGGCATCGACAAGTACGGGAAGTACTTCCTCGACACGCGTCCGATCGACCCGGCCGTCCTGGAGGACTATCTCCGGACGGTCTACGCGGCGCGGACCGAGGACAAGATCCTGTACTTCAAGGCGGACGTAAACCTGAAGTACAGCCAGGTGCAGGAGGCGGTCGAGCTGGCGCGGCGCGCCGGGGTGCGGGTCCTCGCCGCCATCACGGAGCCGGTGCCGGAGCCGCTCCTGAAGCAAGGAAAGGAGTAACCCATGGCCATGGCAGCTGGAGGGGCCCCAGGGGAAGTCTCCTCGGAAATCAACGTCACGCCGATGATCGACGTGCTGCTGGTGCTGCTCATCATCTTCATGATCGCGCAGCCGCTGTCGCGGATGGCCATGGACGTCCAGGTCCCGCCGCCCGACACGCCGAACACCAACCAGCAGCCCTCGTTCCAGATCGTGCTCGAACTGAAGGACGACGGCACGTACGCCATCAACACCCAGCCGTACCCGAAGGACCAGCTCGACGCGCAGTTGCACGCGATCTACGACGAGCGGCCGGCCAAGCTGATGTTCATCAAGGCGGGGCCGAACCGGATCTACCAGGACGTCGTGGAGGCGATGGACATCGCCCGCGGAGCCGGGGTGCAGGTCATCGGGTTCACGCCGAAGGAAGCGGACCAGTAGCCGAAGACTGATCCGTGCGGCATCGTGCCCTCCCGGACGTCTCCCGGGAGTCGGTGTCGCCAACAACGTCTGCCCATTTCGACGGGCGCCGGCCCCCGCCACTGGCGGTGGTGCCGGCGCCCGTCGGATGTATCATGGAGCCGTGACCCAGATCCCACCTCCGCGCCACCCGCTGCTGGACCGCCAGCGTGACCCGCGCCGCTTCATCGGCGCCGCGGTGTCGCTGCTGTTCCATGCAGTCCTCCTCGTGCTGGTCGTCCGCGGGGCGGTGGACGCCTTCATCCAGACCCCCGCCGCCGGCAACCCGCTGCTGGCGCCGGGCGGCGGAGGTGGCGGGGGTGGCGGGGGCGAACGGGTCCGGTATATTACGCTCCCGCCGCTGCAGCAGGCCGCTGCGCCGGCCCAGGTGGAACCGCCGGCCGTTCCGCCGCCCGAAGTGGTGCCACCCGCAGTTGTCGCGCCGACCCCCGTACCAGTCGATACCCAGCCGACCCCGACCGTGGTCGTGTCGTCGGCTGACAGTGTGCCAACGGCAGGGACAGGGAGTGGCGGACCGGGGAGCGGACCCGGGAGCGGTGGTGGCAGCGGTGGCGGGTCCGGTGGGGGCGTGGGCACAGGTACCGGGGCGGGCAGCGGGCCCGGGAGTGGTGGCGGAGGGGGCGGCGGCTCGGGCCGCGAACCGCAGTGGACCTACGGCACCTTCTTCTTCGAGAAGCCGCCCAAGGAACTGCGGGGGCAGACCCTCCAGGTCACCTTTTACGTCCGGGCCGACGGCCGCGTGGCACGGGTCGTGACCGAGCCGAAGATCACCGACGGTGACTTTGCACGGAAGTTTTCGGAAGTGGCCATGACCTTTCGCTTCAAGCCCGCACGGAACGCCGACGGCGAGGCCGTGCCCGGGGCGGCCACGCTGTCCTTTACCCTTTCTTCGAAGAAATAGGACCTGATGAGCCAGCTCTTCCGCCTCAAGTCGGTCCAGGACTGCGAAGACGATCTCGCCTCGCGCGGCGGGCTCCGCCGGACCCTCGGCAAGTGGCACCTGACCGCCCTCGGCGTCGGCGCCACCATCGGCGCCGGCATCTTCGCCACCACCGGCACCGCCATCGTGGGCGACGCGGCCCGCCCCGGCGCCGGGCCCGCCATCATCCTCTCGTTCGTCCTGACGGCGCTCGCCTGCGGCTTTGCGGCGCTCTGCTACGCCGAGTTCGCGGCGATGGTGCCGATCGCCGGCTCGGCCTACACCTATGCCTATGCCTCGCTCGGCGAGTTCATCGCCTGGATCATCGGCTGGGACCTGATCATCGAGTACGCCGTCGGCAACATCGGCGTGGCCATCGGGTGGTCCGGGCACTTCCGTGAGCTCATCAGCCACTTCGGGCTGTCGCTCCCCTCCTGGCTGGCCACCGACTATCGCACCGCCTACGACGCCGCCAAGGCGCTGGCCGCCGGCGCCACCGACCCGAACACCGTCTACCTCGCCTCGGCGGTCACCGGCGCGCCGAACGTCTTCGGGCTGCCGCTGATCGCCAACGTGCCGGCGTTCGTCTCGGTCATGCTGATCACCATCCTCCTGGTGTACGGCATCAAGGAGTCCGCCAACTCGAACAACGCGATGGTCCTGCTCAAGATCGGGATCATCCTCTTCTTCATCGCGGTCGGCCTGACGCTGCTCAAGCCCGACAACTGGACCAATCCCGCCACCGGCGGCTTTGCCCCGAACGGGATCTCCGGCATCGGCGCCGGCGCGGCCATCATCTTCTTCAGTTACATCGGGTTCGACGCGGTCTCGACCGCCGCCGAGGAGGCGCGGAACCCCGGCAAGGACATGCCGTTCGGCATCATCATGAGCCTGCTGATCTGCACGGTGCTCTACATCGCCCTGTCGGCGGTCATGACCGGCATCGCGCCCTGGCAGCAGCTCGGCACCGCGGAGCCGATGATCACCGCGCTCGCCTTCGCCGACGGACCGCCGAGGCTCATCAACGCCTCGCGGTTCATCATCTCGCTCGGCGCCGTGATCGCCATGTTCAGCGTGCTGCTGGTGTTCCAGCTGGGCCAGCCGCGCATCTTCATGTCGATGGCGCGCGACGGCCTGCTGCCGCCCTTCCTGGCCAAGGTGCACCCCAAGTACAAGACGCCCTGGGTCGGGACCATCCTGACCGGCATCTTCGTCGGTGTGTTCGCCGCGTTCGCCAACATCGCCGAGGTGGTGGACCTCACCAACATCGGCACCCTTTTCGCCTTCGTGCTGGTGTCCCTCGGCGTCATCGTCCTGCGCTACAAGGAGCCGGAACGGGTGCGCCCCTTCCGCGTCCCCCTGGTGCCGCTGACCCCGATCATCTCGATCGTGGCGTGCATCTACCTGATGTTCAAGTTGCCCACGGTGACGTGGGAGCGGTTCGGGATCTGGCTGCTGGTGGGATTGGTGATCTATTTCATGTACGGCGTGCGGCACAGCCGGCTGCGGATCAAGGAC
>DAOLIZ010000103.1:0-3309 GCA_035328285.1 Gemmatimonadales bacterium
AGCGACCCGCCCGACGCGAGGAACGGCATGTTGCGGCCGAGCAGCTGCTCCAGCTTGGTCATCAGCTTCGGATCGCTGGTCGTCACGGTCACCCCCACGATGTAGCTCCCCGGCCCCGAGCCAGCGATGGGGAAGTAATCGTAGTCGAGGGTGTACACATCCTTGATGAAGGTCGTCCCCGCGTTCATGACGGGCACCAGTTCCGGCGGGACGATGCCCGGTCCGACCTCCGCCGGCCACTTGTAGTCGTCGGTGTAGTAGGCGTACGTGGCGATCTTGATGGCGTTGAAATCGGCGGCGACCCGGGCGGCATGGGCACTGTTGCGGATGTCGATGTACTTGAGGATCGCGATCGACGACAGGATGCCGAGCACCACCATCACGACCATCAGTTCGATGATGGTGAAGCCGTTCCGGAGGTGGTGGGCACGACGCCTCATGGACGGGCCTCCCGACGCGAGAGGAGCTCGAACGAGTTCTTGAGGAAGGGTGCCACGCTGTCCGTCGAGGAGAAGGTCAGGGACAGGGACTCACTGCGTCCATCGAGCCGGTAGGTGCCGTCGGGATTAATGGTATACGTCACCCCGGCTGGCGGCACGCCCACGTCCGACAGCCTGGCCGGCAAGGAGCCGTGGGTCTCCCGGTAGTTCTCGATCCGTCGGGATTCCATGAACAGGAGCATCCGCAGGCTCGCGTCCTGGAATTCCACGCTGTGCGGCACCGGCGGCTTCGGTACGATCCAGTCGGGCTGGGTCACGCCAATCCAGACACCGACCCCGGCGAGGACCGCGAGCGACGCCCACATCAGGCGTCGGCTGCCGGAGACTTGGGCTCGCGAGCCTCGCGCGTCGGACTTTTTCTTCTGCTCTGCCTGTACCGCGCCCTGGAGCGCGTGATAGAGCGCTTCCTTGGTGCTGTCAGGCTGCCTCGGTGGTGTGGCCACTCGCCATCCTCGTCGCGCAGGTGATGGTCACAAGATTGACGCCTCTCGGCGCGCGCGCAATCCTCAGGGACGTTGCGGTGCCGCCCGCAGGGCGCCTGCCACCTGCCCCGGGAATGCCCGGATGTCGATCGGCTTGGTGATGTAGCCGTCAAACCCGGCCCCGATCGCCCGCTCCCGGTCACCGGCCATGGCATGCGCCGTCAGGGCAACCACGGGCAAGGCCCCGCCGACCTCACGACGGATGTCCTGCAGCAGCTCGAAACCGTCCCGTTCCGGCAGCTGGATATCCATCAGCACCAGGTCGGGGCGTGCGTCGCGGAGCTGCTGAATCAGCCCCTCACCGCTCCCCTGCCCAATCACGTCGTGCCCATGCAGTGTCAGCAGGGTCCGGAACAGCTTCATGTTGTCTGGGCTGTCTTCGACGATCAGAATCGTGGCCACGTGTCCTCCCTCGGCGCGCCGTTGAGAATCCGCCGCCTCGGGGATAGGATTCGCTCGCGGAAGATAGCAAACCCCGTGCCTTGCCTGTACTTGCGCCCTTTTTCCCCGGCCGGCAACCCCGATGTGGCCTGATTCCGTTGCGGTGGTTGGACTTGATGGGCCGGCCGGCCACCCTCACGGGCGGTCGTGCCGGGCCGCCGCCGCCCGTCGCCCCCGGTGTTCCGCCGCGACGACCCCCAGGAAGCCCCGATGATCGTCGACGCCGATCTTCGGGTGCCCGGCGACAAGAGCCTCACCCATCGGATGCTGATCCTGGCCGGCATGGCCGAAGGAACCAGCCGCATCGGCGGCGCCCTCACCTCCCACGACGCACGCAGCACGGCGCGTGTCCTTCGCCAGCTCGGCGCGACGGTCTCCCCGCTGGTGGCCGGGCGGGCGATCACCATCCGGGGGCAGGCGCGATTCCGTCGTGCCGCACAGCCGCTCCACTGTGGCAACTCCGGCACCTCGGCGCGACTCCTTCTTGGGGCCCTGGCGGCGCACTCCTTCGCGGCCACCATGACCGGCGACCGCTCGCTGCGCCGCCGCCCGATGCGCCGGGTCACCGATCCCCTTGGGCAGATGGGCGCCCGCTTCTCCTTCAAGGGGAGTGACGGTCTGCCGGTCACGGTCCGCGGGGGCCGGCTCGAGGGGATCCGGTACACGCTGCCCGTCTCCAGCGCGCAGCTCAAGAGCGCGCTGCTCCTGGCCGGGGTGGCCGGTGAAGTCCCCGTCGAGGTCCGGGAACCGGGGGGACGGTCGCGCGACCACACCGAACGCCTCCTCCGGGCATTCGGGTACCGGGTCGAGGACGACGGCGACTGGATCCGGTTCGCGCCAACCGGGCGGATCGAGCCGGTCAGCCAGGAGGTTCCCGGCGACCCGTCGTCCGCCGCGTTCCTCGTCGGTGCCGCCCTGCTCGCGGAGAGTGGCACACTGCGCCTCCGGGGAGTCGGGATCAATCCCACGCGAACCGGCTTCCTCCGGGTGCTCGCGCGGATGGGCGGGTCCGTCGGGGTGGAGAACCACCACGAGGTGGGTGGCGAACCGGTCGCCGACCTGATCGTCCGGCCGGCCGAGCTCTCGGCGACCGACGTCGCGGCCGAGGAGATTCCGGGCCTGATCGACGAGATTCCGCTGCTTTCGGTACTCGCCAGTCGCGCCGAGGGTACCACGGTCTTCCGGGAAGTTGGCGAACTTCGGGTCAAGGAAAGCGACCGGCTGGCGCTGCTCGCCAGCAATCTCAGGGCGGTGGGGGCACAGGCCGAGGCGCACGGCAACGCCCTGACGGTCGTGGGCGGCCGGTCCATCCCGGCTGGCCGGGTCGTCACCGCGGGCGATCACCGCATCGCCATGGCGTTCGCGGTCCTCGGCACGCTGCCGGGCGCGAGGGTCCGGGTAGATGATCCTGCCTGTGCCGGCGTCAGTTTTCCCGGGTTCAGTGAATCGCTCCGCGCCCTGGCGGCCGGAGCACGGAGGAGGACGTAATGCGCGTGGTAGCCATCGATGGGCCGGCGGCGTCTGGGAAGTCGAGCACGGCGAAGGCCGTCGCCCGGGCCCTCGGATGGCATCATCTCGACAGCGGGGCCCTCTACCGGACGCTGACCCGGGTGGCGCTCGATGCGGGCCTGGATCCCGATCACCTCGACGTGGACGCCCTGCTGGCCAGGGCGGACCGACGCGGGCTCGGCCTGCGGCCCGAGGGGGAGGATTTCGTGCCGCTGCTCGACGGCATGCCCGCCGAGCACCTGATCCGGACGCCGGAGGTCACGGCCGCGGTGTCGGCGGTGTCGGCGGTGCCGGCCGTCCGGGATTGGGCCAATGCCCGGATGCGGGCCCTGGCCGAGGCCGGGGTCCCCATCGTGGTGGACGGGCGGGACATCGGG
>DAOLIZ010000103.1:3409-5259 GCA_035328285.1 Gemmatimonadales bacterium
GGTCCGGCCAAACCTCATCCCGCAGCCACGCCGGTGCGGCCGACCCCGAAGGGATCGCATTCACATGTCCGAGCTGTCCGCCGCCCCGTCCGACCTGGACGCCCCCGACGCGGCTACCCCCGACGCCACCACGCCTGACGACACGCCCCGCCGCTACTCGGTCCGGACCGACGCTCTCATGGGCGCCACCGGCCTGCTCGTCCGCGCCGACCTCTACGACGAGGACTACAGCGAGGACGAGTACGAGCAGATGCTCTCGATGTACGAGGGCACCATGGCCTCGATCGCCGAGGGCGAGATCGTCAAGTCGAAGGTCCTGCGCATCACCGAGAACGCCGTCATCCTCGACGTCGGCTTCAAGTCGGAGGGCTCCGTGGCCCTCGACGAGTTCAAGGAGCCCCCGGCGGTCGGCGACGAAGTCGAAGTCTTCCTCGAGCACCTCGAGGACCAGGAGGGGGCGGTCGTCCTCTCCAAGAAGAAGGCCGACTTCATGCGGGTCTGGGAGAAGATCCGGGTGGCGCACGAGGCGGACGAACCGGTCGAGGGCACCCTGGTCAAGAAGATCAAGGGCGGCGTGGTCGTGAACCTGATGGGGGTGGACGCCTTCCTCCCCGGCAGCCAGATCGCGCTCCGCCGGGTGCCGAACATCGACGAGCTCCTCGGCTCGACGTACGAATTCAAGATCATCAAGCTCAACAAGCGCCGGCGGAACATCGTGGTCAGCCGCCGCGTCATCCTCGAGCACGAGCGGGCCCACAAGCGCGAGCACCTGATGAAGGAGCTCCTCGTCGGCCAGGTGCGGAAGGGCGTCGTCAAGAACATCACCGACTTCGGGGCGTTCATCGACCTCGGCGGCGTCGACGGCCTGCTGCACATTACCGACATGTCCTACGGCCGCGTGTCGCACCCGACCGAGATGGTCGCCATCGGCCGCGAGGTCGAGGTCAAGATCCTCGACATCGACTGGCAGCGCGAGCGCATCAGCCTCGGCATGAAGCAGCTCCAGGAGTACCCGTGGAAGGACGTCGCCGCCAAGTACCCCGTCGGCACCCGCGTCCAGGGCAAGGTGGTTTCCATCACCAACTACGGCGCCTTCGTGGAGCTCGAGCCCGGCATCGAGGGCCTGGTGCACATCTCCGAGATGAGCTGGACCCGCAACGTCCGGCACCCCTCGAAGATCGTCAGCATCGGCGAGACCATCGAGGCCGTCGTCCTCAAGGTCGACGAGTCGGAGGAGAAGATCTCCCTCGGCATGAAGCAGACCGAGCAGGATCCGTGGATGGTGCTGCCGCAGAAGTTCCCGGTCGGCACCCGCCTCGAGGGCAAGGTCCGCAACCTGACCAGCTTCGGCGCCTTCGTCGAGATCGAGCCGGGCATCGACGGCCTGATCCACATCTCGGACATGTCCTGGACCAAGCGCGTCCAGCACCCCTCCGAGGTCGTGAAGAAGGGCGACGCCGTCAACGTCGTCATCCTGAACATCGACGGCGAGAACAAGCGGATCTCCCTCGGCCTCAAGCAGGCCGAAGAGGATCCCTGGCTCAGCATCGGCGAGACCCTGCCGGTGGGCCACGAGCTCCGCGGCCGCGCCGTGCGCCTGATGGACAAGGGCGTCGTCATCGACCTCGGCAACGACCTCGAGGCCTTCGCCCCGATGTCCCAGCTCGGCGTCGCCAACATCGACAACCCGGGCGACGCGGTGAAGGAAGGCCAGCCGCTCGACGTGAAGGTCATCGAAGTGGACCCGATCCATCACCGCATCGTGGTGGCGGTCATCGGGTACCCCGACGAGCCGATCATCCCGCCGGTCAAGCCCGACTTCGACGAGTCACCCGCGGACGAGTAGGCGG
>DAOLIZ010000103.1:5359-9644 GCA_035328285.1 Gemmatimonadales bacterium
CCCGCTTCCCCGCGTGACCGTACATTCCCTCGCATGACCGACTCCCGGAAGCGTCTCGACGAACTGCACCGCCGTCAGGCCGAGGCGGAGCAGGGTGGTGGTGCCCGCCGCATCGCCCAGCAGCACAAGAAGGGCAAGCTCACCGCCCGTGAGCGGCTCGACCTCCTCCTCGACGAGGGGAGCTTCGTCGAGATCGACCGGTTCGTGACCCACCGCGCCACCGATTTCGGCCTGGCAGACGAGGTCTACCTCGGGGACGGGGTGGTGACCGGCTCCGGGCGCATCGACGGGCGGCTGGTCTACGTGTTCAGCCAGGACTTCACGGTGTTCGGCGGGTCCCTCTCCGAGACGCACGCCGCCAAGATCTGCAAGATCATGGATCTCGCGGTCCGGAACGGTGCGCCGGTGATCGGGCTCAACGACTCCGGCGGCGCCCGCATCCAGGAGGGGGTCGTGTCGCTGGGCGGGTACGCCGACATCTTCCTCCGGAACACCCTCGCCTCGGGAGTCGTCCCCCAGATCTCGGCCATCCTCGGGCCCTGCGCCGGCGGGGCGGTGTACAGCCCTGCCATCACCGACTTCGTCCACATGGTCCGGGGCGTCAGCTACATGTTCGTGACCGGTCCCAACGTGGTGAAGACCGTCACCCACGAGGACGTCTCGTTCGAGCAGCTCGGCGGCGCCGACATCCACGCCGGCACCTCGGGCGTCGCCCATTTCGTCCACGACTCCGAGCCGCAGTGCCTGGCGGCCATCCGCGAGCTGATGGGGTTTCTCCCCAGCAACAACCTCGACCCGGCGCCGGTGCTGCCGACCACCGATCCCGAGGACCGGCGCGACGAGGCGCTCCTCGACGTGATCCCCGCCAACGCGACGCAGCCGTATGACATGCGCGACGTGATCCGGCCGGTGGTGGATGACACGACCTTTCACGAGGTGCACGCCGAATACGCCGGCAACCTGCTCGTCGGGTTCGCCCGGCTGGGCGGGGAATCGGTGGGCATCATCGCCAACCAGCCCGCGGTGCTCGCCGGGGTCCTCGACATCAACGCCTCGGTCAAGGGGGCCCGGTTCATCCGGTTCTGTGACGCCTTCAACATCCCGCTCGTCACCTTTGAGGACGTCCCCGGCTTCCTGCCCGGGGTGGCCCAGGAGCACGGTGGGATCATCAAGCACGGCGCCAAGCTCCTGTACGCCTACTGCGAGGCGACCGTGCCGAAGCTGACGGTCATCACCCGGAAGGCCTACGGGGGCGCCTACGACGTGATGAGCTCCAAGCACATCCGGGGCGACCTCAACCTCGCCTGGCCTACCGCCGAGATCGCGGTGATGGGGCCCAAGGGAGCGGTCGAAATCCTCTTCAAGGACCAGATTGCCAAGGCGGCCGATCCGGCGGCCGAAACGGCCCGCCTGATCGAGGAGTACACCGAGAAGTTCGCCAACCCCTGGGGGGCAGCCGCCCGGGGTTACGTGGACGACGTGATCGATCCCCGGGATACCCGGCCGCGGCTGATCGACGGGCTGCGGGCCCTCCGGACCAAGCGGGACCGGAATCCGGCGAAGAAGCATGGGTGTATGCCGCTCTGAGGTGGGAAAGCTGGGCAGCGGGGCAGCGGGGCAGTGGGGCGGTGGGGCAGGATTGCGGGTATTCGTCCTCCCGGCGCAAGCCGGGATCCATTTTCTGGGCTGACCATGGACCCCGGCTTTCGCCGGGGTGACGGCTGGGGTGGTGGCGCCCGGGATTCGCTGCCGCGCAGCCCCGCCTCCCCCCCGGCACCGAGGGTGCCTCTAGCGAAACTCCGTACAGCGTCCCATCTTACGAGCCTACCCCCGAACGACGATCTGGACAGGTGGCTGGCATGGTCCGAGTGAACCAACCCGAGCTGCGATCCCTGCTGGCGCTGACCCTCTTTGTCTCAGCGGCGACGGGTCCCATTTCAGCACAGGGTTCACTCAACCCCACCGTGGCGCCGCGGGCGGCCGAGCTGGCCCGGAACGGGCAGCGAGGCATCGGGACCGAGATGCTGAGCCAGTATCTCGCCACCTCGCCCGACGACGGCTCGGCGTGGATCCAGCTTGGCCGGTTCTACCTCCTCGACATCCGTGACTGGCACCTCTCCGGCCATCCGGCCGACTCCCCCGGACCCCTGTACATCGACTTCGGCTCCGCCGCCCTGGACCAGGCCGTCCGGCTTCGAGGGGACTCCGGCATCATCCTCCGGCAGATGCTGGAGGTCGAGCGGGCCCTCGAGGCGGTCGAAGAGCGGGGGTATGACGCGCTCACCCACTGGGCGGTGCCACCGGATGTGGCGCCGCTGCCGGACTACATCACCGAACTCGGCGCCAACCTCCTGAGCAGCTGCCCTGCGGCCGGCGTCATGGCGACCGGCAGCGACCTGGAGACCGTCGCCATCTTCTCGGTCGTGGCCACTGCCGGCCAGGCCGCCAGCGTGGTCATCGTCGTGCCGTCGTTCTACGCCACCGATGCGCGGTACCGCTACCGGATCGCCTCGGCCCTTGGCACCGACTCCTCCTCGTCCATCCAGCAGGCCCTTGCCGCCGTCGCGACGCGCCGGCCAGTGTGTCTGACGCCCCTGGCTGACCGCACCCTCCTCTCCCTTCCCAAGCTCCGGCCGATGCGGTTTGTGCTGGTGTCTGGCCCAGGCGCGACCACAAGCGACCGGGTGGTGACGGTCACCGACCTGGCCCGGGCGGACCGCCAGGTCAACTCGTCATGGATCCGCGAAGTCCACGCCGTGTACGCCGCCGCCGCGGGATTCAATCCGCGCCTCTGCGACGGTCCACTGGCCCTCCTGGGAGACACGCAGATCGCCGCCTGCCGCCGCTAGGCGCCCGCCTCAGCGACCCGCCGTCCGCCATCCCACGCCCATGACGCCCATTACCAGAGTCCTCGTCGCGAACCGCGGCGAAATCGCGTTGCGCATCATCCGCGCCTGTCACGAGGAGGGCCTCGAGGCGGTGGCCGTGTACTCCGCGGCCGATCGCCTCAGCCCGCATGTGCGCGCCTCCGACCTGGCGGTCGAGATCGGGCCGGCGGCGCCGTCGGAGAGCTACCTCCGGATCGACCGGTTGCTCGAGGTTGCCCGCGAGACCGGTGCGCAGGCGGTGCATCCCGGGTACGGGTTCCTCGCCGAGCGCGCCGCCTTTGCCGAGGCGGTGGAAGAGGCGGGGCTCGTGTTCATCGGGCCGCCCTCCACCGCCATCCGGGCCATGGGCGACAAGACGGAGGCGCGGCGCCGCATGCGTGCGGCCGGGGTGCCGGTGGTGCCGGGCGCCGACGCGCCGATCACCGAGCTCGCGCCCGCTCTCGCCCTCGCGGACGAGATGGGCTACCCGGTCATGGTCAAGGCGGCCGCCGGCGGCGGCGGGAAGGGGATGCGCGTCGTCCACGCCGCCGAGGAACTGGAAGGCGCGCTGGCCACCGCGGCGTCGGAGGCGCTGAAGGCCTTCGGCGACGCGGGGGTCTACATCGAGAAGTTCATCGAGCGGCCGCGGCACGTGGAGATCCAGGTGCTCGCCGACGCCACCCGCACGGTGCACCTGGGCGAGCGGGAATGTTCCGTCCAGCGGCGCCACCAGAAGGTGCTCGAGGAGGCGCCGTCGGTCGCCGTCGATGCGGCGCTGCGCGAGCGAATGGGCGCCGCCGCGGTGGCCGCCGCGACGGCGGTGGGCTACCGGAGCGCCGGAACCTGCGAATTCCTGCTCGCGGCCGACGGGTCGTTCTACTTCCTGGAGATGAACACCCGCATCCAGGTGGAGCATCCGGTCACTGAACTGGTGTACGGCATCGACCTGGTGCGGCAACAGTTGCGCATCGCGCGCGGACTGCCGATGCAGGTGGCCGAAGGCCCCCGCCATCCGAACGGCTGGGCGGTGGAGTGCCGGATCACCAGCGAGGACCCGGGCAACGGGTGGATGCCGTCGACCGGCCGGGTCGAGTTCCTGCGTGTGCCGTCGGGGCCGGGGGTGCGGTGGGACAGCGGTGTCGAGATCGGCAACGAGGTCACGCTCCACTACGACTCGATGGTGGCCAAGCTCATCGTCTGGGGGCGGGACCGGGAGAACGCCCTCCGCCGGATGGTGCGCGCGCTCGATGAACTTGTCGTCGTGGGTATCGCCACCAACCAGGGATTCCAGCGGCGACTCGTGACCGACCCCGCCTTCGTCGCCGGCGACATCGACATCCAGTTCCTCGATCGACGCCCCGACCTGGCGGCGGCGCCGCCCGGCGCGGCCCTGACCCGCGCGGCCGCCATCGCCGCCG
>DAOLIZ010000104.1:0-3069 GCA_035328285.1 Gemmatimonadales bacterium
GGCGGCGGCCAGTTGGCCCGGCGTCAGGACGCGCACGCTCGGGGCCGGAACGGTGCCGCCCTGCGGCGCGGTGTTCGAAACCGGCGAGTTCGGGGTGATATAGCCGAACGGATCGACCGCCCCGAAGGGGCTCAGCGTCTTGGTGCGCCCCACCGTGCCGGTGGTGGTGGCAAGCGCCACGGCGCTGAGCGGGGAGGGCGCCAGCAGGGATCCAATGGTGCCGCTCACCGACCGCCAGGCCCGTGCGAGCAAGGTGGGGGCCGGCAGGTTTGTGGACGCCTGCTGGTCGCAGGCGGTCAGGAACGCCGTTCCGGAGGGGAGAATCTGGATCCCCTCATACGGCTCCGGCTCGGCGACGCTGTGCGCCATCACGAGTCGGTCCAGGGCGCCCAGCGGAAAGGTCTGGTTGGCGTCGAGGCAGATCTCGACGCTGACCTCCCGCAGGAAGGGGTCGGTCAGGTCGATGCCCTGCCCGGACGACGACGTGTAGAGATAGCGGTACGCATACTGGTCGAGGCCGGTCATCAGCCTGAAGTTCGGGTCGTCGATACGGCTCACCGAGATGATCGTCGGGCGGTCCACGGTGCCCGTGCCTTCGGGAAGGCTCACGCCGGCCAACCCGGAGGGAGAGGTCAGGATGGTGGCCGGCGAGCCGGGCTGGTAATAGGTCGCGTTGCAGTCAATGCCAGTGCCGAACGAGCAGACGTTTCCGTCGAGACCGACATACCGGAGCAACAGGTTGATCAGGTCGGTCACCGCGGCACCGGTGCCAGAGCCCGAGGGCGACGAGTACGATGGGAGGGGATTAAGTCCGCCCTCCTTGAATCGCCGAAGGACCGCGTCCACCAATTGGTAGTCCTGCTCCTGGGCGGCGGCCACGTTGCAGGGGGACGAGGGGGGCGTCAGCGCGCAATTGGTGTACAGCTGTGCGACTTGGCGGAAGCGCACCTGCATCGAGTTCAGCGGACCGTTTCCGTTGTTGATGTCCTGATAGAGCTGGACTAGCAACCCCTCGATGGCCACGCTGTCGGCTGGGAGCCCTGCGACATGTGCGACAGGGCCAGCGACCTGGGCCGTGGACTGCGGTGCCGTGACCTGATCGGTCGGCTGGTCGGAGCACGCGGCCGCGAACGCGACCATCAGCAGACAGGCAATTCGGAAGTGACGCATGGGGGGGACGCCTCGATGGGTTTTCTGGCCGGAGACTCAGCGCATCACGGCAGGCCTGCTGCGATGGTGAAGAAGCGATGAAGTTAGTTAAGAGGGCACCTGACGCAAGCCACCAGCTTGGGAGGGCTTAGTGTTGGGGCGGCGCGCAACCCGTTGCAGTGGAACAAATTGAGGTTCGACGGGCACCGCGCAATTCGGGTCTTGACCGGAGGCTATTGGGGTGTGCCGACAAGGGCCTTGTAGCGAGGGTCTTCGGACAGGCCCCGGAACCACCAGTTGGGATTGTCCCGGAACTCGCTCACCGCACCCGGATTGACCACCAGAAACAGCTTGATCTGGTTGATTGCCTCGGTCGTGTCCCCGGCCAGGGTCCAGATGAAGGCGGACGTGAACGCCAGGTCGTGCGACGGATCGACCTCGGGATCATCCTTGGTGTTCCGGAGGAGCGAACGGGCGCTGTCGAGCAGCCCGGCGCGCGCCAGCACCCCGGCCACCAGTACGCGGGTATAGAGTCGTTCGTAGCGCTGATCGCTCGGGTCCGGGGTGAGCGCCACGACGGAGTCGGCGAGCGCCCAGGCGCGATCGGGGAGGGTCTGGTCCACGGGGACGTACTTGGAGGTCATCAGCAGGAGATCGCACTCGACGAACCGATAGTCGAGCGGGAACCGGCGTCGCCCCTCCCGGCACCACTTGTCGGCGTCGGGGAACTGCCCGAGATCATAGGTGGCGTGGGCGAGCCGGTTCAACACGGCATCCGCGTTGCTGAGGTAGGCGTCCTTCTCGAGGGCCTGGGTGGCGGCGAGGATCACGTCCACCATCGACTTGTCCGGCCGATTGGCATAGAGATGGGACAGGGTGGCGTAGGCCCCTGCCTGCCCAGGATTGAGGTCCTTGGAGCGCTCGAGGTCGGCCTGGGCATTCGTGATCAGCGCCTCGCGGCGCGCAGGATCCGACTCGAGGGGGTAGAGCCACCGCCAGTACTCGAGGTCTCCGCGGAGCTGGAGGGCGTCCGGGTCATCCTTGTTGATGGCCAGCGCCCGGCCGGCGCGGGCCATGCCGGAATCGATGGCAACGCCGGCCTGGCCGGGGTCGTCGGTCGCGCGCCGCGATTGCCAGTACGCAAGCCAGCCCCGCAGCACGGGGGGATCGGGCCACCGCTGGTCGAGCTGCTCCGCGATTGCCGCGAGCGAATCGGCCGCCGCGTACTGTTTGGCATAGACCCCGACGTCCCCGGCCTTGTAGAGCGAGTCCCCGCGCCGCCGCGCCTGCAGGGCACGCTGGTACATCGACCAGGCCTCCGTGCTGTTCGTGCCCAGCCGTGTCCGGCGCATTTGGGCTTCGATGCCGACGCGACGGCGAATCAGGGTGGCGGCCTGCTGGCTCAGCGTGTCGGACAGGGCAACGAGGTCGCCGCCCGACTTCACGAACGACGCCTTGCCCAGCTCGATCCCGCCGTCGTCGAGGATCCGGACCGTCACCCGGATGCTGTCCCGCTCCGGCTCGATGCTGCCCATCACCAGCGTGCCGACCTGGAGCGCACGGGCGATGCTGTCGCGGGCGATGCCGCTTCCCTGGTACGGCTCGACGCCGCCCTTGGACACCACCGACAGCCCCGGCACCGAGGCCAGGGCGCTGATCAGCCCTTCGGTCAGCCCCTCTGCGACGTATCCCAGCTCGTGATCGGGGCTCTGGTCCGTGAAGTAGAGCACGGCGATGTTGTGCGGGTCGAGCCCGCCCGGTGCCGCGGCGGGTCCCCTACCGCTGGTCAGCCGCCACACGCCCACGACGGCGCCGACGAGGAGCAGCGCCGCCACCCCGACGACCCACGGCCGTCGCCACCAGGTCGTCGGGGCCTGGGCGGCCTTCATCGCCTCGAACTCTTCCATCGTCATCCGGACG
>DAOLIZ010000104.1:3169-9514 GCA_035328285.1 Gemmatimonadales bacterium
AGGAACACCGTGGCCATGCCTCCGGCCCCGAGCTCGCGTTCCACGCGATACCGGTCGGCCAGCGCTGCCTGCAGTCGTTCGAGAGTGTCGCTCACGGCTCCGGGTGGTTCAGAGGGCGCGGAAGGCGGTCAACATGGGAAGCTAGGGCGGCACGGGCCACGGCGCCACGCCGGTGCCGGTGCGCCAGGCGGGGCCTGGGTGTCCGTGGATGAGGGAGTCGAGAAGGGGGAGGCTCGACCGAACCTCCCCCAATCCGGACCGAACTGGCGACCCGGCCTACTTCAGCTTCGCGGCCTGCAGCTCTTCCCAGGTCCACGGCGTGGTGCGGCTTGCGGTGGCCGCCCGGACTGCCGCCACTTCCGCGGCGGTCACGGCCGGCGCCGCATTGCCCCAGGACGACCGGACATAGGTCAGCGTCGCGGCGATGTCGTCGTCGCTGAACTGGCCCCAGGCCGCCATCTGGCCGTTGAAGGTGGTGCCATGCACGGTGAGCGGACCCTGCAGCCCGTGCAGGACGATGGCGATCGGGACCTCGGACGGGCCGTTGGCGATCTCGGAGCCGGCCAGCGGCGGGAATGCGTTCGGCACCCCCATGCCATCCGCCTGGTGGCAGGTCTGGCACACGGCGTACTGGCCCTGCGCCACAGCCGCGGGTGCGGCCGCAGCGGCCGGGGGGGCGGCAGCGGGGGTTGCCTCTTCCTTCTTCTCTCCGCCACAGGCGGCGAGGACGAGGGCGAGTGCACTGACGGCGGCGCTTCTGCTCAGGGAGGTCATCGGGGTCTTTCCTTGGGTCTGGGTCAGGTGAGCCCGGC
The DNA here is from genome assembly GCA_035328285.1 of Gemmatimonadales bacterium. GTDB lineage: Bacteria > Gemmatimonadota > Gemmatimonadetes > Gemmatimonadales > GWC2-71-9 > SPDF01. Next base: position 3,982 of record DAOLIZ010000104.1, read on the forward strand.
GGGGCTCGGATGTTCCCGCCCCCCGGCTCTGGCCCTGCCTCGGGCCCGAGTGGACAGCGGAATTGATGGCCCGGAATATAAGCCGGGGCTGCTCCGCGTGGGGAACCGGGCCTGGGGGGGGGGGCCGTTCAGGGAGATTGCCCGACCTTCCTGCGCCGGTCCGCGCTCCCCGGCGGGCGGGCCGCGGAGCGGGACAGGCGAGACCGGCGCCACGGATCAGAACCAGGTGAACCCAAGCCCGAACTGGAAGAGGTGCACGGCAGCGTCGGCCACGATCTCGCTCGAGCCGGAATACGAATAGCCGCCGCCGAACTGGCTCAGGTAATTGACGTACGGCGTCAGCGCGAAATTTCGCGCGAGGCGGATGTCGTATCCCGCGCCGATCGACCCCGCCACCCCCGAGGTGGAGAAGTCGGAATAGACGCTTGCGTACGAGTAGCCGAACCCGGCCTTGAGATACAGCCCCTTCGCGACCATCGGGTACCACTGCACGACGCCCATGACCGCGCCGAGGCTCGGCGCGTCGTAGTCGGTCGTGCTCCCGACCCAGCCATTGCTTTCGGCCGCCAGGAAGAGCGAGGGGTTCAGGTACCCCCCGAGCCGGAGGTAGCCGGACAGTTCGGTGTCGGCCAGCTCCTCGCAGTCGTCACAGAAATTGGCGGCGCCAGCCCCGAACCCGAAGCTGATTCCGAACCCGTCACGGGTTTGCGGCTTCTGCGCGGCGGCGATGGATGGCACGAGGACGGCAAGGGTGAGGATGGCGAGAATGCGGTTCATGGTGGGCCCCCAGTGAGTGGTTGGGACGGCCTGTTGCCGTCCGGGCACACCTTCGCGGGGGTCGGTCAAGGAAGCGTCAAGCCGCTAGAACTCCACGTTCACCCCGATCGTCGGCAGGAGCCCCAGCCCCTCGTTGAACTCTTCCTGCTGCGTGCGGGCGTTCCAGTAGGTGCCGGTCACGTTGGCCCGGCCGAGGAGGTTCTGGATGTCGACGTAGACATCGAGCTGCACCGACTGGAAGGACCAGCGCCGGTCGACGCGGATGTCGATGGCAGCGAATGTCGGGAGCCGGGACGCATTGTAATTGGTGAAGTCCCGTTCCCCCTCGAGGGGACCGCTGGTGGCGAAGGGGGTGTACGACAGCCCGGTCGACAGCCGGTACTTGCCGCTGACCTCCCATCGGGGGTTGAACCGCCACCCCGCCAGGAGGTTGCCGATGAACCGGGTCTCGAACCCGCCGGTGTAATAGTCGCCGTCCACACCGGCGAATTCCGAGCGGGCGCCGGTGAGCGACACGAGTCCGTAGAGCGGCACCGTGCTGAATTTCTTCTGGAGCTGCAGTTCCACGCCGTAGCTGCGGCCGATGCCGATGCTGCTCAGCGGCTCGAGGCCCGACGGAATGTCCGACGTGACGTCGTCGAAGCCGGCCGGCTGGAGCACCGCCTCCGGCCGGTAGAGCCGCGCCGCATAGTCCGCGTAGCGCTTGTAGTACACCTCCACCTGCCCCTTGAGGTCGGGGCGGAGGAGTCGCTCATACCCGATGATGCCGGTGGTGGCGCGGATCGGCTTCAGTCGCTCGGCGTTCCCCGGGTCGCCGACCAGCCAGATGAAGGGGGGCGCCTGGTAGTACTGCCCGAGGCTCAAATTGAGGGAGCCGGAGGTGCCCACGGGGATGTTCGCGCCGAGGCGCGGCGCCACCCGGAACGCGTCGATGAACTCGTACCAGTCGCCGCGGAGCCCCGCTGTGAGCCGGACGCCGCCCACGAAGAGCGAGGCCTGGGCATAGGTGGCGTTCCGGAGCGCGGTGAAGGCGGTGTCGACGGCGAGCGGCGTGGGCTGGTTGAGGCTGTCGGTGCGGTACTCGCCGGCCAGGAGCACGTCGTAGTCCAGTTGATCGGCGATGCGGAGCGTGTTGCCCACGGCGACCTGCAGGCGGGGCGTGAACTGCCAGGCGAGCTCGGTCTTCAGGCTGTTGTCCCCCTCCTCCGACCGGTTGAGATACACCGGCGCGAGGAGGGTGTCGTACTGGCTGGTGGAGAACCGGGTCCAGGTGCGGCCCAGCGTCGCCGTCAACAGTCCCTTCGGCAGCGAATAGTTCCACGTCAGACCGGTGAAGTAGCTCTGCTGGTCGGGGGCGGCGATCCGGCTGTTGTCGAGGCGGTTGTCGGCGGTCTCCTCGTCGAGGATGATGTTGTCAAGCGCCCCCACCGCGATCAGCGAGAGCGAGCTCCGGGCGCCGATCCGCTGGGTCACCTTGAGTTGTGCGTCCCAGTATTCCGGGATGAAGGAGAAATCAGCGGCTCGGAAGACCAGGTCGAGGTAACTCCGCCGCACGCTGGCGAGGAAGGTGCCGTTCTTCCCCATCGGTCCCTCGCCGATGATGCCGAAGCCGGTCGCCGAGAGGTTCACTTCCCCCGCGAGCCGCTCGCTGTTCCCTTCGCGAAGCGAGAAGCTCGCCAGCGACGCGGTCCGGTCGCCGTACTGGACCCCGAACCCGCCGGCGGAGAAGCTCGCCTCGCGGATGAAGTCGATGTTGAGGATCGTCAGCGGTCCGCCGGTGGAGCCCTGGGAGCCGAAGTGATTGATGTTGGGGACTTCGAGCCCGTCCACGAGAAAGAGGTTCTCGTAGGGCGCGCCGCCGCGGACCGCCAGGTCGTTCCGGCCGCCGCTGGTGACCGCCACGCCGGGGAGGAGCGCGACGGCGCGCACCACATCCTCCTGCACCCCCGGGGCACGACGCACATCCTCGGCGCTCAGGTTGCCGGTGCTGGTCGACGATTCCACCCCGGGCTGGAAGTACGGGGCATCGACGACGATCTCGGTGACCTCGACGATCCTCGGCGTGAGCCGCAGGTCGAGTTCGAGCGGCTTGCCGCTGCCCACGAGGACATCCGCCAGCACGATCGGTTCGAAGCCGATGGCCGTCGCCCGCACCCGCCAGGCGCCCACCGAAACGCTGTCGAGCAGATACCGGCCCTGCGATCCCGAGGTGACCGCGCGGCCGGCGCCGAGCACCTCCACCCTCGCCCCCTCGATGCCCGTGCCGTTGGCCGTATTGACCACGCGGCCCACGATGGAGCCGGTCGGGTCGCGGGAAGCTTGCTGGGCGGGGAGCGGATCGGCGAGGAGCCAGGTGATCAAGGCAACGACGAGCGTGCGGGTCATCTCTCCCCATACCCGGGAGCCATCGGGGTGTTCCGTCGGCTCCCCTCGCTATCGTTCACGGCGCAGGTCCGACCGGTGCTTGCCGCTGGCCAGTCCCGCGAGCAGCACCGTGGCGAGGAGATAGCCGATCCGGGTGGATCCCGTCGCCACGCCGTTCCACCCGGCAAAGTCGAGCGCCGGCGCCTGGGCGCCGTTCAGGACCAGGAAGAGGAACAGGAGGAAGACGCCCATGAACGCCTTGGGCGTCCGGGCCAGCAGGCCGAGCGCGGTGGCGAGCGTCCCCATGAATCCTGCGGCGACGAGGAGGGAGAGTGCGGCGTCCGGGGCCGTGAACACGATCCGGAGCGCCGGCGGCACGAAGAAGAACAGGGCCAGCAGCGTCGCTGCGCCCATCTTGATCCAGGCGTAGTCCTCCTTCACCCCGGGCATGCTGAACAGCATCGACAGGGTTCCGGCGGCGCGGTCCCGGGTGGCGAGGTCGGCGAGGGTGATCGCGAGGACCACCGCCACGGCCAGTGGCAGGGTGTGATGCACCGTGGCCGTGGTGCCGACCACCGTCGTGGCGACCACGCCGAGCCAGGCCAGCACCACCAGCGGCGACTGGCAGAGGGTCATCACCGTTTCCGACAGCACCGGCCTGAGCGTGGCGGGAGCGGCGGAGACGAGCGCATGGCCGGCGCGCGACACGACGCGGGTGAGCGGTGTGAGCAGTCGCGACACCTGCGGCACCAGCCGCCCTCCCGCGGCCTGGTCGCGCCCGCGCACTCTCGCCGGGTCGAACCGGTGGAACGCCAGGCGGGCCACCAGCAGGACCGGAGCGGCGAGCGCCGCGGTCTCGAGACGGGGAAGGAGCACCCCCCCCGCGAACCGGATCGGCGGGAGGATCCACGGGGCAAGGGTCGGGTCGAAGGGGGTGACTCCCATCGAGAGGCTCTGGGCGCCGGTCGCGGCGTTGACGAGCTGCAGCACGAATCCGATCCCCAGCACGTCGAGCACCGACCCGCCGCCCCCCTGCGACCCGACGGCACCTGCCACCATCAGCGTCGTCCAGAGGAAGAAGTATCCCACGTCGCCGAGGCGGCCCGAGAGCAGGGGGACACACTCGAAGCAGAGGGCCAGCGCGGCCACGACCAGGACGGCGGGCCCGAGGACGACCAGATAGGTGAGCAAGTAGGTGAAGGGCTCGAACGCCCCCTCGGCACGCAGAAAATGCAGTGCCATCACGTTCAGGAGGTAGAAGAACCCGACCATCCCCAGGTAGGCGCTTCCGCCGAGCCACTTCCCGACGAGGTACCGGGTGGAGCTGACGGGGGTGGCCGCGATGATTGCGCCGGTCCGGGCCAGCTGGTCCCGCCGGAGTGCGTTGCTTGTCAGGTAGAAGCCGACGAAGGTGAGGAGAAGGCCGGCGAGCGCCGCCGTCGTCGTGGCGATGACCTGGGAGGTGTAGAGCGCCCGCGCCCCGTCGACCACCATGAGTGCCTTGCCCGAGCCGGGATCCGGGATCATGAGGTATGCCAGGCCCGAGAGCGCCACCACCAGCCAGAGCGTGGCCGGCCGGCGGAGGCGGAGCCTCAGGTCGGTGCGGACGATGGTGCCGATCTGGCCGGGCGGGGCGGACACGGAGCTAGGCTCCGGCCTGCATCAGGTGGACAAAGGCGTCCTCGAGGTCCGGCTCCACGACCGAGGCGGTCGCGAAGGGCTGCTCGGAGGCCACCACCCTCACGTGCACCCCCTCGACGTGCCGCACGGCGCGCGTCACCTTGAGGCCCCCCTTGGCCTGTTCGTACTCGGTGGGGGGGACGACCGCCTCCCAGACCTGCCCGCGCGCCGATTGCAGCAGCGCCTCGGGCGCGGCGCACCTCACCAGGCGTCCATCCCGCATGACCGCAATGGTGTCCGCCAGCGACTCGACGTCGGAGACGATGTGCGTGGAGAGGAGGACGAGCTTGCCCTGGCCCAAGTCGGTGAGGAGGTGGCGGAACCGCACCCGTTCCTCGGGGTCGAGGCCGGCGGTGGGCTCGTCGACGATCAGGAGCGACGGTTCGTTCAGCAGCGCCTGGGCGATGCCGAGGCGCTGCCGCATGCCGCCGGAGAAGGTGGCGGCGGGGCGGTGCGCCACGGTATGCAGGTTGACGGTCTCGAGCAGCTCCCCGATGCGGGATCGGTGCGTCACGCCCTTGAGCCCCGCGACATAGCTCAGGAACTCGAAGGCCGTGAGGTTGTCGTAGACGCCGAAGTCCTGCGGGAGGTAGCCAAGCTGGCGGCGAAGCGCCTCCGGGTCCCGGAGGATGTCCACGCCCTGGAACGCGAGGGTGCCCTCGGTCGGCCGGGTGATGGTGGCCACCATCTGCATCAGCGTGGTCTTGCCGGC